>CAXBKL010000071.1:0-17591 GCA_963976125.1 uncultured Sulfitobacter sp. | reverse complement strand
GGAAGTGTTGCATCATGTTCTGGATGACCTCGGGGAATTGCCGCAGCCCGAGCACAGCTATGACCGGGCACAGGAGAAGCTGAAGGATTCCTTTCTTCCCGAGCGCCTGCCAACCTACACGCGCAATCTGTTTCAGGCATTCAACAGCCGCGCCTTTATCGCCTTTCTTGAAGAAATGACCGGCATCAAGGGGTTGATCCCTGATCCCTATTTTCAGGGGGCAGGCGTGCACCGGGTCGCCAATGGTGGCCATCTGGATATTCATGCCGATTTCAATCTGCATTCAGTGATGAAAGTTGAACGGCGTTTGAATGTTCTGATCTACCTCAATCCCGACTGGAAAGAAGAATGGGGTGGTTCCTTCGAGGTCTGGGACAAGCAGATGACCGGCAAGGTTGCCAGCTTCGCTCCCATCTTCAACCGCATGTGCTGTTTCTCGACGGCGTCTGATACGTTCCACGGAAACCCTGAAACAGTGGCGAACCCCAATGGGGATCCGCGTCTGTCGATTGCGCTTTATTATTATACCGCAACCTGGGACAGCACCCGCAAGTCCCATACGACGCTGTTCAAACCGCGGCCGGGCACCGTGGACAAGGCCGACCGTCTGGTCGCGCGCCGCGAAAGGGTGCAGGATCTGTTGCCACCTGTGGTCTATCGGCGCGTTGCACATCACCTGCGCAAAATCGGACTTTAGGTCATCAGCCAAAAAAGGTGCATCGGACCGACCCTTGTTTGCATTGGGGCCGGGCTGGTTCCACTGGCACCCGGTTGTTCAGGTGTTAAGGTTGCAAACAACCGGGTTCCCCCACTTTCAAAGGAGCACCACCTTGGTCAGCCTCAACCGCGTCGTCATGCAGCCGGCAAGCCGGCGGATGATTCAGGCCCTCACGCCGCCCGATCTTGAGGCGGCAGAAGTGTCCGGCAAATGGGGCCAGATGTTCAACTTCAAAAGCTACGAGCAATTCTGGTATCCCGAATTCGATATTTGTACCGGCCCCTACACGGATCCCGTAACAGGCCGGATGCGGAAGTTCGATCTGGTGCTTGCCAATCAGGTTTGGGAGCATCTTGATCGGCCCTATGCCGCAACCCGCCATGTCCATCAGATGTTGCGGCCGGGCGGCTACTTCTGGGTCGCGGTGCCGTTTTTTGTGCCAATGCATGCGGCCCCTCAGGACAATTCGCGGTGGAGCGCGCGGGGCCTGAAGAACCTGCTTATCGAAGGTGGATTCGATCAGGATGCAATCCATTCAGAGCAGTGGGGCAACCGGCATGTGGCGCTTCGCAACCTCGAAGATGTCTGGCCGCCCGTCTATGACGAGGCCACGGATAACATCAAGAACGATCCCACCATGCCCATTTGTGCATGGGCCGTCGCGCAAAAACTGTAGATGTCCGCGCAGACATCTTTGCCCTGATCCTGGCGCCGTAGGTGGCGGTCCATCTACTGCGGTGCAATAGGGCAGGGTCCGATCATCTTTGATCTCCTGCCCGAGGTCTGGCAGCAGGCCCGGGCTCGCTGGGCGTTGTGGTGTCGCGGGTTAGAGGTACCCTCTTTGTTGTGATTGCCGGTCGACTGGTGGCCCAATTCCGCCACCGCCGCGCTTGCTCTGGGCCTTGTGGATGGGAGGCTATGGTGTCCTTTCTTTCATGACTGGTTACCGCTCTGGCCGGCTTGCGGATCCCCCCTGAAGGTGGCACGCTTGCCGCGAATATCATATGTTCCTCTTTTGTACTCAGTTTTCCATTGGAGAATCCTACACATAGGCTTATGTACATTTCGTTAATGGGGGTCCGACATGGCTGAGCTGAAGAACATCGAGGTGCGCGGCGCGCGCGAGCATAACCTCAAGAACATCGACGTCGACATCCCTCGTGACCAACTTGTTGTAATCACAGGACTTTCCGGATCCGGAAAATCGTCTCTCGCCTTCGACACCATCTATGCCGAAGGACAACGGCGCTATGTCGAATCGCTGAGCGCCTATGCGCGGCAGTTCCTGGACATGATGCAGAAACCCGACGTGGATCACATCTCCGGGCTGTCCCCAGCGATTTCGATCGAACAAAAGACAACCTCCAAGAACCCCCGTTCAACCGTCGGCACGGTGACCGAGATTTACGACTACATGCGTTTGCTGTTCGCGCGCGCCGGGACCCCTTTTTCCCCGGCCACCGGCAAGCCGATCGAAGCTCAGCAGGTTCAGGACATGGTGGACCGGGTCATGCAGATGGAGGAGGGGACGCGCGCCTATTTGCTGGCCCCGATCATTCGTGACCGGAAGGGTGAATATCGCAAGGAATTCATTGAGTTACGCAAGCAGGGCTTTCAACGGGTCAAGGTGGACGGCGCATTTTTCGAGTTGGACGAACCGCCCACTCTCGACAAGAAATTCCGCCACGATATTGATGTCGTGGTCGACCGGATCGTGGTGCGCGAGGGGCTCGAAACGCGACTGGCAGACAGCCTGCGGACTGCGCTTGACCTGGCGGATGGGATCGCCATTCTGGAAACCGCACCAAACGAGGGCGACCCGGTGCGCCATACGTTTTCGGAAAAATTCGCCTGCCCGGTCAGTGGCTTCACCATTCCTGAGATTGAGCCGCGGCTGTTTTCGTTCAATGCGCCCTTTGGGGCCTGTCCTGATTGCGATGGCCTTGGGGTCGAATTGTTTTTTGACGAACGCCTTGTCGTTCCGGACCAGAACCTGAAAATTTACGACGGTGCGCTGGCCCCATGGCGCAAGGGAAAAAGCCCCTATTTCAAGCAGACGATTGAGGCGATCGCCAAGCATTATCAGTTCAATCAGAATACCAAGTGGAAAGACCTGGATTCGGCGGTTCAGAACGTATTCCTATATGGCTCAGGTAAAGAAGAGATTAAATTCCGCTATGATGAGGGCGGCCGTGTCTACGAAGTGACCCGCGTGTTCGAAGGGGTGATCCCCAACATGGAGCGCCGCTATCGCGAGACAGACAGCAACTGGATCCGCGAAGAATTCGAGCGCTATCAGAACAATCGCCCCTGTGGCGCCTGCGAGGGGTATCGGCTGCGACCCGAAGCGCTGGCCGTCAAGATTGCGGGGTTGCATGCAGGCCAGGTTGTGCAACTGTCGATCCGCGACGCGCTGGACTGGTGCGAGACTGTGCCAAGCCAGTTGTCCACACAAAAGAACGAAATCGCTCGGGCAATCTTGAAGGAAATTCGGGAACGCCTTGGGTTCTTAAATAATGTGGGTTTGGAATATCTTACACTCTCACGTTCAAGTGGTACATTAAGTGGTGGCGAAAGCCAACGCATCCGGCTGGCCTCGCAGATCGGATCCGGCCTGACCGGTGTTCTCTATGTTCTGGATGAGCCGTCGATTGGACTGCATCAACGTGACAATGATCGGTTGTTGCAGACCCTCAAGAATCTGAGGGATCAGGGCAACACCGTTATCGTCGTGGAACACGACGAAGAAGCGATCCGCGAGGCGGATTATGTTTTCGACATTGGACCGGGCGCGGGCGTGCACGGCGGGCAGGTGGTCAGCCACGGCACGCCGGATGTGGTCGCGGCGGATAAGAACTCTATCACCGGCCAGTATCTGACGGGCGTTCGTGAGATTTCCACTCCCGTTAACCGTCGGAAAGGAAACAAGAAAAAAGTCCGTGTGGTCAAGGCGACGGGCAATAACCTGCAAACCATCAGCGTCGATTTTCCGCTGGCGAAATTTGTCTGTGTGACCGGCGTGTCAGGCGGGGGGAAGTCCACGTTGACAATCGAAACCCTGTTCAAAACCGCGTCGATGAACCTGAATGGGGCGCGTCAGACACCGGCGCCTTGCGAGACGATCAAGGGTCTGGAACATCTCGACAAGGTGATCGACATTGACCAAAGACCCATTGGGCGCACGCCGCGGTCAAACCCGGCAACATACACCGGTGCATTCACCCCGATCCGGGATTGGTTTTCCGGACTTCCCGAAGCAAAAGCAAGGGGTTACAAGCCGGGTCGGTTCAGTTTCAACGTCAAAGGTGGGCGCTGTGAGGCCTGTCAGGGCGACGGGGTGATCAAGATTGAGATGCACTTCCTGCCGGATGTCTATGTGGAGTGTGAAACCTGCAAGGGTGCGCGGTATAACCGGGAGACGCTCGAGATCAAATTCAAGGGTAAGAGCATCGCGGATGTCCTTGATATGACAGTAGAAGATGCCCAGATGTTTTTTGCTGCGGTGCCATCAATCCGGGAAAAAATGGACGCGCTGATGCGGGTCGGTTTGGGCTATATCAAGGTAGGTCAGCAGGCAACCACGCTGTCGGGAGGCGAAGCGCAGCGCGTGAAATTGTCCAAGGAGCTCAGCAAGAGGTCCACAGGGCGGACGCTCTATATTCTGGATGAACCCACGACCGGATTGCACTTTGAAGATGTTCGTAAGCTCTTGGAAGTATTGCATGAATTGGTAGATCAGGGGAATTCGGTCATTGTAATCGAACACAATCTGGATGTTGTGAAAACCGCCGATCACATCATTGATATTGGCCCCGAAGGCGGCGACGGCGGCGGGCAGGTTGTCGCGACCGGAACGCCGGAAGAAATCGCAGAAGTTGCGGCAAGCTACACCGGTCGATACCTCAAGCCGATGTTGGAAAAGCGGACCCGGGTCGCGGCGGAATAGGACCTCCGTTAAGCTCGCCTTAAATGTCACAAAGTATGCACCATGTGTACACCGGCCGTGCAGACGCTGGTCCTCAGGGAGCGGTCAGACAAAGGTCCAGAAGGCGGGCAAATGCCGGTGCATCAAGAGTGTCGAAACGACCGATGAGGGTTTCGATTTCATTGGCGCGCGTGCGGCCCAGAACCGGATCGGTAAATAGATGGAATTTGTCAGACATGTCGGCGTCTGACATTGGCATGTCATTGTCCCCCTTCGGGGTGCGCGGCGCGTCCTGAAAACTGCGCCCGTCATCGGTGTGGATTGTGACCTGCGCCCAGCGTTTCCCTACAGAAATTTCGGTCAGGCGGGGATCATCGATCAGACGAGTATTTTGACTTATTCTGAGGATTTCAGAATCTCTTAACGTTTCCGTGGCAAGTTCCCGCACACCAATTTGACCCCGGACGATCATCGTCGCAACAGGAAAGGCAATTGAATAGGCAAATTCATCAGGTGTCGTAGGCCGGTGGCCGGCCAGGCGGGTGGCGTTATGGAACGTCGCGATGTCGACGCCGGCGATCTGGGAATGTGTCAGGTGATGCGCCGCCATCAAATGGGCAACGGCGTCGATGCTGGGATGGGCCCATCGACAGCAGGGGTAGGGTTTGTAGGACGTATCCTCAACCGTGCGCCATGCTGTGCCCAGATCGGACCAGAATTCGGGCGCTGCTTCGCAGGTCAGGGCGGGCGCGCCGGTGAAGCCTTCGCGCGCAAGATAGGCTGCAACAACACCCGATGGTGCCCCCCAGCCGACACCGTCGCGGACCATTGTGGGATGGTCGATACAGCGCATCATCTGGCTGCGTGGGCCATGATATTCGCCGATGCCTGCCGCATGGCGGATGGTCTCTGCGTCGCATCCGAGCATCCGGGCGGCCGCCGTTGCGACGCCGACGGCTGTCCAGGCTCCGGAGGTATGATAATCGGCACAGGTGGCATGTTGGGCCAGTCCCGCGCGGTAGCTGACCTCGTATCCGACGGCGAGATGGGCCGCAAATTCGGCCCCTGTCATAGGCGTGCCAGACGCATCCGCCAAGGCCAGGAGGGCGGGAAAGACCGCAGAGCCGGCATGGCCCTTGCAGGGCGAGCTGCTGTCGTGGGCATCCACCGCATCGACGGTGAAGCCGCCCGCCATGGCCGCACCCGCAGGCGACAGCCCGGTGCCATCCATCAAGACCCTCGCGGTACCGGCCTGTGTCGGGCCAAACATTGCGCGGGCACCGCGCCGGGCAATCTCGGCCATCTCGGTGGTGGAGGCGACGGCGGCAACGCCCATTGTGTCGAGAAAGGACCGACGGAGCACCGCCAACAGGGGCGCGGGAAGATCGGCATGGCTCAGATCAGCCGAAAAGGCATGGAAAGGCAGGGACATGGGTGGCTCCGGGACAGGTCAATGTGCTTACCCTAGCCGGACCGGTCCCGCGAAATTGCCTGTTTGCGACTTTAATTGCCGCGACTGCGGGCCGCAAAACGGGGCAGCATTGCGGAAAAATCCTTGCCCAGACCACCTTCGTTTTCGACAAACGCCCGGTAAAGTTCCAACGCGCGTGCGCCCATTGGGGTGTCAGCATCCACATGTTCGGCGGCTTGCTGGCTCAGCCCCAGATCCTTGACCATCAGTTCGGCGGCAAAACCAGGTTCGTAGCTGTTGTCAGCAGGCGAGGTTGGCCCAACCCCCGGTGCCGGGCAATAGGCGTTCATGGACCAGCTATACCCAGAGGAGGTACTGACCACATCAAACATCTTTTGGCGGTCCAGTCCCAGCTTGTCAGCCAGAGCAAAGGCCTCGCAGGTGGCGATCATCGTGGCGCCGAGGATCATGTTGTTACAGATCTTGGCGGCCTGACCGGCCCCCGCATCACCGCAATGCACGGCCTTTTGGCCCATGATCTCAAACAAGGGGCTGGCGGCGGAAAACCCTTCGTCAGTGCCGCCCGCCATGAAGGTCAGGGTGCCCGCAGCAGCGCCACCAATACCCCCGGAAACGGGGGCGTCGACGAATGAAATTTCTTCCTTTTCAGCGGCTTCTGCGGTGTTCCTCGCGCTTTCGACATCCACGGTCGAGCAGTCGATGAAAAGCGATCCCCTGGGCAAATGCGCGATAGCCTGCGCCGCAACTTGCCGCAGGATCGAGCCGTTCGGCAGCATCGTGATGACGACGTCGGCCCCGGACGCCGCCTCTTCGATGCTGGTGGCGACGGCGCAATCTCTGGCGGTGGTCCCGGCCACGTCGAAGCCGCGCACATGATGGCCCGCAGCGGCCAGATTGGCGGCCATCGGGGCCCCCATGTTGCCCAGTCCGATAAAGCCGATGGTGAGAGTTGTCATGGCGGTCTCCTACAGTTTCAGTGCGTTTTGGCCGAGGGGTCGCAGCATTTTTGCGGTGTCAGCCGTCGGGACATCCATGCTGGTATGCTGCCATTTGGGATTGCGGTCCTTGTCGATGATGGCGGCGCGGATGCCTTCGAGAAAATCACCGTGCTCCATGGCCCGGAAGGTAAAGCGGTATTCAAGATCCAGCGCCTTTTGCATGGTCAGGGACGGGCCGCGCAGACGGTGCATCATTTCTACCGCGCAGGCCATCGACAGGGGGGAGGAGCGGGACAGTTTCTTGAGGGTATCGGCGGCAAACACCGTAGTCTCGTCGCGCAGCATCGTGGCGATGTCGTTCAGGCTCTCGCCTGAGAACAGCCGGTCGATCTCGGCTTGATCGCGGCGCAATGTGCCGGTTTCAGGTGTTTGCTGCGCGGTCTCAATCGTGGCGGGATCGCCCGTTTTCTCCAACGTGCGGATTTGATCATTCCACATTAAGTCCGGCACGTAATAATCTGCAAATCCTGCATAAATAGCGTCATCCGCATTCATCCGTGTGGCCGTGGTGCCCAGGTATTCGCCCAAGCGGCCCGGCGCCAGCGCCAGCATCAGCGAGCCACCCACATCCGGAACCAGACCGATGCCGCATTCAGGCATTGCGATCTGGCTTGTGTCGCCGACAATGCGGTGTGATCCGTGGCATCCGATGCCCACGCCACCACCCATGGTAAATCCTTGCAGAAAGGAGACGACAGGCTTGGGATAGCTGAAAATCTTGTTGTTCAGGCGGTATTCGTCGGCCCAGAATTTCCGACCATAGGCGTAGTCGCCGTTGGTTCCCGTTTCGTACAGTTCGGCAATGTCGCCGCCCGAGCAAAAGGCGCGTTCCCCTTCGGCGTCCAGAACGACGCAGGCGACGGTGTCGTCCGTGGCCCATGCGTCAAGCGCAGCTTCGATGGCGAGGCACATGTCGTAGGTCATCGCATTCAGCGCCTGCGGGCGGGTCAGGGTGATCCGGCCCGCGCGCCCGGTGATGCGGATTGAAATGTCGCTCATCGGTTTTTCAGCATGTCGCGGGATACGATGACGCGCATGATCTCGTTGGTGCCCTCAAGGATCTGGTGTACGCGCAGATCGCGGACGAGTTTTTCGATGCCATAGTCGGCGAGGTAGCCATAGCCGCCATGTAATTGCAGGCATTGGTCCACAACGCGGCTGCCGGCTTCGGTCACGAACTTTTTGGCCATGGCGCAGAATTTGGTCGCATCCGGTGCCTCGTTGTCGAGTTTCCAGGCGGCCTGGCGCAGGAATGTGCGGGCGGCCTGAAGCTCTATTTCCATGTCGGCAAGGCGGAATTGAAGGCCCTGGAACTGGTCGATGGACTTGCCGAAGGCCTTGCGCTCGCCCATGTAATTCAGTGTTGCGGTCAGCGCGGTCTGTGCAGCACCCAGCGAACAGGCGGATATGTTCAGACGGCCGCCATCCAGCCCTTTCATCGCATATTTGAAACCATTTCCCTCTTCACCCACAAGATTTTCGCCGGAAATGTTGCAATTGTCAAATTGTACCTGAGCGGTTGGTTGGCTGCGCCAGCCCATTTTCTCCTCGTTTCCGCCAAAGCTGAGGCCCGGCGTGCCGTCGGCGACATAGACGGTGGACACACCCGCAGCACCGTCATCAGAGGTGCGCGCCATGACCACGTAGGCGTCCGAATAGCCCCCCCCGGAGATAAACGCCTTGCTGCCATTGAGCACATAGCCTTCGTTGGTCCGCTCTGCGCGGGTGCGCAGGGCCGCCGCGTCAGAGCCGGAACCGGGTTCGGTCAGGCAATAGCTGAGGACGGTTTGCATGGACATCACGCCCGGCATGACCCGGTCCTTGAAATCGTCGCTGCCAAAGCTGTCGAGCATCTTGGCACACATGTTGTGGATCGACAGGAAAGAGGCGACCGACGGGCAGGCCATGGAAAGGGCCTCAAACACCAGCGTTGCGTCCAGCCGGCTCAGCCCGGACCCGCCTGATTCTTCGGACACGTAAAGCGCCCCGAAGCCAAGTTCGCCAACCTTCAGCCAAAGATCCTTGGGAATGGTGCCGTCCTTTTCCCAGTCGCGGGCAAAGGGGGCAATGTGTTCCTGACCAAAGGCAAAAGCCATGTCAAAAATTGCGGTCTGTTCGTCGCTTAGTCCGAAGTCCATGTGTTCTGGTCTCCTGTCAAATCGGATGAAATGAACGTTCGTTTAATTATAGCGGTCCGGTGACCTAACGACAAGCATTCATAGGTCCGCATGGAATTCTTCGATCAGATGTCTGACCACGGCGCGGCCGCCGTCGCCCTGCGGTGCAGCGGCAAAGGCCGCGCGCTGCCGGGTGGCGCTTGTTCCCTGTGCAATCATGTCGCGCAATCGGGAAATTTCCTTTGTACTGCCAAGGGCTTCGGCGTCTTCCCAGAGCATGTCGATCAGCTCGTCCATCAGTTCGGCAAAGGGGCGGATGGTCTGCGCGCCAAAGTCGATCAAGCCTTCGGTGGTGCCATAGCGCTGTGCGCGCCAGCGGTTTTCGGCAATCAGGAAACGATCATATTCACGCCAGCGCAGATTCCGGTCGCGCAGACGGATCAGCATCCGGGTGAGCGCCTGGGTCAGGGCGGCGAGCACAAGGGTGTCTTCCATCCGGGGCTGGACATCGAAAATCCGGGTTTCGAGCGTCCGAAACTTGTTGGAAGGGCGCAGATCCCACCAGATCCGCGAGGTATCTTCAATCTCGCCAAGATCGATAAGGATGCCGGTGGTGCGTTCATATTCGGCCCAGCTGGCAAAGACCGGGGGCAGACCGGTGCGGGGCAGGTTGTCAAAGACCGAGATGCGGTAGGACGCCAGCCCGGTGTCGTCGCCTTTCCAGAACGGCGACGAGGTCGACAGCGCCAGCATATGGGGCAGGAAGTAGGACAGTTGGGGCATCAGGTCGATGCGGCGGCGGTTTTCGTCAATGCCCACATGCACGTGCATGCCGCAGATCAGCATGCGCCGCGCCACACCTTCCATTTCGCGTTCCAGTCGGGAGTAGCGGTCTTTGACGGTGAAGGATTGTTTGCGGTAGTCAGAGAACGGATGGCAGGCAACCGCTATCGGCGCCAGATTGTGATCGGCAGCATGGCGCGCGATGGTGGCGCGCAGACGGCGCAGGTCTTCGCGGGCCGCCCCCACGGTTTCGCAGACGCAGGTGCCGATTTCGATCTGGCATTGGAGAAATTCGGGGCTGACCTGACCTTGCAGGTCGTTCTGGCAGGCCTCGAACAGGCCATCGGGGGCAGCGGCCAGATCAAGACTGTCGCGGTCCACCAGCAGATATTCTTCTTCGATACCTATGGTGAAGTGAGACTGCATGAGTGACCCCCCCGGTCGATTGGCCGGGTCGGCATCAGGTGCCGGCCCGGCAGGTGTGCTATTCCATCACAGGGATGGAGAATTCGCCACCTTCCTTGATACCGGATGGCCAGCGCGCCGTCACGGTTTTGGTGCGGGTGTAGAATTTGAATGCATCCGGTCCGTGTTGATTGAGGTCGCCAAAGACGGATTTCTTCCAGCCGCCAAAGGTGTGATAGGCCAGTGGCACGGGGATCGGCACGTTGATGCCGACCATGCCGACATTGATGCGGTTGGCGAAATCACGCGCCGCATCGCCATCGCGGGTAAAGATCGCGGTGCCGTTGCCGTATTCGTGGTCCATCGCAAGACCGATGGCTTCTTCGTAGGATTGGGCGCGCACGCAGGTCAGGACAGGCCCGAAGATCTCGTGCTTGTAGATGTCCATGTCCTTGGTGGCGCGGTCAAACAGGTGCGGGCCGACAAAGAAGCCGTCCTCGTAGCCTTGCAGTTTGAAGTCACGGCCATCGACAACCAGGTCGGCGCCCTGGTCGATCCCGGTCTGCACAAGGCGTTCGATGTTGGCCTTGGCGGCGGCGGTCACGACGGGGCCGTAATCCACGTCCGCGCCCGAGGTATAGGGGCCAACCTTGAGTTTTTCGATGCGCGGCACCAGCTCCTCGATCAGCCGGTCGGCTGTCTCGTCGCCCACGGGGACCGCGACCGAAATCGCCATGCAGCGTTCGCCGGCAGCGCCGTAGCCGGCACCAATCAGCGCATCAGCGGCCTGTGCCATGTCCGCATCGGGCATGATAATCATGTGGTTCTTGGCGCCGCCGAAACACTGTACGCGCTTGCCCTGCGCACAGCCGGTGCCGTAGATGTATTCGGCAATCGGGGTAGAACCGACAAAGCCAACGGATTGGATCACGTCGTTGTAAAGGATTGCGTCAACCGCTTCCTTGTCGCCGTTCACAACCTGAAGGATGCCTTTGGGCAGGCCCGCTTCTTCGGCCAGTTCGGCCAGCATCAGTGGCACGGAAGGATCGCGTTCGGAGGGTTTGAGGATGAAGGCGTTGCCACAGGCGATGGCGGGGGCGAACATCCACATCGGGATCATGGCGGGGAAGTTGAACGGGGTGATGCCGGCGGTCACACCCAGGGCCTGACGCATGGAGTACATGTCGATGCCGGGGCCAGCTGAATCAGTGTATTCACCTTTCAGCAACTCGGGCGCGCCGATGCAGTATTCGACAACTTCAAGGCCGCGCTGCACGTCACCGGCCGCGTCTGGCAGGGTTTTGCCGTGCTCGCGGCTCAGTGCTTCGGCCAGCTTGTCCATGTCGCGGTTCAGAAGTGTTACAAGTTTCATCAACACACGTGCGCGGCGCTGGGGATTGGTGGCGGCCCATGCAGGCTGTGCGGCGGCGGCATAGGCGACGGCCTGCTCCAACTCTTCTTTGCTGGCAAGCGGGCATTTGGCCTGCACTTCGCCCGTGGCAGGGTTCATGACATCAGCGAAACGGCCCGATGTGCCTTTGACGTGGGCACCGTTGATGTAGTGGGTAAGCTCTTGCATGGAATCCTCCAGGTTGATTTGTCGCGATCCTAGTCTTGCAAAATGGTTGGTAAAAGGGGGAAGATGTCAAAATGGTTTTGCATTTTTGCAAAGGTTATGCGGGGGGCCAGCCCCCGTCAGCAATGGACCGGACCAATTTTCGGTGCACTCTGGAACATTGTTGAATGCAATACCAGCCCCTTGCCACCGCCCTTTACCCTTTCGGTTTTTCTGTCTGGATCGTGGTCTTAAAACCCCGTCCGCTTATCTCGTGTCGTGCACTCTTAACCGACCACAACCCGGTAACGCCACCCCGGAACCCAATGGCAAGGATTTGGCCCTCCGCTGCAATGGTCGGGTCACCTTCCATTGCGACCTGCAAGGTGTCATTGCCGCGTGTGGCCTCATCAAGAGCCGCCTTGGCCGCTTGTTCGGCCTCGGCCTTGGTCGAATGAAGATGCCTCAGGCGCTTTACGGGCGATCCCTCACCAGCCGTCACCTTGTCTTTGGTGCCGGTTTCTTTGTTCTGCCAAACCGCTTCAACAGATTTGAAATTCTCGCGCGTACCCAGCGTCATTGACCAGGTGAGGTTCCCTTTCTTTCTGATGGGGCGGGGGAGCATGGGCAATCCGCTTGCGGAAAGACCCTCACCCCGACCAATGAACAGCAAGGATTGCCCCTTAACGGTTGCAATGGCGTCATGATCCTTGGCCAACCTGGTCAGAAAATGCAGATCACTTTCGTCTGTCTGATCCAGGTGCTCATAGTGGAACGGCTTGAAC
Source organism: uncultured Sulfitobacter sp. (assembly GCA_963976125.1). Classification (GTDB taxonomy): domain Bacteria; phylum Pseudomonadota; class Alphaproteobacteria; order Rhodobacterales; family Rhodobacteraceae; genus Sulfitobacter. Next base: position 4,873 of record CAXBKL010000071.1, on the reverse strand, counting down.
CGTTCTGCCACCATAGGCGTTAGTTCGTGCTCACCAGCGATCTTGGCCACAATATCTTGCAGGGTGACATCGTGCCAATCGCGCGATTTTTGCTCCTTAATGTCACCGCCCAAATTCGCGGCTTTACCCACAATAACGACTTGATCCGGTGGCCCGCTTGCGCGCACCTCATCAGCAATAAAGACACCCATAGGGTAAAGGAACGTCTCTTTATACCCCATGGCAACAACAATCGGCGCACCCGGCAATGGGAGTTCAATGAGGTTGTCTCTATCATCAAGGGTGATTTCCACACGGTCTGCTTTCAGGCCCGCCTCATCCGTGATTACCAGGCTGAGCAGCCGATCTTTGACTGATGAGGTGATGCTGATGCCAGCGGCAAGGATGGTATAGTCAGGTGTCATGGATCAATCCCAAAGCCTGATGACTGCTTGCTCTGGCGCGCTTTCCTCTACCTCTGGAAATGTGACAATGACGCCCGATGGCATGACCGGGCCTAGAGCCGCAAGGCCGGGATTTGCGGCCAAGACAGCATCAACATGGCCCTCAGTCCCGTAATGCTTGAGGCATAGCGCATCCAGCACATCACCCTCTTTTGACCGATATTTCACACCAACCTCGCAAGCGTTGAAAGGACCGAAAGCGCGGTCCCGAATTTGCCAAAGGAGCCACGGTCACAACCGTATTCCTTGAGCTTGATAGAGAACTTGATCAGGTGCGCCGCGCCATCGCCCATCAACTCGGATTTGGTTTCATCAATGGCCATAATGACGAACTGACCCAGAACATTCCCACCGTGGCCCTCCAGGAGGACCAGTGGACGCCCATTCGCCGCTGCATCGCGCATCTCGGAAACCTGATTTTGCCCACCCTTCCAGTAGGGCAAAATCTCGCCTTGCAGGCTGATTTCGTCCGCGCCAGGGCCAACGTCCCGCCGCCCGACAAGCCGACACCTGCGCTCAGGTTGCGTGCTGTTGGGGCGAATGAGAATGACGGCAGGCGCAGCAGCGTGTTGCCAAGCGTCTCTGTACTCATTTTCACATGTCGCGGGTTGCCCTCATGATCAGCGTCATACATGGCGAACATGTCTGCACTCAGATTAATCAAGCCGGATGCCTGCGTGGGCAAGGTCTGAATTGCCAGGGCAAATTCGCGGTCCTGTGACAGGTCACCGCCGCCTGCGAGGCCTTCGCCAGCGACAATTTGGCGGCCCGGTGAAACACCTGCGAAAGCATCCTCAATCTGCACGACCAGGCTTTCAAAGTGGCTGGTCAATACAAGGGTGCGCACCTCAATGAACTCCGCTGCATCATCGGAGATCGACTTGTTCAACGCCTCAAGACGTCCAATGAACAGCAACGTTCCGGTATCGTCGAACAGCCCGACTTCAAAAAGCAGGAACGGCCCATCATCGGCGTCAATCTTGCTGGCGAAAACCGTCCGCAGACCGCCTTGATCGGTTGCTTTGGTAAGGATCGGTTTGCGCAGAACCTCGTTATCAAGCGCGGCTTCGGTGCCATCGGGTACCCGATCAGTGGTGCCGAAGGCCATGTCTTGCACAGTGATCGCCGCGCCGTTCGCAAGCGCGTTTGCAATCGCCGCTTGGCCCGCTGTGGTGATGATCATCATGGGTAGACCTCGACAATGGATTTGATGACAAGCGCTGCGCCGCAGTGTAAGACGGCCTCAACACCGTAAAACGCAAGAATTGAATACTGGGACCGAACAGGCTTTGCCCTGTCTACGGCGCGCCCGATGCTGTCCAATAGCTCAGCATCAAAAGCGGCCCCGCGCGCCAGGAGGGCGCGAATGTCTACGTTGAGCTGAAAGGTGTGACGCTCAGCGCCGTTCTCCCACCACTCAATGATTTCAACAGGCGCACCAATGGCGGCAAGGGCACGTTCCACCGCGCCGCGCGTCCCCTTGAGCCTGTGAACTTCAATGGCGGCTCGGATCACATCGCGCTTGATGCCCTCAGGATACTCAGGCTCCCAAGTCTCGACCGAAAACGCCCACGCCATCCAGGGCAACAGGTGCACCGGGCAGGTATCGACATTCCAAAGCGTGGCAATCGGCTCGTGCAGGCCCTCTTTCGGCTCTGCCATTGCACGTTCAAGCGCGCGCATTTCAGCGGTGGCATTCGGGGGGAGCAAAGTGCGAAACTCAGACATCACGCCCCCCAACCGTCACGGTCAAAAGGGTGCAGAACCCAACCTCAGTTGGGCCAATGATCAGATCAGCGGCGAATGTCCCCAGATCGACATTCTGGACGCCGGGGACATAGAGGGCCGCATGCAGTCCGGCAATCGTGATGTCGTGGCCGAGTTTGTGGTTTCCGTCCACATAGGCTTGCGCGGCGTTCTGTGAAGCGGTGCGCACCACCTCTGCATCAGGTCCATCATACAAGGTCAGAACCGCTGGCACCTGGTATTCCAGGATGGTTGCGCTTTGAACCGTCACCCGATCGGTCAGCGGACGGCGCGGGTAGACCTCATCAAAAACCAGATCAAGCAACGGCTGACCAGAAATGCCACTGCCATCCGTTGACAAGATGGTCAGAATGACATCGCCGGGGTCACCTTCTTGCACGGCAACGTCCTTTACCTCGGATGATGCAGCCAAAGCCCAGAACCGATAAGACCCCTCTGAGCCTGCTGTCGTGAAGCTCTCGGGTGCGAGCTGCGCACGGGCGCGCAACCTCTCATCATCCTCCAGGATCAAAGGTATAGGCGGGTTTGCAGTTGCATCCGCCGCCTGCACAACCTGTCTTTCAACACCATAGAAGGCGGCAAGGTGCTCAAGCATCGCGCCTTCGGCGAACGCTAGAAGGTTGCCCTTGCCTGGTCAAACCGGGTGCTCTACCTGATGGCGTTTGCACTGACCGGGCTTGATGCGTCTGAACCTTCCGAGGCGGCCTGAGGGACATGGCAGACCTCAAATACTTCAAGCCCAAAAGCCTGACCTGGTGGGCGGCAACCGTACCAGTCGCCATCGGTGGCATGGTCGCAGGCGAGCCGCTTCATGGCTGGGTCGAACTGACCCAGACGTTGCGCAGCATGACGGGTGATGTGCCGCCTGCCATGCTGATCAACGCTGGATTGGCAGGCATTGGGCTAAGGGGCGCAGTCAAATGATGCGCCTGATACCAACGCGCGCGGCGATTATCGCCGCGCTTGTCGCCATCGGCGCAATGCTCCTGGGATGGATGCGCGCGGATGCAAAGAAAGACGCCAAACGCGAGCTGGCAAAAGAGGACTTGGACCATGCTAAAGAAATCACTGATCGTGTCAGCGATAGCCGCGCTGATCCTGACCGGGTGCAGCCCTATGAGGACGCAGGGTACCGCGACTGAGAGCGCGATCTGTCGCGCGTTGGGGGAGGGCTTACCCACCCGATCCCGCTCCGATACCCAGCAAACGCAAGATGAGATCGGCGCGCTCTATGCCGATTTTGTTGCTGCGTGCCCGCGCTTCAAGAACCTGGTGCCAGGGAAACCGGCCTGATGTCCAGCTTTACAAGGCGGCTTGCAGTTGCAGCGGTTACAAGCCCGAAGACGGGTTGGGCCGCGATGTTGCCACCGGGGTTCCAGCGGCCAAGTTGGGAAGTCCTGGGCGGGTTTCGCTACCTTGTTTCGAGTGCCGATGCGCCATCCGAGATTATCCGCGTCCCGGCGGGTTTCGTCTTTGACGGCGCATCGGTGCCCTTGCCATTTCGGTTGCTGTTACCAATGGCGCACCCCGACTACATCCAAGCCGCCGCTTTGCATGATTGGATGCTCAAGAGCGGACGATACACCCGCCGTTATTGCGATGCAGTGTTTCATGAGGCGCTTGGCGTTTTTGGGCCTGCCCGAACCATGGCGGGCGATAATGTTTGCCGGTGTGCGCATCGGCGCGGTGCGCTGGCATGCCCGCAAAGTGCTTGGAGGGCGCAATGACTGAAATAGGCATCAAAGACTTGATGACCTGGGGCGGGACACTTGTGACCGTTGCGGGCGCATTCTTTCACCTCAGAGGGCGGGTTTCGGTCATAGAGGCCCTGCAAAAGCGCGACCGGGAAACCGTTAAGGAAGGCTTTCGGGACATAAAGGACGGGCTGCAACGCATTGAGGACAAGCTTGACCACAAGGCGGATAAATGATGCTAAACTCCCCCCATACTGAGTCGCACAAGGAACCCGTATGTGGTCCTATTATCGCCGGGTATTTGGGCGAGCATACACGGCTTGGACTGACCGCATTCGCGGTGGATGGGAGGCTGTCATGATGTTCATCATCCAGACGGTCTTGATTTTCGGCGCAATCTATTTCCTACCTTGGCTGGGTGAGCCAACCGACCAGGGCAGAACGGTTATCTTGCTGGTGATTTCGGTGCTTGGCTCTACAGCACTCATGTATCTTTGGGATTTGATCTGGGTACCAGTTCAACTCGACAAGGAAAGCCAGAACAAAATTGGTGACTTTCGTGACCTGGTGGAGGACAGAAAACACCAGGAGGAAATCTGCGATGTGCTCTCCGAACTATTTGATAAGGGCAACAGCCTGTATTTTGAATACGATGATTTCGATGAATGGTCAGCAAAGATGGCGGCATGGAGTGATGAGGTTTCGGCCTACATCGCAGAACATTTCTTGATCAGCACCAAATACAGGTTCTTGCATCCTGTCGTTTCAAGTGGCGAGCGCAATACAGATTGGAAGTGGGATGGCGTGGATCATGCGGACGCTTACCGTGTGAAAAGCCTCTATACATCACGCATTATCGCGCTCAGGGATGTTGTAGTTAGTGCGCCAGGTGAAATTTCCCTGATCAAACTTGGGGCGGCTGAGCTGCTTTAACCTGCATCCAGATCAATCGGACGCCACCACCAATGG
>CAXBKL010000070.1:0-18327 GCA_963976125.1 uncultured Sulfitobacter sp. | reverse complement strand
CGGTTTCGTCGGCTTTCCACGCTTTGACGATGGCAAGATCGGCAAAGATGCCGTTTTCCATGATGTAGGTCTCGGGCGCGCCGTCAGGGCCCGTGGGGAAATCCTTGTGTTCCTTGCCGTCGGCAATCACGGTGCCAACGCCGGTTTTCGTGTAGAACCCCGGGATACCACAGCCGCCTGCGCGCATCCGTTCGGCCAGCGTGCCTTGGGGGTTGAATTCCAGCTCAAGTTCGCCGCTCAGATACTGGCGCATGAATTCGGCGTTTTCGCCAACATATGAGCTGATCATCTTTTTGACCTGCTTTGTCTGCAACAGGATGCCGATGCCAAAATCATCGACGCCCGCATTGTTGGAGGCAAACGTCAGATTCTTGGTGCCTGCGTCCTTGATCGCCTGCAACAGAAGTTCCGGAATGCCGCACAGGCCAAACCCACCTGATGCGATCAGCATACCGTCAGAGAGCACCCCATCGAGCGCTTCGGCGGCGGAGTTGTAAATCTTGTTCATGTCCTACCCGTTTGCAAACGTCCCACCGGGACCGATTGCGGACCTTATGTTCCGGCGCGCGCAAACTGTCAAACACCCAACATCCCGGCTTAACCGGGTGTTCAGGGCAATGGCCTAGGCTGCTTTGGTGATGATCCTTGATTGCAGGAGGCTTTGTGGCCGACAAAACCATTGCGCTGTTCTATCTTGGGACAAGGGGCGACCTCGATACCGATGAGAGTAACTACAATACCGAGTTGGCCCAGTCCCTTGTGGGCACGACTTTCGGCTCTGACGACGCGCCGCTGGTTGATAAAAATCTGACAACCGCCACGTTAAATGATTCCGACAATAACGGGATCCTGCGGGACGATGACCGGGGCAATGCACCGGACAACGAGGGCATTACATATGACGGTGCGTTTGAGGCGTTGGACAATTCGAACCTCTTCAATGTCACAGTGAACTTTACCGATGGCACTTCCGCCCAGACCAGCATGATTGTGGTTCAGGACGTTGGGGGGCGTGTGTTCCTGATGCCCAGATCCACGGGCAGCTCCGCCAATGAGGTGCTGGATGACGCCCCGATCGAATCCGTGACATTGGATTCGCTTGCCGTCTCGAATGCATCCGGGGTCAGCACCGGGCTGGAGGCGGACGCCTTTGTCACCTGCTATGTACGTGGAACCCTGATTGACTGCGCGACGGGGCCGCGCCGGATCGAAACACTAAGGCCCGGCGACAGGGTGCGGACCCTTGATCATGGCATCCAACCGATCACCGCCCTAAGCGACAGTCTGATCGTCGGCACACCGGCCACGGCGCCAATCGAAATCGAAACCGGCGCATTGGGGCAGGGGGCGCCGCGCCGCGCCCTGTTGGTGTCACCGCAACACCGCGTCCTGATCCGGTCCCGCATCGCCCAGCGTCTGTTTGGTCAAACCGAAGTATTGGTCCCGGCCATTCGATTGATTTCCCTGCCGGGCATCGCGCAGCTGCCGATTGGCAGGCCCGTGCACTATCACCATCTGCTTTGCCGACAGCACGAATTGATCGCGGCAAACGGTGCATGGTCCGAGACGCTTTTTTTAGGTGAAATGGCGCTGCATCGTCTGACCCGCGCGGAGGCGCAAGTGCAGTGGCGGGAACTGGCACGGGGATTTGGCCACCCTGCGCGCCCAGTTGCAACCGGCATCAGGTCCAGACAGTTGACCGCACGCCACTGCCGGAACAATCAACCGCTCCTGCAATGGTAGCTGCGCCTGCCCGCCTATTTCTTGGCTGCGGGTTTCTTTTTCGGAGCGGCCTTCTTGCGGGCCGCCGGTTTCTTCTTGCCTGACTTGGCGGCACGTTCATCCAGCAAGGTAATCGCCTGCGCCATCGTCAATTCTTCGGGGTCGATGGTGTCGGGGATCGTGGCGTTGATCTTTTCCCACTTCACATAAGGCCCGTACTTGCCCTTCATCACATTGACCGGCCCGCCCGCTTCGGGATGTTCCCCCAATTCGCGCAACGGTTTGGCGGCAACCCCGCGCCCGCCCCGGCTGGCAACCTTTTCGGCCAATAGCTGCACCGCGCGGTTCATACCGACGGTGAACACCTCGTCGATGTTTTCCAGATTGGCATTGGTGCCGCCCCGGTCCGATGTGGAAGGCGCGTGTTTCAGATAGGGGCCATACCGACCGATGTTTGACCAGACCATGATCCCGTCCTCGGGATGGGGGCCAATCTCGCGCGGCAAGCTGAGCAGCATCAGCGCACGTTCAAGCTCAAGCTCCTCTGGCGGCCAATCCTTCGGGATCGACTGACGGGGAGGTTTCTTGTTTTCTTCGGTAACCGCGCCGCGCTGCACGTAGGGGCCGAACCGCCCCTTGAACACCCGGATCTCGTCGCCCTGATCCTCGCCCAGCAATTTGCCGTCCGGCGGGATCGCTGACTTTTCCGCTTCCGGGTCCGGAGGACCAAAGGGGCGGGTATAGCGACACTCGGGATAATTCGAACAGCCGATAAAGGCCCCGCCGGAGCGCGCTGTGCGCATGCTCAAACGGCCCGCACCGCAATTGGGGCACAGCCGCGGATCGCCCCCATCTTCCAATGCCGGGAACAGATGCGGCTCCAACACCTCGTTGATCTTTTCCAGCACTTCGGTGATGCGCAGATCCGATGTTTCGGCAATCGCGGCAGAAAAATCGCGCCAGAACCGGCTCAGTACGTCCTTGTAATCCGCATCGGCCGACGACACCTTGTCCAATTGATCCTCAAGGTCGGCGGTGAAATCGTACCCGACATAACGTCGGAAATAGTTCTCCAGAAACGCGGTGACCAACCGTCCCTTGTCTTCGGGGATCAGTCGGTTGCCTTCCTTGCGGACATAGTCGCGGTCCTGAATGGTTGTGACAATGCTGGCATATGTCGAGGGGCGACCGATGCCCAGTTCTTCCATCCGCTTGACCAGTGTCGCTTCGGTATAGCGGGGTGGTGGCTGGGTGAAATGCTGCTCCGGGGTGACGGCGCGCTTTTCCGCCGCGTCGCCCCGGGCGATCTGTGGCAGCCGCTTGTCGTCCTCGTCGACCACATCGTCGCGCCCTTCTTCATAGACGCGCAGAAAACCGTCAAACAACAATACCTGACCGGTGGCCCGCAGACCGACCTGATTGTCCTTGCTGCCAATTTCGACCGTTGTGCGTTCCAGACGGGCACTGGCCATCTGACAGGCCAATGTCCGTTTCCAGATCAGATCGTACAGTTTGCGCTGATCGGATTCGAGATTGAGGGACGCGGCATCCTTGGCCATGTCCGTGGGCCGGATGCACTCGTGCGCTTCTTGTGCGTTCTTGGCCTTGTTCTTGTAGACACGCGGCTCGCCCGGCACGTATTCCGCGCCGAACCGGCCCTTGATCGCATCGCGCGCCATTGTGACTGCTTCGGGGGCCATATCAATGCCGTCGGTCCGCATGTAGGTGATGTGGCCGGCTTCATACAGACGTTGTGCGGTGCTCATGGTCTGGCGCGCACCCATGCCGAATTTGCGGCTCGCTTCCTGCTGTAGGGTCGATGTCATGAACGGCGCGGACGGGTTGCGGTTGGCCGGTTTGGCTTCCACCTGGATCACGCTCAGATCACGGCTGGTGATCGCCTGCACGGCCATTTCGGCCTGCGTGGTGTCGGACAGGTCGAATTTATCGAGCTTCTTGCCCGCCAGCATGGTCAGGCGCGCCTCGAATTCCTGACCGCGCGGCGTCGCAAGCAGCGCCTTGACGCTCCAGTATTCGCGCGCCCGAAACGCCTCGATCTCCATCTCGCGTTCAACGATCAGTCGCAGGGTGACGGATTGTACCCGTCCAGCAGATTTGGCGCCGGGCAGTTTCCGCCACAGGACCGGGGACAGGTTGAAGCCGACAAGATAATCAAGAGCGCGCCGCGCAAGATAGGCCTCAACCAGCGGCATATCGACCTGCCGGGGATTTTGCATCGCTTCGGTGACGGCCTTTTTGGTGATCTGGTTAAACACCACGCGGCTTACCGGTGTGTCTTTCTTGATGGATTTGCGTTTGGTCAGGGCCTCCTGCAAATGCCAGCTGATCGCCTCGCCTTCCCGGTCCGGGTCCGTCGCCAAAATCAGGGCGTTGTCTTCTTTCAGCGCATCGGCAATCGCCTTGACGTGTTTCTTGCTGTCGCTCGCCACTTCCCATTTCATCTCGAAATCATGGTCAGTATCCACAGAGCCGTCTTTTGGCGGTAAATCGCGCACGTGGCCGTATGAGGCCAGGACAGTATAATCATCGCCCAGATATTTGTTGATCGTTTTGGCTTTGGCCGGAGATTCGACAACAACAACAGGCATAAAAAATGGCACCTTTGATCAAAATATGGGTCTTATTCGCGCTGTCACATGTGGGATGGCGGGGGGTGTTGTCAATGGAGTGCATGGAATTGTCGCGTTGATGCGAGGATAAGAAGTTGTCTGTTTCGCACGGATCGGCCTTTTGAATTGCCCGTCAAGGCGGCCCGTCCCTCACCGGGAAACCGGGCCGCGCACGGCTAGACTACCTTGCTCAGCAATCCTCCCGGACGCCGGGCGATCTGACCGTCCAGCTCCAGATCGACAAGGGCGGGTGCAACCTCGGCCGGGGCGGCCTTGAGGTCACGGATCAACTGATCCTCCGCAACCGGGGAGGGCCCCAACCGGGCAAGGATCTGCCGGTGCAGCGCGGCAGTTTGGCGCAGGTTCCGTTCCTTGGGGGGTGGTTTTTGCACTTCGGGTTGTGGTGACTCAAGTCGGGTTTCGGATGTTGGCCCAAGCGCGTCGATCACGTCCGCCGCAGAACGTACAAGCGTCGCCCCATCCCGGATCAGCATGTTGCAGCCCGCCGCGCGCGCATCAAACGGGTGTCCGGGTACGGCGAGGACATCGCGCCCCTGATCCAGCGCATCACGCGCCGTGATGAGGCTGCCGGAGCGCGCCGCCGCTTCGACCACCACGGTTGCCTGGCACAGGCCCGATATGATTCGATTGCGGCTTGGAAAATGACGCGCCATCGGTTGCAGGCCCATGGCCTGTTCAGAAATTCGCAGGCCCTTTTGGGCGATGTCATGGGCCAGCCCGGTGTTTTCTGCCGGATACATCACGTCCACGCCCCCGGCCTGAACCGCTACCGTGCCGGTGGCAAGCGCGGCATTGTGGGCCGCCGCATCCACCCCACGTGCCAGCCCGGACACCACGACATATCCCAATTCCCCCAATTCCCGCGCCAGCGCCTTAGCCATGCGGGTGCCCAGAGACGACGCATTGCGCGCGCCGACAAGGGCGATCATCGGGCGCGCCAGAAAATCGACATTCCCCAATGTCCAAAGGAAAGGCGGCGCATCCGGCAGACGGGCCAGCATCTGTGGGTAGGCCGGATCTTCGAGCGCCAACAGGCGGGCACCGGCGGCCAGAGCGGCATTCAGTTCGGCCCGCACGACCCCTTCGGGACAGACGCGATAACCCTGAACGCCCGCGGCGCGCGCCACCTGAGGCAGCGCGGCCAGCGCGTTTTGCGCAGTGCCGTGTTCGACCAGCAGACGTTTGAACGTGGAAATGCCAACCCGGCGCGAGCGCAACAGACGAAGGCGGTCAAACTGTTCATCTTCCTGGGTGGGTGGGAGTGGGGGGTGAGTGGAAGAAGGATGTTGGTCCTTGTCAGTCATCCCGTGTCTCCGCCTGTTGCAGAATCAGGTATAGGTCCGGTTGGTTAACAGCGGATGAACATGACCCCGCGGGGATTGCCGAACATCGCGGCGCGCCTCTTTCATTCAGCCGAGCTGGTTCCCCGGTTTGTCGGTTGGCGGCTCAGAGCGCCCGCTGCCCGGTGTGTCACGCCGCCGATCCCCCCACGGTCAGCCCGCCAATCATCAGTGTTGGTTGTCCCACGCCCACCGGCACCCACTGGCCTTGCTTGCCGCAATTGCCCATGCCGGGATCAAGGCTGGGGTCATTGCCGATGGCGCGGATTTGTTTCAGCGCCGTGGCCCCGTCTCCGATCAAGGTGGCCCCTTTGACGGGCGCGCCCACCACGCCATTCTCAACACGGTAGGCTTCGGTGCAGGAAAACACGAACTTGCCATTGGTGATGTCCACCTGTCCGCCGCCAAACCCGACCGCATAAATCCCGTCCTTCAGATCGGCAACAATGTCACCCGGTGCGGTACCACCGCCCAGCATGTAGGTGTTGGTCATCCGTGGCATCGGAATATGCGCATAGGATTGCCGCCGCCCGTTGCCGGTGCTTTGTACACCCATCAGCCGCGCGTTCTGGCGATCCTGCATATATCCGGTCAAAACGCCGTCTTCGATCAACACGTTCTTGCCCGATGCCGTTCCCTCGTCATCCACACTGATGGAGCCGCGCCTGTCGGGGATCGTCCCATCATCCAGCACCGTCACGCCCCTGGACGCAATCTGTTGGCCCATCAGTCCCGCAAAGGCCGAACTGCCCTTGCGGTTGAAATCACCTTCCAACCCGTGGCCAATCGCCTCGTGCAGCAGGATGCCGGGCCAGCCGGGGCCAAGAACCACATCCATCACACCCGCGGGCGCTGGCACAGCCTCAAGGTTCACAACCGCGATGCGCAGGGCTTCTTTTGCCTTGGCCTGCCAGTCATCGGGGGCAAGAAGACCGTCAAGGCCGATCCGTCCGCCGCCGCCCGCGCTGCCGCCTTCGCGGCGACCATCCTGGTCGACAATAACGGACAGATTCACCCGCGTCATAGGGCGAATATCGCGTACGGAGCTGCCTTCAGGGCGCAGGATTTCCACCTCCTGTAGGCTGGCGGCGATGCTGGCAGTGACCTGCACCACGCGCGGGTCGAGATCGCGGACAAAGGCGTCGATCTCGCGCAGGGTTTCGACCTTGACCGGAAATGTCGCCCCCTCGATCGGGTCGGCATCCGTATAGAGCTTCTTGTTGGTCCCTTCCGGGGCATCGGCCCATGTGCCACCCCCCTCACCGACTGCCAGGCGCGCGGTTTCAGCGGCCCGGCTCAAGGCCGCTTCGGATATTTCGGTGGAATGGGCATAACCTGCCACTTCACCGCGTACCGCGCGTAGGCCAAACCCCTCGGAGGCGTCATAGGTCGCGGTCTTGAGCCGGCCATCATCGAACATCAATGCCTCTGAACGGCGGCGCTCGAAAAACAGCTCCCCGTCGTCGGCACCGGCCACTGCCGCCTGCAGGATGCGCAAGGCGCTTTCACGGTCCAGGTTGGTGTTGAAAGGGCTAAACGAAGAGGTGGTCATGTGGAATTTATCCTAATGTGGGTCATAAAACGCGTCTGGCGTCCCTTTGACGCATTCGAAAGACTTTATCTTGCCAACAGAATATGATTGTAAGCATCAAGATTACAACGGGCGGGCCAATACCATCTGGTTCGACAAGCGACACCAGCCAATTTGGTCACAAGATCAGGACGACATATGAAACATTTACTCTCTCTCAGCGCACTGATGGCAAGTTTTGCCGCCCTCCCTGCGATGGCACAAGACAGCCTTCGCATCGACGGTCTGGAAGTGATCGGTGCGCCGGTGGACCGCGAAATGGGCTTTCAGCCTGCTGTCACACGGCTGGCGCAGGACATTCACGACCTTGACTGGCTCATTCTTGTCATCATCACCGCGATCACATTGTTCGTCACGGGGCTGATTGGGTGGGTGATTGTTCGCTACAACCGCAAACGTAACCCGGTGTCGGCAACCTTTACACACCATACCCCGGTCGAGATCGCCTGGACCGTTGGTCCGATCCTGATTCTTGTGTTGATCGGTGCCTACTCCTTGCCGATTCTGTTTCGCCAGCAGGAAATTCCGCAGGCCGACATCACAATCAAGGCCATCGGGAACCAATGGTATTGGTCATATGAATACGTCGACGAGGGTTTTGGGTTTGACAGCTACATGATCGGTGCACCCGCCACCTTGACGGCGGAGGAAGAAGACGCCGGTGCCGTGGCGAATATGCTCAATGACGTGATGATCGCCAAGTTGGAAGCAGCCGGATATACCCGTGATGAATGGCTGTTGGCGACGGACACCGCCGTTGTGGTGCCGGTCGGCAAGACAATCGTGATGCAGGTCACCGCGTCGGATGTGATCCATGCCTGGACGATCCCGGCATTCGGGGTCAAGCAGGATGGCGTTCCGGGCCGTCTGGCGGAACTGTGGTTCTCGGCGGACCAGGAAGGCGTCTTTTTTGGCCAGTGTTCCGAACTCTGTGGTCAGGCCCATTCCTATATGCCGATCACGGTCAAGGTTGTGTCCGAAGCGGCCTACAACAACTGGCTGGGCAATGCGAAAGAGGAATACGCCGCTATTCCGCAGGCTGTTCAAGTCGCGTCTAACTAGGGGCTGCACGTGGGGCATCCCGCGCACAGCTAGATCCAAGGGGTTAATTGCAAGGTGGGCCACGGCCCACCCTTCTTGTAGAATAAGGGTGCTTAATGACGGATGTCACCAATACACCGAACGCGGAACGCGAAGCGCAGTTGGGCGATTATTTTGCCCTGCTGAAACCACGTGTGATGCAATTGGTCGTGTTTACCGCCCTGGTCGGGATGCTGGCGGCGCCGGTTTCGGTTCATCCGGTGATCGGTTTTGCCTCGATTCTGTTCGTGGCCGTTGGCGCGGGCGCGTCTGGTGCTCTGAACATGTGGTGGGATGCGGACATTGATTCGGTGATGCGTCGCACGGCGAAACGCCCGATCCCGGCCGGCAAGGTCGAACCGGGCGAGGCTCTTGCGCTGGGTGTGGCGCTCGCTGGTCTTTCGGTGATGATGCTGGGCCTGGCGGCGAACCTGCTGGCCGCCGGAATGCTGTTGTTTACGATCCTGTTTTACGCCGTTTTCTATACCATGTGGCTCAAGCGGTTGACGCCGCAGAACATCGTGATCGGCGGGGCGGCAGGTGCTTTTCCACCGGTGATCGGCTGGATCATCGCCACGGGCAGCTTTTCGGTCGAGGCGTGGCTGATGTTTGCACTGATCTTCATCTGGACGCCGCCGCATTTCTGGGCGCTGGCGCTGTTCATGCGCTCTGACTATGATGATGCAAAGGTGCCGATGCTGACGGTCACTCATGGCCGCCCAGCCACACGCCGCCACATTCTTGCCTATACGGTTCTGCTTGCCGTGCTGGCGGTCGCCACCGGCTTTACCGCCATTGGCGGTTATATATACCTGAGCGTTGCAATCGTTCTGAATGTGCTGTTCCTGATCGGAGCCTACCGCATCCGGCAACGCGATGAAGGGGTGGCCGAAGAGGACAATTATCTGGTGGAGCGCAAGTTCTTCCGCCTGTCGCTCTACTATCTCTTTCTGCATTTTGGTGCGATTCTGGCCGAAGCGAGCTTGCGGCCCTGGGGCTTGGGAGGCTGGTAATGGGGATTCGTGCAGAACATGAGATTCACAGCCGTCGAAAAGGCCGCAATGTTGGCGTTGGTCTGATGCTGGGCGGATTTGTCGTATTGGTGATGGTGCTGACATTTGCAAAAATCACCCAAGTCGATTTTTCACGTGCGCCGGGAACCGCCAATCCGGCCACTGGTCTGGAGGCAACTGATTGATGGCACTTTCCGGCCCCGCAAAAACCGTCGCACAGACGGTCTCGCTCGTTGTGGTCATGGGAGGCCTGGCCTGGGCGTCGGTGCCTTTTTACGACTGGTTCTGCCGGGTCACGGGCTTTGGCGGAGTTCCCCAGCAGGTCGGAACCGCAAGCGATGAAATCTTGGATCAAACCATCACGATTCGGTTTGACGGAACGCTGAACAACAACATGGCATGGGAATTCAAACCTGTGGTCCGCGAGATGGAGATTCGCATTGGTGAAACCGGGTTGGCCTTTTACGAAGCCTACAACCCCACCGACCGCCCCATCGCAGGGCAGGCGAGCTATAATGTGACACCCTATGCGGCGGGTGCGTTTTTTGACAAGATCGAATGTTTTTGTTTCACCGAACAGGTGCTGGCCCCCGGCGAGCGTGTGCAAATGCCGGTGAGCTTTTATGTCGACCCTGAAATTGTCGATGATCGTGATGGCAAGTATGTACACACCATCACACTTTCTTATACATTCTACGAAATTGACCTTCCCGAAGGGTATGCCGCCCTGGAAAAGGTCACAACAACAGACCTGAATTAGAAAAAGGTAAGGGACGCCCAATCATGGCCCATGCAAAGAATCACGACTACCATATCCTGACCCCCTCATCCTGGCCTCTGCTGGGCGCATTGGCAGGCTTTTTCATGCTTGTCGGCGCTGTACTGTGGATGCACGACATCACGCCCTTCCTGTTTCTGGGCGGTTTTGTTGCCGTTCTTTACGTGATGTTCGGCTGGTGGCGTGATGTCGTGATCGAAAGCCATGTTGGCGATCATACGCCGGTTGTCCGTATTGGCCTGCGTTATGGTTTCATCCTGTTCATCATGTCCGAAGTGATGTTCTTTGCCGCCTGGTTCTGGTCGTTCTTCAAGCACGCCATATATCCAATGAACGAATATGTCGGGTCCGAGTATATCCCGCCAGTGATCTACCAGGTCGACGCCTTCCACCTGCCACTGATAAACACGCTGATCCTGCTGCTCTCTGGCTGTGCAGTGACATGGGCGCACCATGCGCTGGTGCATGAAAACAACCGACGTGATCTGATTGCAGGTCTTGCGATTTCGATCGTGCTTGGCGTAGCGTTTACTGTTCTTCAGGCCTACGAATATTCATATCTGCTCTACAAGGGCTGGGAATTTGGCGGGGACAAATTCTTCTCCAATTTCTTCATGGCAACAGGGTTCCACGGCTTGCACGTGGTCATCGGCACGATCTTTTTGACGGTCTGTCTGATCCGCGCGATACGCGGCGACTTTACGCCCGAACGTCATGTCGGCTTCGAGGCCGCCGCCTGGTACTGGCACTTTGTGGACGTTGTCTGGCTGTTCCTGTTCTTTGCGGTCTACATCTGGGGCATCCCGTCCTGAGATGAAGACCGCTGTGGGGTTGCATCTGCGGCTCTGATCCCTGAAAACCCAAGGCGCGCGAAGCATATCTTCGCGCGCTTTTTCTTTGACGCAGGGTGATGCATGAAGCGCACGCTTTTCTTGATTGTTATTGGCCTTGGGGGGGCTGCGATCCTGCTGTCTCTGGGCATTTGGCAGGTACAGCGGCTGGCGTGGAAACAGGGCGTCATTGCCGACATTGATGCCCGGATCACAAGCGCGCCTGTTCCGCTTCCCAAAGTCCCGGATCCCGAAGTTGACGCCTATCTGCCTGTCACCGTCACGGGCAGGTTTGCGGGCGACACGATCCGGGTGCTGGTATCGCAAAAACAGATTGGCGCCGGATACCGGTTAATCACGCCGTTTGAAACCGATGCCGGTCGTGTGCTGATTGACCGGGGGTTTGTTGCCAGCGACGACAAAGGCATTGCAACACCGCAGGGCACCGTCACCGTGATTGGCAACCTGCAATGGCCCCGCGAGATCGACAGCTACACGCCTGCACCTGATCTGGACAACAACATCTGGTTCGCCCGCGACGTTTCCGAATTGGCAACCAGGCTTGGGGCGGCACCGCTGCTGATCGTCACGCGGGAAATGTCGGTTGCAAATCCGCCGGTGACGCCTTTGCCTGTAGACACCAGCCGCATTCCGAACGATCACCTGCCATATGCCATAACCTGGTTCGCGCTAGCCGCCATTTGGCTGGCGATGTCCCTCCTGTTTCTGCGCCGCCGCAGCGGTGCCAAGTCCGAAAGCTAATCCATGCGCTATATCTCCACCCGTGGCACCGCACCTGTCCTGACCTTCGAAGAGGCCATGTTGACCGGCCTTGCGCGTGACGGCGGCCTTTATGTGCCGGAAACCATCCCGGCGCTCAGCGTGGACCAGATTGCCGGCATGGCCGGGCAAAGCTACGAGGACGTGGCGTTTACCGTGATGCGCCCGTTCATCGGAGAGACCTTTACAGACGCAGAGTTTCGGACCCTGATTGGAAATGCCTACACCACCTTTGGCCACGATGCCCGTGCGCCGCTGGTTCAACTGGCCCCGAACCATTTCCTGCTGGAACTGTTCCATGGCCCCACCTTGGCGTTCAAGGACTTTGCCATGCAGCTGATCGGGCAGATGTTCCAAAAGGCGCTGGGCCGCAAGGGCGACCGCGTCACCATTGTCGGCGCAACCTCAGGGGATACCGGTTCGGCCGCGATAGAGGCGTTCAAGGGGCTGGAAAACGTCGATGTTTTTATCCTTTACCCCCATGGCCGCGTCAGCGAGGTGCAGCGCCGCCAGATGACCACGCCGGCCGAAAGCAACGTACATGCGCTGGCCGTTGACGGTGACTTTGACGATTGTCAGGCGCGGCTCAAGGACATGTTCAACGATTTTGACTTCCGCGATGGCGTCAAACTGGCCGGGGTCAATTCGATCAACTGGGGCCGGGTTCTGGCGCAGGTGGTTTATTATTTCACGTCCGCCGTGTCGCTGGGCGCTCCCGCGCGTGAGGTCAGTTTTACCGTGCCAACGGGAAATTTCGGTGACATCTTTGCCGGATATATCGCCAAACGTATGGGGTTGCCGATCAAGGGTTTGGTTGTGGCGACAAATCAGAACGACATTCTGGATCGCTGCCTCAAGGGGCAGGGGTATCACAAGGGGACTGTACATGCCTCGATCAGCCCCTCGATGGACATTCAGGTGTCCTCCAACTTTGAGCGCGCGTTGTTCGATGCCTATGGCCGGGACGGCAACGCCGTGGCGCAACTGATGGCCGAACTAGGGCAGGGCGGGTTTGAGGTCAGCCAGGGTGCGATGCAGGCTTTGCAGGGTCTCTACAAATCGGGCCGTGCCTCAGAGGCGGAAACCTCCGCGACAATAGCCCATATGCTGAAACACACTGGCGAATTGCTGTGTCCGCATTCGGCGGTCGGCGTCAAGGTTGCCCAGGACCACCGCGATGACGCCACACCGATGATTACCCTTGCAACTGCCCACCCGGCTAAATTCCCCGATGCCGTTGAGGCGGCAACCGGTCATCGTCCCGGCCTGCCAGAGCGGATGCAAGATCTGTTTGAAAGGCCCGAAAGGCTGACCCGCGTGGCAAATGACCTTGGCGCGCTCAAGGCCCATATTCAGCGGAGCCTGAACGCATGAGCCTGCAAGAACACCGCCTCGCCAACGGCTTTCGCATCGTGACCGAACACATGCCGGGGCTGGCTTCGGCCTCGATCGGTGTCTGGGTTTCTGCCGGGGGTCGCCATGAGAGCAAGTCCCAGAACGGGATCGCGCATTTTCTGGAACATATGGCGTTCAAGGGGACGGCAACCCGCACGTCGCTGCAAATTGCCGAGGCAATTGAGGATGTGGGGGGCTATATCAACGCCTATACCTCGCGTGAGGTGACGGCCTATTACGTGCGTGTCCTCGAAAACGACGTGGCCCTTGGATTGGATGTGATTGCGGACATCCTGCGCAATCCGGTGCTTGATCCTTCCGAAATCGAGGTGGAGCGTGGTGTAATCCTGCAAGAGATCGGTCAGGCGCTGGACACACCGGACGATGTGATATTCGACTGGTTGCAGGAACAGGCCTATCCGGATCAGCCACTGGGCCGCACCATCCTTGGCCCTGCCGAACGGGTCTCGCACTTTGGCCGCGATGATCTGAAACGGTTTATCGCCGATCACTATGGTCCTGAGCAGATGATCCTGTCGGCAGCAGGTGCGGTGAACCACGACGAAATTGTCCGGCTTGCTGAGACGCTTTTTGGCGACATGCCGGCCAAGGCTCTTTTTGTTGGCGAAACGGCACAGTTTCGAGGCGGCGAAATACGTCAGATCAAACCGCTGGAGCAGGCGCATTTTGCGCTGGGATTTGAATCGCCCAACTACCGTGCAGATGACATCTATGTTGCTCAGATCTACGCCTCGGCGCTTGGCGGCGGCATGTCGAGCCGCCTGTTTCAGGAAATCCGGGAAAACCGTGGCCTGTGCTATTCGATCTTTGCGCAGGCCGGGGCCTATGAAGATACCGGCATGACGACAATCTATGCCGGCACATCTGCCGAGCAACTGCCGGAACTTGCGCAGATCACCATCGACGAGATGAAACGCGCCGCCGAAGACATGAGCCCTGCCGAAGTGGCGCGCGCGCGCGCCCAGATGAAGGCCGGGTTGTTGATGGGCCTGGAAAGTCCCTCCAACCGCGCGGAACGGCTGGCCCGCCTGATCCAGATATGGGGCCGCATCCCGCCACTGAGCGAAACAATCGAAAAGATCGACGCCGTCACAACCGGAGACGTCCGCGACCTGGCCCAGAAAATGGCGGAAACGGCGGCCGCGGCCCTGGCGTTATATGGGCCGGTGGATGACGCGCCAAGCCTGGCCACCTTACAGGAGCGCCGCGCCGCCTGATGCTCTCGCTCAAACGCAAAATGAAGATTGAGACAGAGCGGTTGTCCCTGAGAACGCCGCAACATTCGGATTTTCGCGATTGGACTGCGCTGCGGGTCAAAAGCCGGGAGTATCTCACCAGGTGGGAGCCGACCTGGGCCGACGATCATTTGAGCCGCAAATCCTTTACAAACCGGGTCTACTGGGCGCAACGGTCGGTTTCGGGGGGATCTGCGCTGCCGCTTTTCCTGACCCGCCGCGAAGACGGGGCCTTGTTAGGGGCCATCACGCTGGACAATATCCGCCGTGGACCTGCACAATCGGGCACCTTGGGGTATTGGACCGGAGAGCCATTTGCGCGGCAGGGCTACATGCGCGAGGCCATACATGCGGTTGTGCATCATGCCTTTGTCCGGCTGGACCTGAGCCGGATCGAGGCGGCTTGCTTGCCCGAGAACACTGCATCGCGCGGTCTGCTTGAGAAATCCATGTTTAAATATGAAGGCGTCGCGCAGAGCTATCTCCAGATTGACGGGCGTTGGCGGACGCATGTTCTTTATGCGTCCTTGCGCAGCGACCGGCGCGGCAAGACGGACGTAGGCTGATCCCGCGTCGCGCCCCGACCTTGCGCCGGGGCGGGTTTACCCCTTCACTGTCCGACAAAATGCAGCGTCTGGAATTGCGCCCTGAACGCGCGCACCTCATCGGCCAAGGCCCCCGGATCATTGCTGTGCAGGGCCTGTGTGATGAGCCGGGCAAGATCGGGGATATGCTCAATCCCGACGCCCCAGCGCACCAATTCAGGCGTGCCTATGCGCAACCCGTTCATATCCCCTGCAACTTCGGCAATCGGCAAACCGATGCCGCAGGCCAGAAATCCGGCCTTGCGCAGGGTCTTTGACGCTGCCTGCCCCCCGCCAAAGCCCGCCGCCTCCACCGCAAACTGGTGCGAATTGGTGTATCCTTGCGCCTTGGCAAAGACCGGCAGCCCGTTGGCATCCAGCGCCTCTGCGAGGGCCTGCGCAACTGCGATCATTTCCGCCGAATATACCGCACCAAAGTCGATCCAATCCAGCATGGTCAACGCCAATGCCGCCGATTTTGCCGCGTCAAAGTTTGCTGTCATACCGGGAAAGGCGATGGCGTCCAGCCGCTCGGCAATCTCGGCATCATTGCTGACGATCAGCCCCCCGGCAGGGCCACCAAGGCTTTTGTAGGTGCTCATCGACATCAGATGCGCGCCCTCTTTCAGTGGATTGCGCCAGGCCCGCCCTGCGATGATCCCGCATTGATGTGCAGCGTCAAACAGCACCTTGGCCCCGACCTCATCGGCAATCGCGCGCACCTCGGCGACGGGGTGTTCAAACAGGTTGAGAGATGCGCCCACGGTGATCAGCTTGGGCCGGACCTCATGCGCCAGTTTTCGCAAGGCATTCAGATCAATCGTATAGCCATCGGCATCTACCGGGGCAGGGATGGTGCTCAGTCCATAAAGCCCCGCGCATCCCGCCGCATGATGGGTCACATGTCCGCCAATCGACGGCGGCGGCGCGATGATGGTGTCGCCCGGTTTACATGTTGCCATGAATCCGAAAAGGTTGCCAATCGCCCCTGACGGCACCCTGATCTCTGCATAGGCTGCATCAAACACCTGCGCGCAAAGTTCTGCGGCAATGACCTCGATCTCCTCGATCGCCTCCAGCCCCATTTCGTATTTGTCACCCGGATAGCCCAGCGAAGGGCGTGTCCCAAGGCCGGAGGACAGAATCGCTTCGGCGCGGGGGGACATGACGTTGGTGGCCGGATTGAGGTTGAAACACGCCCGTTCATGAATGTCGCGGTTCTGCTCCGCGAGGGCATGCAGCCGGGCGGCAATCTGTGTGGAGGATTGCTGTGATGTGGTCGTGGCAATCTGCTGCACCCGTGTTTCACAGCCTTCCGGCACCCATTTACGTTCTGTCAGCATCACATGCCTCCTTGCAAAATTTTCGGAGACTAACGCAGCTTTCACGGGCGGGGCAACATCTGATTTGCCAAAAATTTCGGCACACCGCGGGGGCGATGTTGTGGTATTCTGGCCCCCGGAGGACTGCCGATGCGTTTGATGATCCTGCTTTTACTGATGGCCCCCGGTGCGCTCTGGGCGCAGACCCGCACGCCCAGCCATTGCATCGCCCTGGCCGAGGCCACGCCGGGCATGGTCTATGTCACCAAGGTCGGCCTGCCTGACGTTGCCGACGAAACCGTCTATTTGCACTACATCGCCCACGCATCGTTCCTGATCCGCAGCGCCGGCGGGCTGAACATGATCACCGACCACACCGGCTTTACCGGAACTCTGCCGCTGATCCCCGATGTCGTCACGATGAACCACGCCCATGAAAGCCATTGGACGGCCTTTCCGGATCCTGCCATCCCGCATGTTCTCGAAGGGTGGGGACCATTTGGCGAAGGGATCGAGCACCACCTTGATCTGGGTGAAGTGTTGGTACGCAACGTGTCAACGGACATCCGCTCAGCCTTCAGCGGTATCGAGGCCAAGGGCAATTCGATCTTTGTCTTTGAGATGGCGGGCCTGTGTATCGGGCATCTGGGACATCTTCACCATGCGCCGGATGCGGCACAATACGCGGCCATCGGCAGATTGGATGTGGTGATGGCGCCGGTAGATGGCGGTTATACGTTGGACCAGCCGACGATGATTTCGGTGCTTAAGCGTCTGAAATCCTCCATTGTCATCCCGATGCACTGGTTCTCCGACTTTACCCTTGACGATTTTCTCGACGGCATGCGGGACGAATTTGCAATTGTCCGTGTCGAAGGGCCGTCGCTGACGGTGTCGCGCGACCGATTGCCGTCAAGGCCGACCATCATGGTGCTGCGCCCCTCCTATATCAATGTGGCGCGCTGACCCCTTGCAACTGCAGCGCCAACGCGTGATCTAAGGGCATGGAACTGAACCCTGCTGATACCGCTTTTGCCGCCCGCCTGGGCGCTGATTTGCCGCCCGACGTGCTGCGCAGCCCTGACGCGCGCTATCTTGAAGAACCGCGAGGCCGTTACGCGGGCCAGGCGGGCCTGTTGGCGCTGCCCCGCACGGTGAAAGAGGTCGCAACCCTGATCCGGCACGCCAATGATGCCCGCGTGGGTGTGTTGCCCTATGGCGGCGGCACCGGCCTGGTCGGCGGACAGGTTGCCCCGGAGGGTGCCGGGCCCCTGATCTTGTCCCTTGAGCGGATGAACGCGGTGCGTGCCGTCTACCCGGACGAAAACGTGCTGGTGGTAGAAGCCGGTGTGATTCTTGCGGATGTCCAGGGTGCCGCCGAGGCGGCGGATCGGTTGTTCCCCCTGTCGTTGGCGGCTGAAGGCACGGCGCGCATCGGTGGAACCCTTGCCACCAATGCCGGCGGCACCGGCGTGTTGCGTTATGGCAATGCGCGCGATCTCTGTCTGGGGCTGGAAGCGGTGTTGCCGGACGGACAAATCTGGCACGGGCTGACCCGGCTGCGCAAAAACAATACCGGCTATGATCTGCGCCATCTGCTGATCGGGGCCGAAGGCACCCTTGGCGTGATCACCGCCGCTGCCCTCAAATTATTCCCCAAACCCGCCCGTAGTGGCACCGCGCTGTTTGTTGTAACAAGCCCGCGTGCGGCCGCTGATCTGTTGTCGCGTGCCCGCGCGCAGGTGGGCGAGATGGTCAGCGCCTTTGAACTGATCCACCGTCAGGGATTTGACTTCCTGACGGAAAGACTGCCCCAGGTGCGCCAGCCCTTTGCCAAGGCCCCTGAATGGTCAGTCCTGATTGATCTGGGCCTCAGCGGGGACCAAGACCCGAATGCGGCGCTGGAAACCCTGTTTGCGGGGGCTTTGGATGCGGGATTGGTCACGGACGGGCTTATCGCCCAGAACACCCAGCAGGCTCGGGAT
>CAXBKL010000069.1:0-19135 GCA_963976125.1 uncultured Sulfitobacter sp. | reverse complement strand
CGCTTCTAGGATGTTGGTCTTGCCGGCGCCATTCGGACCATAAAGTGCAACCGGGCGCGCATCACAGTCAATCACCGCACGCCTGTGCGATCGGAAATGGGACAGGGTGAGGTTGGAGAGGTACAGCCTAGTCATGGGCCGAGTTGTTTTCTTGGAAGAAAACAGGCCGGACACTTGCAAGAGTCCAGCTCCGGCGCGCGGGGCAGACGACGCTCACCGATTTCTTCCCGGAAAACGGCAGGGACTTATTAAGAAAACCGCGCCCCTCAGACACGCATCGGCATCACGACATAAACCGCTGAGGTGTCGTTGCCTTCGCGCATCAATGTGGGATCACCCGATGAGTTGAACAGGAATACCGCATTCTCCCGGTCCACCTGCGAAGCAATCTCAAGCAGATACTTCGCGTTGAACCCGATTTCCAGCCTCTCGTCCCCGTAGGCGACAACCAATTCTTCCTCGGCGGCTCCGCTATCGGGCGCATTGACCGACAGCACCAGACGATCCTCGTCCAACTGCAACTTGACGGCGCGTGACCGCTCGGAGCTGACAGTTGCCACCCGGTCTACGGCCTGAGCAAAATCTGCGGCGTCCACTTCCATCTTGCGGGTGTTCCCCTGCGGGATCACGCGGGTGTAGTCCGGGAATGTACCGTCGATCACCTTGGACGTCAGGGTGATTTCAGGTGTGGCAAAGCGGATCTTGGTCTCCGATACGGAAACCGCGATCTTCATCTCGTCATCATCCAGCAGCTTGCGCAGTTCGCCCACCGTCTTGCGCGGCACGATCACGCCGGGCATATCCGCTGCCCCTTCAGGCAGGTCCGTGTCAATACGCGCCAGCCGATGACCGTCCGTCGCTACGCAGCGCAATACCTTGCCCCCATCAGCATCTGCCACGTGCAGGTAAACGCCGTTTAGGTAATACCGGGTTTCTTCGGTCGAGATGGCGAATTTGGATTTGTCGAACAAACGCCGCAGCACTGGCGCCGGTGCGCTGAAGTTGGAGGCGTATTCCGACGATGCCATGACCGGAAAATCCTCTCGCGGCAGGGTTGCCAGCGAAAAATTGGAGCGCCCCGCCTCAACCGTCAGCCGCCCGGCGGCACTGTCAGAAGTCAGATTGATCAGCGCCCCATCGGGCAGCTTGCGCACGATCTCGTGCAGCAAAGTTGCCGATACTGTCGTGGCCCCGGCCCGCTCCACCTGCGCGCCGACCTTGTCGACAACCTCAATGTCCAGATCGGTTGCGCGAAAGGATACGTCACTGCCTTCGGCCTCGATCAGCACATTGGCGAGAATCGGGATCGTATTGCGGCGCTCTACGACGGATTGGGCCTGATTGACCGCCTTCAGGAGCGCGGCCCGTTCGATGCTGAATTTCATGTGGCTCTCTCCCCTCAGGACTGCCGGGACAGGCAACCTACCCGGTTCCGTCCCTTGCACAAGACTTTTGTGATTTTCGCGGCCCGATTGCAAGAGGGGGCCATAGGCCCCCGCGTAAACATATGCATTCCGTGTTCTGCGAGTGTCAGGACTTGAGCGCGCGGCTCAACAACTCGACGTCCTCGGCGATCTGGCTGTCCGAGACTTTCAGTTCTTCAATCCGTCGCACGCCATGCATCACCGTCGTGTGATCGCGCCCACCGAACCGCCGACCGATTTCGGGTAGGGACCGGCTGGTCATCTGCTTGCACAGGTACATCGCCACCTGA
The DNA here is from genome assembly GCA_963976125.1 of uncultured Sulfitobacter sp. GTDB lineage: Bacteria > Pseudomonadota > Alphaproteobacteria > Rhodobacterales > Rhodobacteraceae > Sulfitobacter. Next base: position 17,421 of record CAXBKL010000069.1, on the reverse strand, counting down.
CGCGGGCGGGCATAGCTGCGCAGGCGCTTTGGCCCCAGCATATCACTGAGACGGATGTTGTAGTGTTCGCTCACCTTGCGCTGGATTTCTTCAACCGTGATCTTGCGCTCGCTTTCGCGCAACACATCGGCCAGACAATCCTGCGTCAGGTCCATGTTGATCTCGCGGCCCACCAGCGATGCAAAGGCAAAGAGCCGCGTAAGCGCGCCTTCCAGCACCCGCACATTGGTGGTGATCCGGTGCGCCATGAATTCCAGCACACCCTCTGCCACATCCAGTCCGGGATAGATTACACGTTGCGCTTCGACCTTGCTTTGCAGGATCCCTAGCCGCAATTCGTAGTCGGTGGGGTGCAGATCCACGACCAGACCACATTGCAGCCGAGTCTTTACACGCTCTTCAAGGTCTTTGATGTCGCCCGGCGCGCGATCCGCCGAAATGATGATCTGCTTGTTCTGGTCCACCAATGCGTTGAACGTGTGAAAGAACTCTTCCTGCGTGCTGTCCTTGCCGGCGATGAACTGCACGTCATCGACCATCAACACATCAACAGAACGGAATATCTCCTTGAAATCCATCATCTTGCGGTCCCTGAGGGCCTGCACGAAACGATACATGAACTGCTCTGCCGACAGGTAAAGGACATTCATATCCGGCCTGCGTTCGCGCAGCTCCTGCGCAATCGCATGCATCAGGTGCGTCTTGCCCAACCCGACACCACCATACAGGAACAGCGGATTGAATGTGACTGGCCCGCCTTCGGCAACGCGCCGAGCAGCGGCATGTGCCAGCTCGTTCGGTTTACCCACCACAAACGTGTCAAAACTGAACCGCTTGTCGAGCGACGAGTTGCTCATCACATCTGTGCTCCGGGTTTTCCGGGCAACGGCACGCCGAGGGGTGGCAGGGGGCTGTGCGGTGTCCTTGTCCGAAGAAGCCAGAACAAAATTCAAACGCGATACGTCAACTCCGGCACTCTTGATCTCGTGCAGGATCAGGTCGGAAAAATTCTGGCTGATATAGTTGCCGGAAAAGGTCGTCGGGACAAACAGGGTTGCGATCTGCTGATCGACCGGACCGGCGCGCAGCGGCGCAATCCATGTTGTGTGGTTGTTCTGCCCAATCGTCTTGAGGAGCCTGCCACTGATCCTGTCCCACTGTTCTACCAACATACCCGTCCGTCCCACTACTTGTTTTTCTTGCTGCCGGGGCGAAGCGCCCAACAAATCACATGCCCTCAGAACGCACCGCGCCGCTTCGATTCCTGAAAAGGAACCGACCAGCGTCCTTCGGACATTTACGTAAAGTTCCGGCGTCACGTGCAGGCGGCGTTTAGCGCGCACACATTTGGCCCGAACCGACCATTTACAACCAATGACAGGGCAAATGCGCCATCCTTGGCGCCATTTGCAGACCCATGATACCCTGAAAAATCAGGCCATCAGAAAGTCCTCAAAACCCAAAAGATACACTGCCCGTACCTCTGTGATTCTGAGGCCTGTCCCCCCAGCGACGTGAATCGCTATACGTTGGTACCAAGAGGACAGCGACCGTTTCAACATAACTTCAATCTTGACTCAGCCTTTGATGAAAAAGAATCCCTGCGCCCCCCCGGCGAGTCAAATTCCACAAAAAAAGGCACCGCAAAGCGATACCTTCCTTTTCAACAAATTAGCTGGTTCAGCTAACGTTGATGGGTGTCAAATCACCCGATTGCCTTCACGCGGGCCGCCAGACGCGACATTTTGCGCGATGCGGTGTTTTTGTGGAAAACACCCTTGGTCACGCCGCGCATCAACTCTGGCTGTGCCGCGCGCAAGGCTGCCGTAGCGGCATCCTGATCGCCGGAAGCAATCGCTTCCTCGACTTTGCGCAGGTACGTGCGGATGCGCGAACGACGTGCCTTGTTGATCTGGAAACGCTTTTCGTTCTGACGCGCGCGTTTTTTTGCTTGTGGTGTATTGGCCATGCTGATCACCCTTTGGGGTCTTGAGTTCAAATTTCGGCGCGTGACGCCAAACCCCGACCGGACGGACCGGTTCCCATGTCGGGAAGGTGATTCTAGCCTGAGCGGGCTGCACGCGCATGTATGACGCGGCCTATAGCGGTGTTTGGGGTGGATTGTAAAGGTGTGCTCCCTTCAGTTTTGCAAGGCGGCGATGCCTGCTGTGCTGTCGACGGCCCTCAGAGTGGCGAAGCGTGGCCCAGACAATGGCAATTCATCTGTCCGCCATTCCGTTACATCCGGCAGGAGCGCCTCCGTCCGCCAAATCGTCGGCCATAAATTTTCCTTCAATTGGCCATTTCAACACCCTCTCCGGCCCCTATGACCGTCTTTGCAGGCTAAACAGCCATTGCCAACGTAGGCGGAGGCAGCGGTTGGGATCGGTCTGTTTCAGAACGCGCATCGCACAAGGAAATCGGAGCTTTGCCCACAATCGACATCATCCGGCTCGCGGACAATCCGCACGAGACCGTCAACGGTATTCGCGCTGACACTTCCTCCCGCGGGGTCGACCTGGAGGGCGCTCAGATCACGGCGACGTATGCCGACGGGACGTCCGAAACCCTGACGTGGCAGGCCTTTGATCCCTACACCAACGGCGGCGTTGTTGGGACCGACATCAACATGTCTTACGGATATGACTGGCATTACCTGACAACAACCAAACTCCTGACCTCGCTGAGAATCGACCTTCAGCCAGCCAGTTCGGTGTTCGACACAACCCTGGCCTCTGACACGGATCCTCTTGGCGGATCGACCCCCGGCTCCAAGGCAGGCTATCCCTTCAGAGTGGCACCAGAATATGAAGCCGATGCCGGTGGGCTGACGGTGACCTATTCCGGAATTGTGAACATGGCCGGAAGCCCGGCAGAAGGAGATCTGTATACAACAATGGTCGTTGATTTCTCCAATCTCCCTTCCGGGGGTGTGCTTGGCGATCTGACCTGGAATTCCGACATCGACACCATGAGGGACGCCGGGGATCTGGTCCCGTCCGTCGCAACATGTTTTGCCCGTGGAACACTCATCACAACTGACCGGGGCGATCTGCCGGTCGAGGCCCTGAAACCCGGCGACAGGATTCTGACACAGGACAACGGCTTTCAGGAACTGGTGCTCGCGCTGAGCCGCGTGGTTGGGCCTGAAGAACTCCCCAAGAACAAAAAACTCTATCCGATACGGATCAAGGCGGGCGCAATGGGGTCCGGATTGCCAAAGCGGGATCTGGTTGTGTCACGCCAACACCGTATGGTCGTGAAATCCAACATTGCGGAGCGCATGTTCGGTTCCGCGACGGTGCTTGTTGCCGCCATAAGGCTGACCGAGTTGCATGGCATTCACGTCTATCGCGCCGTCAAGTGGATCGAGTACTTTCACCTTGTATTTGAAAGGCACGAGATCATCTTTGCCGAAGGCGCGCCGACCGAAAGTTTCCTGCTCTGCTCCGAGACGCGAAAAAACCTTCGCCCCGAAGCCTGGGAGGAATTCGTGACCCTCTTTCCTGAAGCGGGAGAACCGGAATACGCAGTTGCGCCGATCCGTCGGATTCCATCTAGAAGCCTGCAAAAGAAAATGGTCTTCAGGCACGTAAAAAATGCCCGCCATCTGATCTGCACTTAGCGTAATGGACATCGCACGGCATCGCGCATCACGCGGGGATTGCCAACCTGGTCAGATTTTCCCAGGTTTTCGGCAAAGCTGACGCTAAGTGGCCTTACTTGTCCCGGAACTGCGCCTCACGCTTTTCCAGGAATGCAGACATGCCTTCCTTCTGATCCTCGGTCGCAAACAGCGAATGGAACACACGGCGTTCAAACAACAGACCCTCGCGCAATGGCACCTCATAGGCGCGATTCACCGCTTCCTTGACAACCATCACCGATACCATCGACTTCTCGGCAATCTTTTCCGCTGCCCCGCGCGCCTCATCCATCAGCTTCTTGACCGGCACAACGCGGGACACCAGCCCCGACCGTTCCGCCTCTTCTGCATCCATGAAGCGGCCCGTAAGGTTCATGTCCATCGCTTTGGATTTTCCGACCAGACGGGTAAGACGCTGTGTGCCGCCAATGCCCGCAACCACACCCAGATTGATCTCTGGTTGGCCAAATTTCGCGGTTTCGGAACAGATGATGAAATCGCACATCATTGCCAATTCACATCCCCCCCCCAGCGCATAGCCGGACACAGCGGCGATGATTGGCTTGCGCACGCGCATGATCTGATCGGTTTCCGGCGTGAAAAGATCGCCGGTGAACGCTTCGACAAAGGTCTTGTCCTTCATCATCGCAATGTCGGCCCCGGCGGCAAAAGCCTTGTCCGAGCCTGTTATCACGATGCAACGGACCTTGTCATTCTCCTGGCATCCTTTAAGGCAATCGGCCAATTCGCTCATCAACTGGTCGTTCAGCGCATTCAGCGCATCGGGCCGGTTCAGCGTGACGGTTGCCACATGGTTGTCCACGTCCATCGTGATCGTTTCATATGCCATGAGAAAGCTCTCGGTTGTTGCGCTCAGACGTTCGTGAATATCATGGCGACAGGGCGTTTCAAGTTATCTTTGGCATTGACCACAGTAAAACGAGGACCGACCCGATTGAACGATACGTTTAATCACATGACCGCAATCGGGGGTGCGGCAGGGCGCGCCTTCGCGGCCATAAACATCAAAATTGTGCTGAAAATAGCCCAACTCTCCGTCCGCCTGACGGAAGTCGCGCAAGGACGATCCGCCCGCCTCGATCGCCTCGCCCAGAACACTGCGGATGATCGGAACCAATGCCGCAACACGCGGCTTTGAAATGCGCCCGGCCTTGCGCGCGGGATGGATGCGCGCCCGGTAAAGCGCCTCACAAACATAGATATTTCCCAATCCCGCCACGATCCGCTGATCCAGCAGCGCAGATTTGATGGGCATGTTGCGCCCCTCAAGCGCCGCGGTCAGATGTGCCTCGTTGAAGGTATTGCCAAGCGGTTCCGGCCCCAAAGATGCCAGCAGTTTGTGCTGATCCGCCGTGGCGGTATCCAAAAGGTCCATCGCCCCGAATCGACGCGGGTCGTTGAAGGTGATCCGCGCGCCGTTGTCCATGTATACAACCACATGGTCATGTTTTTCGGGCGACGGATGATCGCGCACAAATTGTCCAAGCGGGTCGCCAGAGACAAGCATCCGCCCCGACATCCCCAGATGAATCAGAAGTGATTCTCCCGAGCCGAGATCCGCAAGGATGTACTTGGACCGCCGCCGCAGTTGTTTCACCGGCTGCCCGGCCAGCCGTTCCGCCATATGCGCCGGAAAAGGCCAACGCAGGTCGGGCCGGTTTACATCGGCCCGCAGGATCACGGCCCCCTCCATGACGGGGGCCAATCCGCGCATCACGGTCTCCACTTCGGGAAGTTCCGGCATTTTCACATCCTTTCCCATCCATTGACCCATTGCTGCGGCAAATGGCGGTTTGTATCTGGTGCTTAGGCGCTATATCTCCGCTTTGACACTATCAGGACAATGGCCATGACGGATAAAACAACGCATTTCGGGTCTCAAACCGTGCGCGAGGACGAAAAGGCGGGCATGGTCCGCAACCTTTTCTCCGATGTGGCCAACAAATACGACATCATGAACGACGTAATGAGCGTCGGCATCCACCGCGTCTGGAAAGAGGCAATGATGGACTGGCTGGCGCCGCGTTCAGGCCAAAAGCTGCTTGATGTTGCGGGGGGCACCGGGGACGTGTCGTTCAAGTTTCTCAAACGCGCGGGGCAAGGTCATGCCACGGTTTGTGACCTGACCGAAGGCATGTTGGTCGAAGGGCGCAAACGCGCCGAAGCCGAACAGATGGCCAACAGCCTTGACTGGGTTGTCGGCGACGCGATGGCCCTGCCCTTCGAGGACAACACGTTTGACGTCTATACCATCAGCTTTGGCATCCGGAATGTCACCCGCCCGCAAGAGGCGCTGAACGAAGCCTACCGCGTGCTGCGCCCCGGTGGCCGCCTGATGGTGCTTGAGTTCAGCCAGCTGCCCAATCCGATGATGCAGAAGGCCTATGACCTTTACAGTTTCAATGTGATCCCCCGCATGGGGCAGGCGATCGCGAATGACCGTGACAGCTATCAGTATCTGGTCGAATCCATCCGCAATTTCCCCGATCAGGAGACCTTCCTTGGCATGATAAAATCCGCAGGGTTTGAACAGGCGAAATACCGCAATCTGACGATGGGAATCGCGGCGCTGCATTCTGGGTGGAAGTTGTGATGGGTTGCTGGACACGCGCCGGACTTGACCCGGAGCCCCGCGCCCCGATGAGGCCCCGGGTCAAGCCCGGCGCGCGAGCGGCTTAGATGCGCGGCCCGCACAACATATGGCGGCTGGTGCGCACGGGTGCCACGCTGGAACGCACTGGTGCCATGAACGTCGTGCTGGACGCGTTCGATGCGCCGCCTGCGCTGCGCTTTGTCGCCCGGACCCTTGGATTGCCGTTCAAATGGCTGGGCTACAAGGGTGACCCGAACATGCCAGCGGCGACGCGGGCGTTGACCGCTCTCGGCCCCGCCTACATCAAATTCGGTCAGGTTCTGTCGACCCGCCCCGATGTCGTAGGGGATGAACTGGCCGTGCAATTGCGCGTCCTGCAGGACAAGCTGCCGCCTTTCTCGATCACGCAGGCCAAGGCTGAAGTCGAACGCGAACTGGGCCTTCCACTTGAGGAAATGTTCTCGGAATTCAGCGAGCCGGTGGCCGCTGCTTCCATCGCGCAGGTGCATCAGGCCAAATTGGTCGACACCGGCGAAGATGTCGCGGTCAAGGTGCTGCGCCCCAACATCGAACGGGCGTTCCGCAAGGATGTGGATGCTTTTTACCTTGCCGCACGCATGGTCGAGGTGTTTTCACCCGGATCACGCCGCCTGCGCCCAATGGAAGTCATTGAACATTTCGACGGTGTTGTGCGCGGCGAGCTCGATCTGCGCCTCGAAAGCGCCTCGGCTTCCGAATTTGCCGCCAACACGGCCAAGGATGAAGGTTTCCAACTGCCTTCGATCAAATGGAATCTGTCCGCGCGACGGGTGATGACGCTGGGTTGGGCGGATGGTGTGTCGCTGGGCGACAACGACGCCATTGATGCGGCCGGACACGACCGTGTCGCGCTTGGCAACCGGGTGTTGCAATTGTTCCTGAACCACGCGTTGCGCGACGGGTTCTTTCACGCGGACATGCATCAGGGCAACCTGAAGGTTGCGCCAAACGGCGACATCATTGCCTATGATTTCGGGATCATGGGCCACATTGATGCCTATACCCGCCGTGTCTACGCCGAAATCCTCTATGGGTTCATCAGGCGCGACTATGACCGCGTAGCGAAAGTGCATTTTGAAGCCGGATACGTCCCCGCCGACAAGGACGTCGATGAATTTGCCCGCGCCTTGCGCGCCGTAGGGGAGCCGATTTTCGGGATGGATGCCACCCGGATTTCGATGGCGCGGCTTTTGACCTATCTGTTTGAAGTCACAGAACGGTTCGGCATGGAAACCCGGACCGAACTGATCCTTTTGCAACGCACGATGGTGGTGGTCGAAGGGGTGGCGCGGTCGTTGAACCCGCATATCAACATCTGGGAGGTCGCAAGCCCGATTGTGACCGATTACATCAGCAAATCCATCGGTCCACGCGCGGCTTTTTCAGATCTTGGCAACACCGCTTTGGTGCTGGCCCGCTTTGGTCCGCGCCTGCCGGCACTGGTTGAGGGACTGCTGCAAAAGCAGGCGCGCGAACCGGAGGAAAAACGCACCCGTCTTTGGCCCTATGTCGCAAGCGCGTTGGGCGGTGGCGCGGTTGCCTCTCTGATATTCCTTTTGATCGAGGCTCTGGAGTAGGTTACGTTTTTCCGCGTGGCACGGAAAAACCCATATCGCCCCTTTGTACCGGACCCGGTACAGATTGCTTTGAAACCACAGATCAGCGGCAACGCGATCAACGGCCTGGGGGAAACTGAGCCACGCCAGCCTCGCATGGTCTACTGGGCACCGGACCCGGACGGCATTCCACACGGCAAGCTTCAACGGTATTTTTACACTCAGGGGGGCGATCACGCCGCACGGGCAAAGATCCGGGAAGAGCGTCAGGCCATCCTCGATACCCCATTACCTGATGTGGCGGCGGTCAAAACCGATCTTTCGGAACAAGATTGGGAAAACGGGTTGGAAAGGTTTGTGGCAACCGCAGCTTGTGAAAAAGTAGGCGTAGCGGCATTGGACCCTGCATGGCTTTTTGAAGGGCACGACACTGACCTGCCACGGGTCATATTGATCGGTGTAACCCACGATTACGACACCATCGCCAAGGCCCCCGAACCCACCGCCGGCACCGAGGTGATCCGGCAATACATGCGCGCCGCGCGCGCCGCCAAGGACATCGCGACCTGGATACGCAAGAATGGCTGGCAGGCCGAAGCAGCCACAGGTCCAATGACAGGGGCCATTGCGATGATCCCACCCGCGCTGGCTTGTGGGTTTGGAGAATTGGGCAAACACGGCTCCATCATCAACCCCGAATTTGGCGCGTCTTTCCGCCTGTCTGCGGTGTTGACGGACGCCCCTTTACCCACAACACCGCCGCAGGCACATGGGATTGACGCGTTTTGCCAAAACTGTCGGATTTGCGAGGATGCCTGCCCACCAGAGGCGCTTTCACCGGACAAACAGACAGTGCGTGGCGATACCAAATGGTACGTGGATTTCGACAAGTGCCTGCCGTTTTTCAATCAGACCAGCGGCTGTGCGATCTGCATTGCGGTGTGCCCCTGGTCCAGACCCGGTGTGGGTCTGAACCTGGCGGAAAAGCTTGGCCGCCGGGCCGAACGCCTATAGGCGCTCGATGGCCATGGCGATGCCCTGACCGCCACCGATACACATGGTAATCAACGCACGTTTGCCGCCGATGCGTTCCAATTCATAAAGCGCCTTGACCGTGATGATCGCCCCGGTTGCTCCCACCGGATGGCCCAGCGCAATCGCGCCGCCATTGGGGTTCACCTTGGCCGGATCAAATCCAAGGTTCTTGGTCACGGCCAGCGCCTGCGAGGCGAAGGCTTCATTGCTTTCGATGACGTCAAAATCATCCGCTTTCAACCCGGTGCGCGCCAGCAGGTTTTCAACCGCCGGGACCGGGCCAATCCCCATCACCTCGGGCCGCACCCCGGCGTGGGCATATCCAATGACGCGGGCGCGCGGTGTCAGTCCTGCCTTTGCAGCGGCTGATGCCGTGGCCAGAACAACCGCCGCCGCGCCGTCGTTGATGCCGCTGGCATTGCCCGCTGTCACGCTGCCGTCCTTCTGGAAAACCGCGCGCAGACCCGCAAGCGCCTCTGTTGTTGTGGCCTTGGGGTGTTCGTCCACTTCGAATGGCACCATGTCACGTTTCACGCGTACGTCGACCGGGGTGATCTGATCCTTGAAGTATCCCGCCTCGATTGCCGCCGCTGCCCGGCTCTGGCTTTCGAACGCAAAGGCGTCCTGCGCCTCCCGGCTGATGTCATGTTCCGCCGCGACGTTCTCCGCCGTGACGCCCATATGCCCGGTGCCGAACGGACAGTTGAGCGCGCCCAGCATCATGTCGCGGGTTGTGACGTCGCCCATCTTCTGGCCCCACCGCGCATCCTGCATGATATAGGGCGAGCGTGACATGTTCTCTGCCCCGCCAGCGAGGGCAAATTCCGCATCCCCAAGCATCAGTGATTGAGCCGCCGATACAATCGCCTGCACTCCGGAGCCACATAGACGGTTTACGTTCATTGCCGGAACAGTATCTGGAATGCCCGCCTGCATGGCTGCAACGCGGCTCAGGTACATGTCGCGCGGTTCGGTGTTGATGACATGACCAAAGGCCACATGACCGATCTGTCCGGGGTCAACTCCTGCCCGCGCCATCGCGGCCTTTGCGGCTGTTGCGCCCAGATCAATGGGCGCGGTCCCGGCGAGCGATCCGCCAAATGTGCCGATGGCAGTGCGAGCGCCGCCAAGGATAACGATGTCGTTGGTCATGATTTTTCTCCGTAAGTTTCGTCAATTATGGAGATCGCAACAGCCTTTGCCACCGCGACGTCCCGTCAGAATTCATCAATTGCCTGTGTCCGCCAAAAGCGGCACGCGCCCCTGTTCGGTCAACAACCAGCAATCGCGGCCCTCGAACACGACGGCGGTCAGCGGATTACCAAACCCCGCCCCGGTATCCAGATTGACGCGATTGCCGTAGTGCGTTGCCGCGTCGACCGGGGTGTGCCCGTGAACGATCAGTTTCGGATGTGGCTGCGTCACCGCGTGAAATTCCTTGCGGATCCAGATCAGGTCATGCTCGGCCTGTGCCGCCAGGGGCACGCCAGGCTGAATGCCCGCATGTGCAAAGAACAGATCGTCGTTCTGGTAACTCAGGGGCAGGTTCTTCAGAAAATCGACATGGCTCTGCGGTACAAGGGTCCGCGCCTGTTCATGGGCTGCCAATTGGCGTGTCCGGGGGGTCATCTCGACCCCGTAGGACGCCAGCGTCGTATCCCCGCCAAGACGCGGATGCAGCCAGGATAATTCAATCGGCAAATGCGCATCATGGCGCGGATAGTCCTGCATGAACCAGCTGAACATCCGGTCATGATTGCCCAGCAAAAAGGTCCAGTTGCGCCCCGCCGCCTGCGCCGCCACCAGCAGGTCGATCACGCCTTTGCTATCGGGTCCACGATCCGTGTAATCGCCAACAAAGACGACCTCTGCCTCCGGCCCGCCGTCTGCTTCGATCAGGGCGAGGATGCGGATCAGTTCGGCCAATTGACCGTGGATGTCACCGATGGCGTAAACAGGGTTGGTCATGGCGTCGATGTAGAGCAGCAATGACGCCTTGAAAAGCGATCAATGCCGCAAACCGACCGCGCGCCGGGGCGCGCGGCCATGTCTGTCTCAGACCACATCGAATTCAAGTGGCTTGATCTGGGTGAACAACCCGGTTGCCTGCAGCTTGTCGATGACCGGCTGCGGCACTTCTTCGTCCACATACAAGAGCGCAATCGCCTCGCCTTTGACCCCTGCGCGGCCAAGGGTAAAGTTGGCAATGTTCACGCCGTTTTCACCCATCGTCTGACCCAGTGCGCCGATGATGCCCGGTACGTCCTCGTTTGTGGTATACAGCATATGCGCACCAACCTCGGCGTCGATCTGAATGCCCTTGATCTGAATGAAGCGCGGCTTGCCATCCGAAAACACTGTGCCTGCAATGGAGCGTTCCCGTTTTTCGGTGACTACTGTAACCTTGATATATCCATCAAAGACGCCGGATTTATCCTGATTGGTGGTGCTGATCTGAATGCCCTTTTCACGGGCCACAACCGGCGCGCTGACCATGTTCACATCCGGGTTCGCCCGCTTCATGATCCCCGCAACAACGCCGCAGTTGAGCGCATCAAGGTTCATTTCCGCGACCGTACCGTCATACAGGATATTAATCGCCTTGATCGGCTCGTCCGTCATCTGGCCAATGAACGCGCCAAGGTGCCCGGCCAGATCAATCCACGGGCCCATCACGGCAGCCTCTTCGGCAGTCACGGAAGGCATGTTGAGCGCGTTGCTGACCGCCCCGGTCAGAAGGTAATCGGACATCTGTTCCGCGACCTGCAACGCCACGTTCTCCTGTGCCTCTGTTGTGGCGGCCCCAAGGTGCGGGGTGCAAACCACGTTTGGCAGGTTGAACAGCGGGTTCTCGATTGCGGGTTCGGTCTTGAACACGTCAAAGGCCGCCCCGGCCACATGGCCGGATTTCAACAGATCGGCCAGTGCCTCTTCGTCCACCAGGCCACCGCGCGCACAGTTGATGATCCGCACACCTTTCTTGGTTTTTTCAAGGTTCTCGCGGCTTAGGATGTTCGCGGTCTGCTCGGTAAATGGCACGTGCAGGGTGATGAAATCCGCACGGGCAAGCAGCTCGTCCAGGTCAACCTTTTCAACGCCCATCTTTTGCGCCTTTTCGTCGCCAAGAAAGGGGTCGAATGCCACAACCTTCATCTTGAGCCCGCGGGCACGGTCACAGACGATCCCGCCAATGTTGCCCGCCCCGATAACGCCCAGCGTCTTGCCCGTCAGCTCAACCCCCATGAACTTGGATTTTTCCCATTTTCCGGCATGGGTGGACGCGGATGCCTCTGGCAACTGGCGGGCCACGGCAAACATCATCGCAATGGCGTGTTCGGCGGTCGTAATCATATTGCCGAAAGGTGTGTTCATCACGATCACGCCCTTTTTGGACGCCTGCTCCTTGTCGATGTTGTCGGTACCGATGCCTGCACGGCCGATCACCTTGAGGTTCGGCGCATTGGCGAGGATCTTTTCAGTCACTTTCGTGGCAGACCGGATGGCAAGGCCATCATAGTTGCCGATAACGGCGGCCAGTTTGTCCTTGTCCTTGCCCAGATCGGGCTGGAAATCCACGTCGATGCCGCGGTCCTTGAAGATTTGCACAGCAGCGTCGCTGAGTTTGTCGGAGATGAGTACTTTGGGGGCCATGTTGTTGGTCCTTCGTTGAATGGGGAGGTATCGCGCGCCGGGCTCGACCCGGGGCCTCAAGCTTGGGGGGTGGTCCCGGATCAGGTCCGGGGAGAGCAAACTAGCCGTTGATTTCAGCTTCGAAAGCCCAGTTGAGCCACGGCAGCATCGCCTTGATGTCCGATGTCTCGACCGTGCCGCCGCACCAGATGCGCAAGCCGGGGGGGGCGTCGCGGTAGGCACCTATATCCAGCGCCACATTTTCATCCGCCAGCCGCTTTGCCACCGTTTTGGCAAAGGCCGCACCATCAGTGATCCGCGCATCAGTGAACTTGAGACAAACAGACGTATTCGACCGCGTGGCCGGATCCACTGCCAGAAATTGAATCCAGTCATGTGCAGCCACGAAATCCGCAATCGCTTGCGCATTCGCGTCTGCCCGCCCGATCAAACCTTGTAATCCGCCTACGGATTTTGCCCATGTCAGAGCCTGCAAATAGTCCTCGACACACAACATCGACGGCGTGTTGATTGTCTCGCCACGGAAGATCCCCTCGTTCAGTTTGCCGCCCTTGGTCAGGCGGAAAATCTTGGGCAGGGGCCACGCCGGGGTATAGTTTTCCAACCGCTCCACCGCGCGCGGGGACAGGATCAGCATGCCATGCGCCGCTTCACCACCCAGCACCTTCTGCCAAGAGAACGTCGTCACATCCAGTTTGTCCCACGGCAGGTCCATCGCAAACGCAGCAGAGGTTGCGTCACAGAGCGTCAGGCCCGCGCGGTCCGCCGGGATCGCGTCGCCGTTTGCCATGCGCACGCCGGATGTGGTGCCGTTCCATGTAAAGCAGACATCATTGTCATAGTTCAGCGCCGCCATATCGACGATCTCGCCATAGTCGGCGGTATGTGTGGTTGCTTCGATCTTCAACTGCTTGACCACATCGGTGACCCAACCCGCGCCAAATGATTCCCACGCGACCATTTCAGCAGGGCGCTCGCCCAGCATGGACCACATGGCCATCTCGAAAGCGCCGGTATCTGACGCGGGCACGATGCCGATGCGGTAATCCGCTGGCACGCCCAGAACCTCGCGCGTGGTCTCGATCGCTTCCAGCAGCTTGGCCTTGCCAACAGCCGCACGGTGCGACCGGCCCAAAGGCGCGTCAGCGAGATTATTCAGATCAAAAACGGGGGGTTTGGCACAGGGGCCAGAGGAGAAACGCGGGTTTGCCGGCCGCGTTGCCGGTAGTTGAGTAGCCATTGATGCTATCCTCTCAGATATGCGCCCTTCGTTGGGGAAGGGTGTCCCACTGACGCATCTACGGCGGCAATCGGGCTGGTACAATCGCAAAAAGAGGTCTAGACCGCCGCCTGATCGCAATTTTGCGACATGATTGACGCGGATCGGAAACTTTGCCCATGTTCACAGTTGTCTTGCTGACCTCGCCCAGCGCCCCCTGTCTGGACCCTGCGTTGGTGGAAAGCCTGCGCAATGCGTGGGGTGGTGGCGATGCCGTCTGGCTGGCCCCCGATGAGGCGGCAGAGTTTTCCGTAACACAAGCGCCCGACAACATCCGGGAGGTTTGGGAAAGCTGTCAGTCGATGCGGGTTGACCTTGTTCTGGTGCCCACCACAGGGCGTAGAAAACAGATGCTGCTGGCCGATATGGACAGCACGATGATCCAGCAGGAATGTATAGACGAACTGGCAGACGAAGCCGGCGTGGGCGAGCGGGTCAAGGACATCACTGCACGCGCGATGAATGGCGAGTTGGATTTTGACGGTGCCTTGCGGGAACGGGTTGGCTTGCTCAAGGGCTTGGATGCAGGCGTGATTGACACGGTGTTGGCCGAACGGATCACCTATATGCCCGGCGGCGCGACCTTGCTGGCGACAATGAAAGCCCAGGGCGGACATGCGGCGCTGGTGTCCGGCGGATTTACTGCCTTTACCGCCCAGGTTGCCGCAGAACTTGGGTTTGACGAAAACCGCGCCAATACACTGGTTATCGAGGAGGGAACGCTGACCGGAGAAGTTGCCCGGCCGATCCTTGGCAAACAGGCGAAAGTCGACGCGCTCGAACAGATCTCCGCGCGGCTGGGCCTGTCAGAGGCGGATGTGATCGCCGTTGGTGATGGGGCAAACGACCTTGGCATGCTCAAACGCGCAGGGTTGGGCGTGGCGCTGCATGCGAAGCCTTCGGTGGCGGCGCAATGTGATGTGCGGATCAATTTCGGTGATCTGACGGCGCTGCTCTATGTGCAGGGCTACGGAAAAGACGCTTTCGTTGCACCGTTATAATTAACGATTTACTTAATTAACATTTTAGTTAATGGTAGGGTCATGAAAAACATGGCCCGTACCTTCTCTGCCTTGTCCGATCCCACGCGTCTGGGCGTCGTGGAAAAGCTGATGCAGCGGGGGGAACTGCCGGTTGCCGATCTGGTGTCTGACGCCGGCATGTCTGCGCCTGCAGTATCACGTCATCTCAAGGTTTTGCGTGAAGCGGGGGTTGTGACACAGCGCGCCGAAGGCACCCGACGTTATTACAGCGTCGCCCCGGAAGCGATGCGTTCCATCGCGGACTGGACGGTCGAACACCGTAGGTTTTGGGAAACGAGCTTTGACCGCCTGGACAGGATTCTGGCTGAAGAAAGGAATACTGGCGATGAGTGACATTCGGCTTGAACGCGACTTCCCGGTCACCCCTGCGCGGCTCTTCGAGGTGATCAGCCAACGGGCCGAATTGATCCGCTGGTGGGGCCACGAAAGCTGGACCTTTGTGTCCGAACATATGGATTTTTCACGCACCGGGCCCTGGCATGCTGATATGCGCAGCGATGACGGCAATGCGTACAAGCTGTCGGGTCAGGTCACGCGCGTGTCACCGCCTGAAACCATCGGGTTCACCTGGGCCTGGCACGACCCACAGGATCAGCGCGGCCCGGAAAGCCATGTGACATTCACAGTGATGGAAAGCGCCAGGGGCGCGAAACTGATCGTCGATCACCGCGATCTGCGATCAGATGATATTGCCGCCCAACACGCGCGCGGCTGGGGCGGGCCGCTTGGCAAGCTGGAGCGGCTGTTGCACGACGAAACCAAAGATCAATAAGAGGAGAAGAAATATGGCTGAGTTTATTTTTGCATTTCACGGCGGCACCATGCCGGAGACACCCGAAGAAGGGGCTAAAATGATGGCCGCATGGCAATCGTGGATGGAAGGGCTGGGCGAAAACATGGTGAACCCCGGCAACCCTGTGGGGATGTCCAAAACGGTCAGCGCATCAGGTGTTGCCGATGATGGCGGGTCCAATCCCTTGTCAGGATTTACCATCGTCAAAGCAGACAAGATCGAGGACGCCTGCGAGATGGCAGCGGGATGCCCCATTGTCGGTGCGGGCGGGTCAGTCGAAGTCGCCCCCATCGTCGAGATGTAACAAAGCCAGCGGCGGTCAGATCAACCCCGCCGCTGGCTTCAAAACGCCTGTTACCACGTCAGCACGATTCCGAATCGGTGCGTTCATTCGCTTCAATGTCGCCGGATGGTTTGCATCCAGCGCACCCAGCCGCACCAAAAGCGCGGCAATCGCACATTCTGCTGCGCGGGTCGTCCCGCAGGCCGCTTTCAACGCGATTCCCATCTTTTGCTCCGGCAGGATCGCGATAAAGAACCCTTCAGCCCCGGTTTTCAACGCCACCTTGCCATCCATCGCGCGCATCAATTCGGTGCAGGCGCGCCCCTCCCCCGCCACCAATTCAGGATGCAGACGCATCGCCTGATGCAGCCGTACCTCGGCTGATCCATCCGGTGCGGCGGCGAAATGCGCCATCGCACGCGCCACACCGTACAAGGTGCTGGCAAAGTTCGGGGCGGAACATCCGTCAATGCCAAATCCGGGCGATGTCTCTTCAGTCACGGCCTCAAAAGCTTCGAAACAGGCCCGCTGTACCGGGTGCGCGGGATCTACATACTCCGGCCCCGCCCCCAAATGCCTGCTCAGCGTCAGAAAACCCGCGTGTTTGCCTGAGCAATTGTTGTGGATCCGGCAGGGCGACTGATGCGCACGAATCAGATCCTCATGCGCGTCCCTGTCATCGGGGTCTTGCGGGCCACAGCGGAAATCATCGTCTTGCAGGCCCAGTGTATCCAGCCAGACACCTACGCGATCCGTGTGGATAGCCGCACCCTGATGTGATGCGCAGGCCAGGGCCAGTTGTTCTGTGCCCAGCCCCGCCTTGTCTGCGGCCCCCGATTGCACAAGCGGCAATGCCTGTATCATCTTGGACGAGGAACGCGGCAGCACAATCAGCCCCGGATCCCCCCAGCTTTGCACGATCTGACCTGTGTCATCGCAGGTCACCGCATGCCCCGAATGTACGCTTTCCAAAAACGGTCCGCGCCAGATTTCGGCAAAGGGGGCGGCTTGGGTCATAGTTTCGTCCAATCATTAAGCGAAAACCTGCCAATCAGGGTTTCGCCTGTCGCCTGTTTGGCGTTAATATGTTTTTTGTCGAGCATATGACAGGCACTTGCAAGAGAGCGGCAGGCAAGCACCGCCATCAAGGTCTGAAAAGATTGAGGTCAAGGAACAGCTGGAGGCTGTGAAATGGGAATTTTGAAGACGTTCGGATGTGGACTGGGCCTTGCCGCGTTGATGGCGTCAAGTGGTGTCGCGCAAGAGCAGAGCACAAACAGGGTAGCCGCCAAGACAGACTGGAGTGTGTTCGTAGAAGACAATCCAACGGAATGCTGGGGCGTGTCCACACCCAAGGAATCGGTAAATACCCGCGACAACCGCGTTGTTGCGGTCAACCGGGGGCAGACACTCTTGATGGTGTTCTACCGCCCCTCCGCCGGCGCCAAGGGGCAGGTTGCCTTTACCGGCGGGGATCCGTTT
>CAXBKL010000068.1:0-19664 GCA_963976125.1 uncultured Sulfitobacter sp. | reverse complement strand
ATGCGGCGGATGGAGGCGGCGAAGAAGCGGTATTTGTCGGGGGGTTTGGGGTGAGACCAGACATCATCTTCAAATGGTTCCTGCTGATCGTTTTTGTTGTGTTGGTTACCCTTGCATTCCTAGATTACCTTTTCAGGTCTGCGCCAGCTTTCGAGAGTTTCCTTGGTAGTTACAAAGGCATCATCATCTCACTTGGAACACTATTGGTAATCTTACTTGCCACAATGCTTACAACGCATTTGTCTAACGTGTCCGCGGAGAAAAGGCAGGAAGCCGATCGACTGTTGAACGCAGAACTCAAACTATCAGACTTTCGTCAAGCTTGGATCGATGTGCTTAGAGCAGATTGTTCCGAAGTGGTTTCGTTGTCATATTCATTCTTCGATGAGCCGGACAACAGAATGCTAAAGCTCGCGAAACTTAAAGGATTAGAGGCGCACATTCGACTGCGTTTGAACCCTTTGGAAGACGCCGAAACCGAAAGAAATATCGAGAAATCGTTGATTCAACTAATCAGCGCGCTCGAAGCGGCCCAAAAGAAGGACTCTGAATGCTCCAAAGATATCGAAATGGAATCTGGCGCAATCGAACACAGAGAGCACTTTGCAGAACTTAGCGCACAGCTTCTCAAAAAGGAATGGGAAGTCTTGAAAGACAATCTTGATAAATTGAAAGCTGGCTTGTGAATCGCTTCATGCGCCATGGCCTCAAGCTTAGCCATCCCTCCTCCTTCGCACATCATGCGCCCTTCCCCATGGGGGGAAGGGAAGGGCGCGCATCTGCTTGGCAGATGCAGGGTGTACGGTTGGGGGTGTCCGGGTCTTTTGAGGGGGAGAGGCCCCGGGTCTGGCCCGGGGCGTTGGTGAGGCGGTTCGGCAAGAGGCCCCGGGTCAGGCCCGAGGCGTGCAGAGCCAGACTTCGCGTCCCGGGCCTGACCCGGGACCTCGTGGAGACAAAGCGAAAGGCCACAACATGCACCGTCTGATCAAACATGGCCTGATGTTCGGCAACCTGTTCCATGTGGACAGTCCCGCGCTGATCGACCGCTATAACCGCGCGCTTGAGCACCTCACGAACAGACGCACCGCGCTCAGCGATTTTCACGTCGACATCTCCGGCTATTCCCCCGAAGTCGGGGATGAGCTGGGCGATCATCTTTACCTCAACCACGCGGGCGTGAACCGGCAGTTTATCCTGCTTAGCATGGAGCAGCGGCACTGCCCGCTTCTGAACACCAAATTCTCAACCTCGCGGGGTATCCTGCAACAGTTCATCGCAGAGAACGAGGCGCAGCTTTTTGCCCTGACCGCGCGGGATGCGGTGGCCGGGGAATTGGTCAACAGCGTTTATGATGTGTCCACGCCTCAGCGGTTGTTCGATATTCGCCGGGTCGAAGTGGAGGCGGATACCACCGCAGGCACAGTGCGCGATGCGCAAAAGCTGGCCGCGATGGTGGACGAATTTCGCACCAAGCCGGATGGCTGGTTTGATGATGTGCTGATTGCAAACATGATCGGCCTCGCGGAAAAGACCGGAGATGTGGTGCGCAATCCGGTTCGGCTCAACCAGATGGGGTTTGATCAGCGCAACTTCTGGACCTCGCATTTTGGCGGGCTTTATGTGTTTCAGGATGCGGGTCATCCGGCAGTGATTGCGCCCCATGGCAAGGATCATCTGGGCGAATTGCCGATCAAATATGTGTTTGACGGGGATGACCGGAACCAGATTGCCAAATTCTTTGAATACAACGATCTGACCGAAACGATTGTCGAGGGGCGCAAACGCGACGCGGCGGCGATCCTGCGCCAGAAGATGGATTTCATCCTTGTCGATGCGGTGACCGAACGGGGTGTGGACCTAAGCGGGGCAACACGTGCCGATATGCGGCGGCTGGCGCGGACGCAGTATGACAAGCTGCCCGAGGAATTTCATGCTCTGGCATCGCTGGTCAACTGGGCTGAGAATGGTGGCAAGTGGCCGCGCATATCGTCCGATCATCCGGCATATTTCTACACGCTGCGCGCCGCCGACACCAAGGATGCGGCACTGGTGAACATGCTGTTGTCCGAACTGGCCCCCAAGGATGCGCGCCAGATGTTCATCTGTCACAAGGAATTGTTCTATCGCACCTACGCGGGATGGCCCGAGGCTAAAAAGGCTTATGTTGCCGATTTTCTGCTGGCCGAGTATCAGGTGGACAAGGCGGGCGCGCGCGATACGCTGTTTGGCCATGACGCCCCATTGGAAGAACCGACGCCGGCCAAACGTGTGGTGCCCGACATGATTGCCCGTGTAGGGCCATGGGGTGCGGTGAGGGAGAGATAGATGCTGGCTTTGATCCGACTGATCCTGTTGGGGTTCGTGTTCTTGACGGTGATCTATATCTGTCTGTCGTTCTATTCGCGGGCAGTGCGCAAATCCAAGCTGCGCAAGAAATGGCACGACGGCAAGCAGTTGGTGGACCGCGATACCTTTGTGCAGCGCGGGCTGGAACGCTATGACGGGTCGATCCGGCGCAAATTGATACTGGGTGTCTATGTGGTGCCCATGGTGGTGGTCGCGGTGATCATTTATCTGACGAATTTTGCCTGAAAGGGTATGTAATGTTGACGGTTATCAGGTGGGTTTTCGGGGTTACGTTCTGGGTGTTGGTGGGGGCGGTGTTTCATTACACGCTGCCGCAGGTGGACATTGTTCGGATCACGGACACCTATGAAAAGCGGATTGATTTTGGCGAGAATTCGATCTTTTGGGCCACGGCGGATGTCGGGAATGATGGCACCACGATAAACCGCGATGTGTTCTTTGTTCAGGCGCGGCGCGCCCGGGGCGATGTCATGGTTTACCGCAACGAGGACACCGGTTGGGGATGGCCGCCCTATTTCAAGTTCGACACCTCGAATTTGCAGGCCGAAGCGGCAGACGCCAAATCAACCGCCGATGCGCCGCAGTATTACGCGATCAAGCATTACGGCTGGCGCAATGAGTTCATGTCGATTTTCCCCAATGCAATATCGCTACGACCGGTAGAGGGGCCTGACGCGTCCAAGGGCATTCCGTATCTAAATATCATCATCATCCTGCTGTTTCTGGCGATTGTATATGGCATCTGGGTGCGCTGGCGCAGGTTCCGCATGGCGCGGATCGACCCGACGCTTGAGGCCATCGAAGATGAGGTAACCGAACAGCGCGGGCGCATGTCGCGTTGGCTGGGAAGTTGGCGCAAGAAGTAGTCGCATGACGATACATGTGATCAATCCAAACGCTTTGGTCGCGGTGACCCAGGGGCTTGATGATGCGGTGGCCCCGATGCGGGCGCTCAGCCCTGTGGCTATTGAGACCCATACCCTGCCCGACGGGCCGCCCGGGATCGAGACAGAGGCGCATATCGCACAGGTCGTTGCGCCGTTGTTGCAGCGCGCACAGGCGCTGCAAGACGACGCATCGGCCTATGTCATTGCCTGCTATTCTGATCCGGGACTGGCGGCAATGCGCGAGGCATTTGTTCAACCGGTCGTCGGGATCGGAGAGGCGGCGGTCCTGACCGCGATGCGGATGGGACAGCGGTTTGGGGTGATTTCGATCCTGGAAACCTCGGTGCCGCGCCACATGCGCGCTTTGGCGGCAATGGGCGTCACGGATCGCTGTGCAGGGGATATGGCGTTGGGCCTGACCGTGGCTGAACTGGCGGACGCATCGCGCACGACGGCGCGCCTGCGCGAGGTTGGTGCCGCGCTCAAGAAGACGTGCGGCGCAGAGATGTTGATCCTTGGGTGTGCGGGGATGGCGCACTATCGGTCCGGGTTGGAGCGCGTTCTGGGTCTGCCTGTCATTGATCCCTGTCAAGCGGCAACGGCGATGGCGATTGGTGCGGTGGCCCTGACACGGGCGGCGCACGGAGACGGATCATGACCCCCTTTGATGAATCAGCCCGCGGCGTCTATGTGATAGCGGTGACGCCGTTTACCCCCAGCGGCACAATAGATTTCGACAGCGTTGACCGCATGGTCGATTTCTACCTGGCGGCCGGCGCAACCGGCCTAACCGTGCTGGGCATGATGGGCGAGGCCCAAAAACTCACGCTGGACGAAAGCCGCGCCGTGGTGCGGCGGGTGTTGGGGCGGGTCAAGGGCCGGGTGCCGGTTGTGGTCGGCGTGTCGGCCCCCGGTTTTGCCCAGATCCAAGGCCTGACCGGAACGGTCATGGGGGACGGTGCCAGCGCGGTCATGATCGCCCCGCCCGCATCCTTGCGAACCGACGATCAAATCATCGGATACTTCAGGCAGGTAGTCGATTTCATCGGCGATACCCCCTTTGTCCTGCAGGATTTTCCGCTCGCGACCGGGGTTCAGATCTCGACTGCGGTGATCCAGCACATTGTGCAGGAACTGGCAAGCTGTGTCTGTCTCAAACACGAAGACTGGCCGGGGTTGGAAAAGATCAGCGCGCTGCGTTCCCAGGGCGCATTGGCCCGGCGTATTTCCATTCTTTGCGGTAATGGCGGTACGTTCCTGCCCGAAGAAATGGCACGAGGAGCAGATGGGGCAATGACCGGGTTCGCCTATCCTGAAATGATGGTCAGCGTTGTGGCGCACCATGAAAGTGGCCAACCCGAACGCGGGCGCGATGTGTTTGACGCCTATCTGCCCCTGGCCCGGTTTGAGCAACAGCCGGGGCTGGGTCTGGCGATCCGCAAACATGTGCTTGCCCAACGGGGGATCATCGCAAGCGCCGCCTTGCGCAAACCTGGCGCAGCCCTCAGCACCGATGCGCAGCAGGAAGTTGCGTTACTGATTGCGCGGCAGGAACGCAGATTGGCAGAACTTGGGGACAGCCCAAAGGCACCCTGAGAGGGTGACGCCGCCGCCCCAACAGCCTTGTTGCGGTCACAAATCCGCCAGTATCTTGGGCCATCATTGTCCTTGCTTTACCGCATGATCGCGGCGCGGCACCTGTTTGACGGCGCAACAGCCATGCGTGACCCGAAAGGAGGGCAGCCAGTGGAGGATCAGATGCACTCAGCCCGGCACATTGCAGAGGCGCTTCTTGCCCTGACGGGCAAGGCAATGATGGCCGATGATTTTGTCGCATTCCATCGGCATCAAGTCCTGCCGCAACCGATCGAGACCTTCGAAGGCCGGAAAATGGTCACGACCCCGGCGCAGATGCAGGTGGTCTTTGCCTCGGTCCGCGCCCATCAGAAACGTCTGGGGGTCACCCGCCTGGAACGGCACTGTGCCGAGGCCAAATTTGTCGGTCGGGAAAACCTTGAGGCAGTCTATACCTCTTATGCCTATCGGAACCGGACCCTTATTCAACAACCCTATCAATCCTTTGCCTTCCTGCGGCTGGTCGGAGGTGCATGGAAGTTTGCCTATTGCATGTACGCGGTGCCGGGCGAATCCCGGTTGAACGACGCGCTTCTGAACGTCCCGCAGGCGCAATCGGTGCCGCTCTCAACCTAGCATCGCGGCACTGCGCTGCATCACGACCCGCCTGCCCCGTCCCGGTCTTGCGTGCAATTGCCCCTGATCGACAACAACAGCGCCGCGCGACAGGACGGTTTCGGGCCAGCCTCTGACCCGTGTTCCGGCAAAAGGGTTGTAGCCTACGTTGTCATGCAGGTCGTTGGCCCGGTAGGTGTATTCCGCTGACGGGTTCCAGAGCGCAATGTCAGCGTCCGACCCAACCTCCAGCCTGCCCTTGCCCGCCAAGCCGAACACCTCGGCAGGGGTCGTGGCGGTCAGGCGCACAAATTCCGACAGACCCATACGTCCCTGGCTGACCATGGCGTCAAACATGAGGGGCAGGCGCACCTCAAGCCCCGGCATCCCGTTCGCCAGCTTGTTGAAAGCCGCGTCAGGTCCGTGTGCAAATTTCCCGCTTTCATCCATGCGATAAGGCGCGTGGTCGGACGTCACCAGATCAATCGTGCCATCCGACAACCCACGCCATAGCGCCTCCTGATCGGCGGCGTTGCGCTGTGGCGGGCTGCACAGATAAGCCGCACCGGCGTTGCCGGATTTATCCAGAATGTCCTCGGTCATGAACAGGTAATGCGGACAGGTTTCCGCCCACACGGGCGCGCCCCGCGCCTTGGCTGCTCGGATCACATCGACACCCTCGGTGGTGGAGACATGAAACAGCATGGCCGGCTGCCCGGTCAGCTCCGCAAAATGACAGATGCGGCCCAGTGCCTCGATCTCTGCCGCGCGCGGGTGCGATTGTGCGTGATATTTCGGAGCGGTCTTGCCTTCGGCCAACAGGTGTGCGGTGGCCCGCCGGATCATCGCGTCGTTTTCCGCATGAAAGCACACCATCGCGCCATGGGCGCGTGCCACGTCCATCGTGGCAAGTATATCGGCGTCCGTCAGGCGCACCATGTCATAGGTGGTGAAAATCTTGATCGACCGATGGCCTGCGTTGATCAGCGCAGGCAGATCATCGGTCAGGTTTGCACCGGAGGTATCGGCGACAATGCTATGAAACGCATGGTCGATCAGCGCACCCCTGGCCGCAAGAGCCGCATAATCCGCCATCACCCTTCCCAGCCGCATACCCGGATGTTGCGCGGCAAATGACACCGTGCAAGTGGTGCCGCCAAATGCCGCCGACCGGGTGGCGGTCTCAAATGTGTCGGCATTCAACAGGCCGGCACCGGACAGCTGCTCTATGTGGCAATGGGTATCTATGCCTCCGGGCAGAACCAGACGGCCCGTAGCGTCGATATGGTCCGTCGCCGGCCCAAGGTTATGGCCGATTGCGGTCACCACGCCTTCAGTGACCGCAACATCCGCAGAAAAGACGCCTGCCGCCGCGGCAACCGTGCCGCCCGAAATGATAAGGTCAGCCGTCACCGTCACCCCAGTGATTTCAGCAGCGACGGGGATGGGTCGCCGGTCGCGGGCACCCCGATGCTGGCCTGATAGGCACTGATCGCCGTCTTGCTCTTGGGGCCGATCACGCCGTCCGCTCCGTCCGTGTCAAATCCCCGCGCTGTCAACCTCTCCTGCAATTGCTGCCGGTCTGCCTTGGTCAACCCGAATTTGTCCGGTGGGAAACTCCCCCTGATCGGTCCACCACCCGCAATCCGGTCGGACAGATGTCCAACACCAATCGCGTAGCTGTCGGAATTGTTATAGCGTTTGATGACGTTGAAGTTACTGGTCACGGCAAATTCTGGCCCGCCCGGTTGCGGTTGGATCACCTTGCCTGAGGGCGCCACACCTGCCTCTGCTTCACCGCCCCATCTACGGCCCCGCGTCCAGCCATTGCGCTGCAGGTAGGCCGCCGTTGAGGCCAGAGAGTCGCCCGGATCGGCGGACCAGATGTCACGCCGCCCGTCGCCGTCAAAATCCACTGCAAATGCCTGATAGGAGGTTGGAATGAACTGGGTGTGGCCCATGGCCCCGGCCCACGATCCGGTCAGGCGCGATGCGGATATGTCACCGTTCTGGATGATCCGCAGTGCCGCCAGCAGTTGTTTTTCAAAGAACGCACCGCGCCGCCCGTCAAAGGCCAGCGTCGACGTGGCCGAAACCACCGGGACACTGCCGCGCCTTTCGCCATAAAAGCTCTCCAACCCCCAGACCGCCGTGACCACTTCGGCCGGCACGCCATACCGCGCTTCGACCGCGTCCAGCGTAGACCGGTGACGGACAAAGGCTGCCCGACCCTTGCTGATCCGTTCGTCCGAGGCGGCAATAGAAAGATAATCCTCAAGCGTGCGGCTGAATTCCACCTGATTGCGGTCCCGTTTGACCACTCCGGGCAGGTATCCGGTCCCGCGAAAACCGGCTGACAGTGTGCTGTTTGAAATGCCCACCGATGCGGCGCGCATACGGAAATTGGCAACCCATGCGTCATAGGCCGTATTTGGCACCGGCCGCAGGTCATCCGGCAAACCGTCGTCTCCCCGCGCAGCAGCACCTGATCCGCCCGCACGCGGGCCCAGAACACCGCTACCGGCGCCACATGCGGCAAGCCCCAGCGCACTAAGACCAAGAGCGAAGTTTCTGCGTGTCGTTGTCATATTCGTACCTACTCAATCTGCCTGCTTGTTTTTCGGCAAGTGTACCGCAGGTACTGCGCCGGACAAGGCCGGGATAGGCCCTGTCCGACCGATAGGCGGAAAACATCTGTTGCGTTGCCCGGTGTCGGACAAACGCCGCGCTACAGCCCCAGCACTTCTCCTTCGCGGATAACGTCAGGGTCATAGGCCGTGCGGGCAAAGACCTCGCGGACCATCGGTTCAAAGTGTTCAAGTGTCCTGGAGGGGTAATCAGGATCAAACGATGTCTGATCCCAGCGTTCACAGAAGGCCGCGCAGGTATCAAAACACGGATGGTCCTTGAACCGATCCCGCGCGTTCTTGTCCCACCCATAGTGGTGCGCGTAATATAGCATCTGGAATATGCCGTGATGTTCCACCGTCCACGCGACTTCCCAGCGGACAAAGGGGCGGATCACTTCCGCCGAAAACCGATCGTGGTTTTGTGGTGCCAGACCGTCGCCCACATCATGCAAAAGCGCCCCAACGATCCAATCAATGTCAGCGCCTTCCGCCTCGGCGCGGCTGGCCGATTGCAACCCATGTTCCAACCGCGTAATCCGATAGCCTTCAAGCGAGACCTCGCCCTGTCTGCGCATTTCGTCCATGATCCTATCCGCAGTCAGGGCCAGATAGGGTTTTTCCAGTTCATGCAGCAGCGCGTATTCTTCTTGTGTGCCGTCCTTCATCTGAGTGAATGAAACGGTTTTGTCGGTGCTGGTCATTGCAGACCCTCCTGTCCGGTCCCGGTGTCATAAAGCGATACATCCCCCGCCGCCCCGGCGGCAAGGGTTGCGGATTGATCCGCGACAACACGGTCATAGAACACCAAATCTTCCGGCGCAAAAAGCCCACGCGGACCGGCCACGTTAATCCATCCCTGCACCGGGTCCGATCCCCGCACCAGCATCGCGTAATCGCGGCCCGGTGCCTCCTGACGGACGCCGGGCGTGACGTACCGGATCGCAAGTCCAATACGGCGATCCGGCGACCGGTTGGGGCCGGATGCGTGAAAGCAGCGGCCGTGATGCAGGGACATCTCACCGGGGGCAAGGGGCCCGTGAACGGCGCGATCCTCTTCTACCCCGGCGATCTGCTGTCCCCTCGACAGCAGGTTGCCCGCGTCAAAGGTGTCTTCGTGATCTACGATCCGGCCCAAATGGCTCCCCGGTATGAACCGCATACAGCCCGCCTGAACGGAAACATCACTCAGCGCAACCCAGGCGGTGACCTCTCCGTCGGTTTCGCCCATACCCCAATAGGTCAGGTCTTGATGCCAGGACACGCTCTTGTTTGATCCGGGCTCCTTGATGAACAATTCAACCGACCAGGCGAGCAGATCAGGGCCCAGGATTGGTTCAACCGCATCCAGAATTGCCGGAGTCCGCGCAAGATCGGCCAGTAGCGGGATAACCAGATGGCCGTTGACGCGGAAATAGCGGTTCAGGTCATGGCCGCCCTCTACCTTGGGCTGATCGTGCTCCAACCGTTCGATTTCGGCCCGGATGGCACCCACCGCATCGGTGTCAAACACCCGGATACCAGCTACAAATCCGTCACGATGATAGTCATTCAGTTGGCGCGATGTCAGCTCTGTGCACATTGCGGTGCCTCCATGTCGGGACGCCGGAAAGGCGTGGCCTGATAACAGGATGGCCTGACCGGAAATGGGTTTGCAGCTTGGAAATGCACAAAAAATGGTCTGGAAACGACCACTGTGCCAAGGATGAAAGATACCCTTGAGCCTTTCCGCGATAAATGAGCCCGCCCGCCGCGGCGGCAACAAGCTGCCCTTTGTCCGGGCAGGCGGGTATGTCCCATCCCGTTTTCACGACCCCGAGAAGTGCCCTAAAGGATCACATCCTCGATCGCCTTGGGATGGTCGGTCAACATCTCGAAACCGTCTTCTGTTATCATCAGACTATCGCCGACCTGCGCACGGAAAGTTGGCACCGTGACCGAACCGTCCACCGCAAAGACCATGCCCGGTTGCAGGACCGTTTTATCCCCGGTGACCAGTTGCGGTTTTTCAAGAAAACTGAACCCCGTGGCCCGACCGCATCGAAATGGATAATCATAGCCAGCGGACTGGATCACGTCGGCATAGGCGGCATGTACGGTTTCAGCCGTGACACCTGGGCGCAATTCATTCATCGCCGCACGTTGACTGGCAATCGCAACCTCATAGACCTTTGCCTGCGTGGGATCCGCCATTTCCCCAATCCAGAATGTCCGGTCAAACCCCAGTTTGAAACGATGGAAATTGGTCATCCCGCAAAAGCACAGGAACACCGGTTCGCCCCGGCGCATGATGCGTGTGCTGGCCCGGTGATGGGTTTTGGTGATCTCCTTGCCCGATGCCATGATCTGAAGAAAATGCATGTTCGGCGACATATCTGCATCGTCATAATACGCGGCAAGCAGTTCGGCGGCCTTGCGGGTACCTGCCTGAGTGGTGGCCAGTGCCACCTCGAATTCCGGCACCCCGTCCGCAATGGCACCGCGCCCGGCAGACATCATCGCACCCCCGACCTCACCCGCATGGCGGGCAAGCTGGATTTCCTGTGCGGACTTGATCCTGCGCATGTCGCTGAGGATTGGTGTGACATTCCGCAATGCCTTTGATCCGGCAAGCTCATCGACATAGGCGCGCACAAGCGGTGGCATGAGATCTGGCTCGACGGCAATGCCCGACGCAGCAATCAAGGCCCCCGGCAATTCGGCGCGCCACTCGTCACCCATCCCGTCATTCCACGCCGCAATCCGATCTACACGTGCCGCGGACCGCGCGGTATTCTCGTCCAATGAGGGCGTAATCAACAGGCTTTGACCGTCACGCGGGATCACCAGGATCGTAGGGCGGCCAAACTCCATATGCAGGTAATCGTAGTATCCGGTGAGGTAATAGACATTATCCTCATCGGTGATCAGTGCCACATCAATATCGGCCCCTGCCAACCTTTCACGAAAGAGTTGAAGTCGTGTTTCAAACATGCGGCATCCCTTTCAAGAATGAATCGGCAAACGGTCACGGACAAGTTGTGCCCAGAACGCCGCGCCGATCGCCAAAAGTTCATCGTTAAAATCATAATCGGACGCATGCAGCGGTTGCCCATGTGCGCCCTCAACACCGTTGCCCAACAACAAGAAACACCCCGGTACCGCTGCGCAGAAATGCGCAAAGTCCTCGGAAAAGCTCATGGGGGCGCAGTCGCCATTGGTCTCTAAACCGCTGTTTAGAGCCGTTTCAACCACCGCAGCAGTGGGCGCTGCGGCATTGATGGTCTCTATGAATTCCGTCCTGAATGCCATCTCTCCGGTCACGCCGTGGGCGGCGCAAATGCCCTTGGTGATCTGACGCATGAAGGTCTCGATGTTCACCCGGTCCTCAGGTACACGCGCGCGAACATCACCCTTCAGGACCGCCTGTCCCGGCAGGACGTTACGCTGTCCATCGGTGATGAATTCGGTCACCGAAACAACCGCACCAGACCCCGGTGCCAGCTTGCGTGCGACGATGGTCTGCAGGGCCGTCACCAGTTCCGCCCCAATAGTGATCGCATCCCGACCGACCTGCGGCATGGAGGCATGGCCGCCCTGCCCCGAAATGGCAATTTCGAACAGGCTTTCGCTGGCGCATATCTGGCCTGCGCGGGTTGACACCTGCCCCAGCGGGGCACCGGGCAGATTGTGGATTGCATAGACCTCGTCCATCGGAAACCGGGTCAGGACGTCCTCTTGGATCATCGCTTGGGCGCCAAGGCCATGTTCCTCGTTCGGTTGAAAGATGAACACCACCGTACCGTCAAATTGCGGATTATCGGCCAGTCGCTCCGCCGCCCCCAAGAGCATCGTCATGTGACCATCATGACCACAGGCATGCATGACACCCGGATGGTTTGACGAATACCCATGTGTGCTTGTTTCAGGGATCGGCAATGCGTCCATGTCCGCACGCAAACCTATCGCACGATTGCCCTGTCCGGCGCGCAATATCCCGACGACACCTGTGCCAACACAAACCTCCAGACCCAGCCCTTTGAGGATCTCCGCAATCCGCTGCTTTGTCCGATATTCGTGAAATCCCAGTTCAGGGTTCTGGTGAAAATCCCGCCGTAGCCTGATAAGATCCAACACAGTTCCCGCCATATGCATTTCCCCTGCCTGCAAGCCCAGGGTACAGCACTTTCAGATAAACCGACACATTTAACCCCGCCCGAGATCATAGATTTCGACGCCTTGGATATTGCGCCGGTATCATGTTTTCCGAAAAGTGGTTTAGACGGGCTTCCCCCTTCCAAACCAATGCTTGTGGAACATGGTTTGCCGCCGCTTGGGAGTTTTGCTGCGGGGGATGGGCCGTCTTTGGTGTTTCCCGCTTTGCTCTGTTCCCCACTGCGCGGCGCATTGGTTCCTTGTTCAAATCCTTGCGGGCATCATATGGAACCGGGTTATTTGAAATTTCCGTCAGCTGATCGGGGGCCAGATCGACACGAATCGTGTCTGCATCACATTTCGTCAGCTTTCGCACCCTCCCACCACTCGTGCATCGCATGAAACATCCTGGTCAAGGCAAGGGCCCGCGGCGTTGCGGAATATTCCACGCGCGGGGGCACCTCAGCATATACCTTGCGAGAAACCAGCCCATCCTTTTCCAAGGCCCGAAGCTGGCTGGTCAACATGGTCTGGGTCACCCCGTCGATCATCCGTTTGAGTTCCCCAAAGCGTTTGGTTCCCCTGAATATCAGGATTTGCAGAATGATGAGTTTCCACTTGCCACCGATCAGTGATGCAATGTCGGGCATCGGGCAAAGTTCTTCGATTTCAAGAGTTTCCCCCGATGTCAGTGCCGTTGAATTTCCCTGAGCCACAGGCAAGCGCGCTCCTATAGTATCTTTTTTGATAGTATAGCAGAAAAATCTGCCTTCTTGCGAAATCTTAGCAGGGCCGTATTTTCCAAACAACAACAGTTTGGAACGCAAAAGAAAGCCAGCCCCATCTCCATTACATTGGAAACCGGCCCCGGTCGCCCGCGTTGCCCGGCCGCTTTGTGGCACGTTTCCGAAGATACCCGGCAGGGTGACCCATCTGAACCCGCTGCACGAGGCGGCCTTAACCGCCCTCCACATTTAGAAAATTTCCCGCTGAGGCGAGACACAACAAGGATGCAAGATATGAAACCCCCGAGAATTGTGAACCGCGATGAATGGCTTGTCGCTCGCAAAAACCTGCTTGAGCGTGAGAAGGAGCAGACCAAACAAAAACAAGAGATCACCAAAGCGCGTCAGGCCCTCCCTTGGGTCAAAGTTGAAAAAAACTATGCCTTTGAAACGCCAACAGGGCCATTGTCTCTTTCTGATCTTTTTGGACACCATTCCCAATTGATCGTCTATCATTTCATGTTCGGTCCTGACTGGGAAAACCCCTGCAAGAGCTGTTCGTTTTGGGCCGACAGCTACAACGGCCTGACGCCCCATTTGAATGCCAGGGACGTTGCCTTTGTGGTTGTGTCCTCTGCCCCGCTCGACCGCCTGGTACCGTTCAAAAAACGGATGGGATGGGACTTTGACTGGGTGTCGTCAAACGGGACCGGTTTCAATTTCGACTATGACGTGGGTTTCGGGTCGGACCGTCCAAAAGACATGCACAACAGCTATAATTTTGGTACCATGGAAAACCCGCCGATGGATGAAATGCATGGTATATCCGTATTTGCAAAGGGCGACGATGGCGCGGTCTATCATACCTACTCGACCTATGGCCGGGGCCTTGAGACCACCAACGCGGCCTATGCCTATATCGACCTCACGCCAAAAGGTCGGGACGAGCCGGGCCAAGGCAATCCCATGAGCTGGCTTCGGTATCATGACGCCTATTGAAAGGCGGTTCTTGGTTTGTCGCTTTGGTGATGGCGGGGTATTGATCCCGCCAAGGCCCGAACGATTGGTATGATTTGGCGGGAAGGCCATGCATCATCGACCGGCCTCGGCCAACCACACAATTCAAACAGGATCCGACGCGGACGGTGCAACAGGCTCCCCCACAAAAAGGCCATTTGGTCTGGTGGTCCCTCAACAGGGTCAATGCTTCCGACAGATCGCCCAGCGCGGTGAGAAAGCCCTGCCATTTTTGCGAGCCTGCGTTTCGCGCACCTGTGCAGTGAGCAGGCCCGCCCAAACGATGGGTCAATAACAGCCTAGGAACCCAGGCGCATTGCCGCCTTTTGAAACGCCATATCCAAACCATTCGCCACATTGTCTACGTCTTCAATCGACAAACACAGCGGTGGCACCATGCGCAGGCAGGACTGAAAGGGGCCGGATTTGGACAGGATGATCCCCTGATCCCGGCAGCCTTCGAACACTTCGGTGGTCGTGTCCTTGTCGGGTGTTTTGGCGTCGCGGTCGCCGACCATTTCGATGGCCAGCATCAGCCCCTTGCCGCGCACATCTCCGATTGCTGCGTGTTTATCCTTCAGGTCGTGCAGCCGTTCGAGCATTGCGGCACCAACCGTGCGGGCGTTGTCCTGAAGCCCCTCGTCTCGCAGCACATTCAGCACAGCGCGCGCTGCGGCGGCGGATGTCGGGTTGGCACCATAAGTGTGGAACATGAACTTTTCGGCCATGGGGGCGGCGATGTGTTTTTTGGCCACCACGGCACCGATCGGAAATCCGTTGCCCAGCCCCTTGGCCATAACGACGATGTCCGGCACCACAGCGTCTGCCTCAAATCCCCAGAAATGCGCCCCCGTGCGGCCAAACCCGGATTGCACTTCGTCGGCAATATAGAGCCCGCCTGCCGCGCGCACCCGCTCGGCGGCGCCGGACATATAGCCGGGGGGCATTTCGATGATGCCGCCATAACCCTGAACACTCTCAACGAAGATGCCCGCAACCTTTCCAGACGTGGCCGAGGCGATTGTCTGGTCGATTTCGTCCAGATAGGGCCGGGTGCCGGAGCCGAAGATGCCGCGATACTGATTGGGCTCGGGCACAAAGGCGACATTGCCGGGCATGCCGGGATGACGCCATCCGGCAATGCCTGTTATTGATTGCGCGGCGGCAGTGGGTCCGTGATAGGCGGTCCGCAAGGCCAGCAGGTCAAGGTTGCCGGTGTAGGTACGGGCCATTGTCATCGCCAGATCAATCGCTTCGGAGCCGGAATTGGTCAGATGCACAACCCAGTCATGCCCTGCGGGCATGGTGGCCGCCAGCTCCTCGGCCAGATGGGCAGGGGTGGGGTGGTAGAACATTGTCGTGCAATGGGTCAGTTCGCGCGCCTGTTCCATCGCTGCGGCCACGACGCGCGGGTGGGAATGGCCGACCGAGATACAGACATTCATTCCCAGCATATCAATGTATTTTCGCCCGTCCGTGTCCCACAGGTATTGTCCCGCGCCCTTCTTGAACACGATGGGATCGCGAAATGGTGTAAAGCGGGTCAGAGAAGCGGCGTAGTACTGATCGCGCCGCGCCGCTGTGGCGGCAAAACCCCAATCGGTGTGCAGGGCATGGTCGGTCATGTTGGGTCTCCGGGTTTCAGGCGGGTGTTGTTGGGGTCAAACGGCGGTTCAGCCAGGATCGTAACGGCGCGATGCTGGCCGAGGATCGACACGGTAAGCCCATCGCGGGCCAAGGCGTCGCGCAGGTAAGCCAGAGCCAGAACCTTGCCCGTGCGATGACCGTAAGCACCCGATGTGACGATCCCGACAGGGCGCTCTTCCTGCCACAGGGTGTGGGCATAGAATGGGTCGATCTCGCCCACTGCGATCTCCAGCAGCACCATGTCCCAGTTGGAATCACGGATCAGCCCGCCCCACAGTTCGGGGCGCACGAATTGCCCAAGGCCCGCTTCCAGCGGGCTGCGTTCCGTGGTCAGGTCGCTGCCCCAGCTTCGGTACCCTTTTTCCAAGCGCATGGAATTGGCGGCATATGCACCATAAAAGCCAAGGCCAAGGGGTTGTGCCAGTTGTTCCAGCGCCAGAAAGAGCTCAACAGCCTTGTCGGCCTCGACGTGCAGCTCCCACCCCGGCTCACCGATATAGGACACCCGCAGGACGCGCACCGGCACATCCGAAACGGTGGTTTCGCGAACCGACAGCCAGGGCATATCGGCCAATCCCGCAAGAACATCCGGTGCGCGCGGCCCCATGACGCCAATAACGGCACTGTCTTCCGTTACGTTTGCGATCTGTACGTCGAACCCCTTGGCCCGGTCGTGCAGCAGGTCAAGGTCAATCTCCTCGGCAGCCGCAGCCGAGGTCAGATATGCATGGTCTGGCCCCAGCATCGTGACGGTAAATTCAGACAAGACGCCGCCAGCAGGGGTCAGCGCATGGGTCAACCCGATGCGCCCGGTTCTGGGTGCTCGATTGGCACCAAGCGCTTCAAGGAAGGCCACGACGTCCGTCCCCTTGACGTCGTACTTGGAAAACACCGATAGGTCCGCCAGTGCGACACGGGTTGTGGCCGCCTCGACTTCGGCGGCAACCGGCGCAAACCAGTTGGCGCGGCGGAATGTCTCGTCGGCCACTGCGCCGGGTCTGTCCGAAAACCAGTTCGGCCTCTCCCACCCGTGCGCCGCCCCCATCACCGCGCCGCGTTCGATCATCAGATCATGCAGCGGCGACAGGCGCAGCCCACGGCCGGCAGGGCGTTCTTCGTGGGGGTAATGGACCCCGAATTGCAGACCGAAACACTCGATGGCTTTCACCACGCGGTAGTCGCGATCGGCCCAGCGGCCAAAGCGGCGGCTGTCCACGGCCAGCGCGTCCATGGGCGGCGCTTTGTGGGTCATCCAATGGGCCAGGAATTTGCCTGCGCCACCGCCCTCCATCACGCCCATGGAAGAACCGGTCAGAAGCCAGGCATTCTGTAGCCCTTGCGCCGGCCCGATCAGAGGGTTGGCATCCGGTGTGAACGTGATCGGACCGTTGATGACCGATTTCACGCCGCCGGTTTCAAGTGCCGGAATCCGCTCCATCGCGGCGAGAATGATATGCTCTACCCGGTCCAGATCAGGCGGCATCAGGTCTGCGCCAAACTCTGGAGGAACACCATCAACAGACCAAACCTGCGCGTCCTTTTCGTAAGGCCCGAGGATCAAACCGTCACGCTCCTGTCGTACGTACCAACTTTCCTCGGGATCACGGATGATCGGCAATTCGGGCCAGCCCGCTGCGGTCCGGTCGCTGACCGTCTTGACGGTGTCCGTCACCAGATATTGGTGCAGCACCGGGACCGAAGGGATGTTGACCCCCATCATATGACCGATTTCCCAACCCCAGGTGCCGGCGGCATTGACGATATGGGTGGCCTGCACATCCCCCCTGGCTGTTTCGACCAACCAATGTGCATCCTCTCGCCGGATGCCTGTCACCGGGCAATTGCGCCAGATCATCGCCCCGCCGCCGCGTGCGACTTCGGCCATCGCATTGGTGGCCAGGGTGGGGTCAACATGGCCATCATCCGGCTCGTAGATGCCGCCCAGCAACCCATCCAGCCGGGCCAGCGGGTGCAGTTCGGCAATCCGGTCGGGCGTCAGGATTTCCAGCGGGTAGCCGGTGAACTCGGACAGCCCTGCCACATGGCGGAATTCGTCCATCCGGTCGGGGTTGCGGGTGATGCGCATCGCGCCCGAAGGATGAAAGCCGCAGTCCCGCCCGGTTTCGTGTGGCAGAATATCCCGGTAGAGCCGCACAGAAGTGGCGCGCAGTTCCTGAATGGTTGGGTTATGCGCAAAATGCGTGCACAGCCCGGCCGCATGCCAGGTCGAACCGTGGGTCAGATCGTTCTTTTCCACCAACAGCACATCCGACCAGCCCGCCTTGACCAGATGGTACATCAACGACACGCCCATCGCGCCGCCTCCGACAATCAGAACCTGTGCCTTTGTCATGCACGCGTCCTTTCGCCCTTTGGGTCAAATGGGGGCCTGCGCAACGGCCTGGCCGGATAATTCTGCCCCGCGACCCGCACTGTGAATGCGCGCGCGCAGGTCTCTTCCAGCGTTTCGCCCGGTGAGACCTCCACCATCGCAAAGGACAGGTTCAGCCCGGTGCGCGGCCCGCGCGCCCCGGACGTTGTCAGACCCACAAAACGGCCTGCCTCAAAGACCGGCTCGTCATGCAGCATCAGCGCGCCGCCCTCGACCTGCAACAGGACCAGCCGCCGATGCAGGCCTTCGTTCCGCTGTCTTGTGAGTGCAGCCATTCCGATAAAGTCTTTGTCCCAGTCGATGGTGAAACCCAAGCCGGCTTGCAGTGGGGTTATCCCCGGACCCAGTTCATGCCCCCAATGCTTGAACCCTTTTTCGATCCGGCAGCCGTCGAGTGCAAAATGCCCCATTGGGACTGCTCCGGCCCCCCGCAGCGCGTCAAAAAGCGCAGGGGCAAGTTCGTTCGAAACGGTCAGTTCCCAGCCCAACTCGCCGACAAAGCTCAGACGTGTGGCACGGCATGTAATCGCTGCGATTTGGTCGGTGCCCGCGTGGCCGAAGGGCAGATCGGGCAGATTGCCCAGTCCGGTCAGCAGAGTCCGGCTGCCGGCACCCATCACGCCAATCGTGCAAAGTCCCTCGGTTACATCTGAAACCTGCACGCCCTGCGGAAGGTTCCGTCGCAAAAACGCCAGGTCGCGCGCACGGGTTGCAGCACCCGAGGTCAGGTGAAACAGCGCCGCGCCCAGGCGTGTGATCGTGACATCCATCTCGATCCCCCCCTGCGGATTCAGAAGCTGGGCATAGACCGCGCGGCCCTCAGCAACGTCAAGCGGGGCCGTCGACAACCAGTTCAATCCGTAAAGCGCGTCAGGCCCGGAAATCTCAACCTTGGTGAACGGGCTGAGGTCGATCAGTGCGGCCCCCTGGGCCATGACCGCCGCCTCGGCTTCGACGATAGGCCACCAGGGTTGATCCCCCACAGAATACCGCTGAGGCGCGCCGTACCAGAGGCCGCGCTCCCACCCTGCGGTTACACCAAACTGCGCACCTGCCGCCGCCCATCGGTCATGTAACGCAGACTTTCGCAGGCCACGCCCGGCCTGCGGCTGTTTATGCGGCCAGTGGAGCGCGAAGAGATCGGACACCGCCTCTTTCATGCGATCCTGCATATGGGCAGGGCGCGCCGTCGCCGGATCGACACGGGCGACGTCTACCTCCCACATATCCATAGGATCCAATCGGCCAGCGCGCGCCCGATCCCAGCCGAGGACATGATCCCGACCGAGTTCATCCCGGCAGCCACAAACAGGCCATTCACCTCGGTTTCGCCGACCAAGGGGCGGGTATCGGCGGTGAAACTTTCGGGGCCATTCATGAAATGCTGAATGCCAATGGTTTCCAACGACGGGCACAATTCCAGCGCCGCCTCCATAAAAGGTGCGAACTGATCCCAATCCTCGGCCATTTCCAGAAACGCCCGGTCGCCCTCGGGGCCGTAGGCGTTCCAGCATTTTGCATTTGGTTCAAATCCGCCAATGACAAGCTTGCCCGCGTCTCCCTTGAGATAAATCCCCCTATCGAGGTCGCGGATCACCGGGAAGGGATGGGGCAGGCCGGGAGCAGGTTCGGTTACAACATACATATGTTCAACCGGTTGCAGCGGCAGGCTCACACC
>CAXBKL010000067.1:0-19727 GCA_963976125.1 uncultured Sulfitobacter sp. | reverse complement strand
CGCATTGGTGGGCAAGGATGCGGTGGCCCGCGCCATCGGCAGCACACGCGATTTTGTCGACAGCACCTATGCGCCGGCGGCGCGTGTTGCGGCCCGCGGTGGCAGCCTCAAGGAGGCCTGGGACGCCGTGCGCGCGGCCTGTGATCCGAAGTTCAAGGATTACGCGATCTATGAACATTGTTTGCCGTTCAATGTTTCAAGGGCCTACGATGAGGCGCGCGGCATTGCCCATCCGCGCATCTGGACCGACAAGCGTGACCTTGAGATGTGGGCAGAATTGCAGGGGTAGGGAGGGTGCGTTTTCTTGGAAGAAAACGGGCCTGAATTTCAAAAAATTCAGCTTTGCCAATCATAAACGGGAGGACCAAAAATGGTAGACGTGCGTTATGACATTGCGTTCAAACTATACCCCTACGAACGGGTAGCCGCGCAAACCGGTGCCCCAA
Source organism: uncultured Sulfitobacter sp. (assembly GCA_963976125.1). Lineage (GTDB taxonomy): Bacteria > Pseudomonadota > Alphaproteobacteria > Rhodobacterales > Rhodobacteraceae > Sulfitobacter. The sequence goes on along the minus strand of CAXBKL010000067.1, from coordinate 19,281 downwards.
AGCGTCATCCGGTTGTCATCGTCGGCGGTGGCCCCATCGGCATGGCAACCGCGCTTGATCTGGGCCGCAAGGGCATTTCGGTGCTGGTGCTGGACGATCACGAGGGGGTCGGCCAGGGCAGCCGCGCCATCTGCTTTTCCAAACGCACGCTGGAGATTGCTGACCGCCTTGGTGCAGGGCGTGCAATGGTGGACAAGGGTGTGGTGTGGAATGTGGGCAAGGTGTTCCACGGCGACGATCCGGTGTTTGAATTCAACCTGTTGCCTGAAGAAGGTCACAGAAACCCCGCCTTCATCAACCTGCAACAACCCTATTTCGAGAAGTTTCTGGTGGATGAGGTGCGCAACGCCCAAAAGCAGGGTGCCCCCATTGAAATTCGCGGCCAGAACGCGGTCACGGCACTTGCACAGCATGACGATCATGTGACCCTTGAGGTCGACACGCCTGACGGTCCCTATCAGGTCGAAGCCGACTGGCTGATCGCTTGCGACGGCGCACGCTCCGCGATCCGCGACATGATGGGGCTCAGCTTTGACGGGCGGGTGTTCGAGGACAATTTCCTGATTGCCGACGTCAAGATGACAGCGCCTTTTCCCACCGAACGCTGGTTCTGGTTTGAACCGCCCTTCAAGGACAGCGGTGCCTCGGCCCTGCTGCACAAACAACCCGACGACATCTGGCGGATAGATTTCCAACTGGGTTGGGACATCGACCGCGACAAGGAGTTGAAAGAGGAAAACATCCGCGCCCGCGTCGATGCGATGCTGGGGCCTGACGTGGCCTATGAATTGGAATGGACCTCGATCTATACATTCCAATGCCGTCGCATGCAGAAATTCCGCCATGATCGGGTTCTCTTTGCCGGAGACAGCGCCCATCAGGTGTCCCCCTTCGGTGCGCGTGGGGCCAATTCAGGGATGCAGGACACGGACAATTTGGCGTGGAAACTTGATCTTGTCATCAACGAGCTGGCCCCGGAGGCGCTGCTGGACACATACTCCGAAGAGCGGGTGCATGGCGCGGATGAAAACATCCTCAATTCCACCCGTGCGACCGATTTCCTCACCCCGAAAAGCGAGATCAGCAAAATTTTCCGAAACGCGGTGCTGGAACTGGCGCGCGATCATGCCTTTGCCAGACCCCTGGTGAATTCGGGGCGTCTGTCGGTGCCATGCGTCTATGACGGGTTGTCGCTGAATGGACCGGATGAATTGGACGGCCCGGCGCGTACCCGCGTCGGTGCGCCCTGTGTGGATGCGCCGCTGAATGACGGTTTCCTGCTGGACCGGTTGCCCGGCCGGTTTACAATCCTGGCGATCAACACGGGCGCGCCGGATGTGTCGCAGGTTGACGGGATACCGCTTGGGCGTGTGACGTTGAATACGGACAAGGATGATCCAAGTGGTGCGATCCGCGACAGGTATCTGGGTGTTGAATCGCAGGCGATCTATCTGATCCGCCCGGATCAACACGTAGCCGCGCGGTGGCATTCCGCCGAAACTGACCACATCTCGGCGGCGCTGCGCGCGGCCATCGCAAAGGGGCGCTGACCCATGACCCTCACTCTTGATCCAAATATCCCCGACCCGGATGGGTTCTATGATGAATTGCTGGCGGTCCATCAGGGGCTGGACAAAGCCGCCAGTGATGCCTTGAATGCCCGTCTGGTGCTGGTTCTTGCCAATCATATCGGCGACCGCGACGTGTTGCGTGCCGCGTTGCGTGCGGTGCAACAGGTGTAGCGATGGCCGCTGCCTGCCGACCTGGGGGCGGCCCCGGTTGGTGTTTGACTGAACGGCCAGACCCTTTCTTGTCCGCGGTGTGCAGGGGCGGGAGAAATTTCGGCGCTATTCTGGAAAACCGGCCCGGATCAGGGCCGTTTCGTAGCTTTTCCAGAGCGCATCAGCGACCTTGACGCTGTTTGAGAGGTATTTGATGAAGTCCCGCGTCTTGAAACCGGGGGCCAACTCCATCGCCCGCGCCAGTGCCTTTGCGGTGTCTTCTGGCCTGCCCAATTCGGAACTGGCAACGGCGATATAGCGATGCAAGACCGACGCGGCGGGGTTCAGGGCAATTCCACCGGGTTTTGCGATGGCTTCGAGACGTGTTGCGATGTTCACACCATCCCCCAGCATGCCATCGCCATCGCCATCGCCATCGACGACGACATCGCCGGTGTGAATCCCCATTCGGAAATCCAGCCGGGTATCTTCTGGTTCGTCCATATTGCGTTCGGCCATGCGTTTCTGCAGTGCATCGGCGCAGGACACCGCATCAACGACAGACCCGAATTCGGCCAGAAACCCGTCGCCAGTGAATTTGAAAATACGCCCCGCGTGCAGTCCGATCATCGGTTGCAAGACAGCGGTATGCGCCTTTAGCGCGGTGAGGGTGCGGCCTTCGTCCCGCCCGACCAGCGCGCTGAAGCCAACCACATCCGCGGCCAGAATAGCGGCAAGACGTCTTTCCAAATCAGGTCTCCGAAGGTCTGTTTGAACTTGCGTACTACAGATCGGGTCAATCGTACATCAGCTCAAACGACACAGCCCACGATGAAACATCAGGCCGGCCCCCGTCAAGGTGACTGCGCAGCGATTGCTTGTTTGCAGGGGCGTTCCATGATTTGACTGGAGTGTGTCCAGTCCCGCCGGAGGCCGCATGAAAAAGCTAATTCCCTTTTCAACGCCATTGAGAAACGCAAGCATCGCGTTGATCCGGGACGTTGAACCGGCAGACCGGCACCTTTTGAAAGCGGGTTTTGAACATTTGTCGGACCAATCGCGCTACTTTCGGTTCCTCGGGGTCCATCCCAGACTAAGCAGGTCGGAGCTTACCAATTTCACCGCGGCAAACGACACCAACCATGTGGCAATCGGTGCAGTGATACAGGACGGCGAAGAGGTGTTGCCCGTGGGCATCGCGCGCTACGTCCGGCAGTCCGACCAAAGCAGTCTTGCCGAGATCGCCGTGACGATCGTGGATGATTGTCAAGGGCTGGGCCTCGGCAGCTTGTTGTTGGGCGTTCTGTCCAAATATGCTTTTGTGAACGGTCTGACCGGGTTCACCGCACTTGTGCATGTTGACAATGAACAGATGCTCGGCCTGCTGGCACAACTGGGCGGCACTCAGAGCCGGGTCGGCGGGAGCGAGATCGAATTCCATTTGCCAATCTTCGAGGACGCGGCAGATTGCCCGGACAACACTTTGGGCGATGCGTACCGAACAGCCTATGGATTGGCTGAATTCACCGAAACCTGACCACATGGCATGCTACGGGCGGGTGTCGGATACAATGCGCCCGTCCTCCAGTGTTACAATCCTGTCGGCCATCTCGAGGATGCGGGGATCATGTGTGACCATGACGGTGGTTGTGCCCCGCAAGACCCCCAGCGACTTCAACATCTTGACCACGGTGTGTCCGGACGCCTTGTCCAGCGCCGCCGTGGGTTCATCCGCCAAAACCATTTCCGGATTTGAGACCAGCGCCCGCGCGACGGCAACCCGTTGCTTTTGCCCCCCGGACAAATTGCCCGGCAAATAGCTGCGGCGATCGGACAGACCCAGAAGGTCAAGCATATGAGCGGCGGCTTTGCGCTGCACGCTGCGGTTTCCGGTGCCGTGAACCTCAAGGCCCATCAGCACGTTTTCAATGGCCGTCAGGCTCTCATGCAGGTTGTGTGCCTGAAAGATAAACCCAAGCCTGCGGCGCAGGGCGACAAGCTCCGCCTCGGCTGCCCCCTGAAGCTCCTGACCCAGAGCGACGACGCTGCCCTCCTGCACATCGCGCAGGGCGCCGATCAGGGTCAGCAACGTGGTCTTGCCTGATCCCGACGGCCCCATCAGAATGGTCAAACCACCCCGCTCAATTGTCATGTTGATGTCGAATATGGCCTGTTTTCGGGCCTCGCCGGTGCCAAAGAAATGGTTCAGCTCCCGAACCTCTACCGCCGCCTCCGCCATTAGAAAAGATCCGCCGGATCAGCGTTGGCCAGCCGCCGTGTCGCAATGGCACCCGACAAAGTGCAGGCCGCCAGCGTTCCGGCAAACACCAAAGCCGCGCGACCTGCCTCCATCGTGACCGGCAAGCCCGTCACCGTCACCAGCCCGGCATATAGCCCCATCGAGATCAGGAACCCCGGAACAAATCCGAATATGGCCAGAACCACCGCTTCTTCAAAGATGATACCAAGGAAAAACGACTGCCCATATCCCATGGCCTTGAAGGTGGCGTATTCCCTCAAGTGGTCGGCCACGTCCGTCGACAAGACCTGATAGACGATCACCAGACCGACAAGAATCCCCATAAAGACGCCAAAGCCAAAGATGATCCCGGTCGGACGCTCGGTAGACATAAAGGCCCGGTCGGCCTGTTGCGCCTCCGGGGTGGTCTGGACCCGGACACTGTCCGCTGGAAGGGCGATGCGCAGCCGATCGGCCACCGTGTCGGCGGAAACCCCGTCGCCAACCTGAAGCAGAACATGATTGGGGGCGCCGCTGCTGCGGGTTGGAAAGAACCGCAAAAAGGTCTGATCCGAGGTCACCAGCATGCCATCCGCGAGAAAACCGCCCCCGACCTCCATTGTCCCAATGGCTGTAAGCGTGCCCCCCCTTGCCTCGAAAGAATAGGGCTCTGCCCTGTTCAACCCCTCCACCACGGAGGCGGGCATGCCACGGGTGTCGCGGTCCAGCAACACGGTGTTTTCGATGGTCAACCGTCCAAGCACTGGCGCGATGCCAGGGGAAACGAAACGGGTCTGGGTCGTATCAACCCCAAAGGCCAGCAGCGACACGGATGTTCCGTCATCCAGCGTAAAGGGGAGAGTCCCGATAAAGAGCGGCATTGCCTCGGCCACACCCGGCACCCCCAACGCCTGAAACATCCGCACACCTGCGATGTTTTCGCTGTCGGTCAGGGTGTTGCCTTCTTTCGAGGACAAGATGATGTCGGCCTGGATCAGGGAATAGGGTGCAACAGTCGACCCATTCAGCGCCCCCATGATCCCCAGTTGCATAAAGACCAGAAGGTTTGCAAACGCGACCCCCGACACGGCGGCAAATAGCCGGGCCTTGTTGTGTGACAATTGCAGCCACCCGATAGGCAATCGACCGAAAAGAAAGGTCAGCAACCTGTTCATTCGGCACGGCCGGCGTCAATTCGAACCACCGCTTCGAGATTGGTATAGCCTTGCGCCAGCTCTGACGAGGCCGCATCCAGCATCACGATGACATCAACCACCCGTGCATCGGTGTTGGCGGCCGGATCATCCGACGTGATGGATTGCCGCCCGATCTCAAGCCCGATGGCCGACACAACGCCCTGCAAATCCCGATCAAGCGCATTGGCCGACACTGTGACCGGATCGCCAATGGTCACGCGCCCGATCATGGTCTGGTAGACTTCGGCCTCCACGGTCATCTGTGAGGTATCGCCCAGATCGACGATGCCGTCGGCGGCAGGGCGTTCGCCCGCCCGTGCGTTGATGTCCAGAACCCGGCCGCTTTCGGGGGCACGCACATAGGCGCGCTCCAGATCCTGGCGGGCACGGGCCAGATCCGCCCGCGCAGCCTCGACGTTTGCCTCGGCCACCGCAATATCGGCCTGAACCGTCTCGGACCCCGATGCATAGCGCGACAGGGTCGCAAGGGCGCGTTCGACGTCCCGCTCCGCTTCGGTTGTCTTGGCGACAATCTGATCGAACTCCGACCGGGTTGTAACACCGCGTTCAAAGAGCGACGTCACCCGCGTCAGGTCGGCCTGGGCCGCGGTCGCCGTCGCCTGGGCGCGTTCAACAGACGCCTGCGCCTCGCCAAGGCTTGCCTGATTTGACGCGCGTGTCTGGATCAATGTGGCTTCCCGTACCCGCAGGGTGGCCTCGGCAGAGGCCACGGCGCTTTGCAACTGGGGCAGGTTGTCCAGAACGGCAAGAATGCTGTTGGCAGCAACAATGTTGCCAACCGCAACCCGGATTTCAGATATCCGGGCATCCCCGGCGCCGGATGGGGTTGCGACGCTGATCACATCGCCGATGGGGATGATCCGGCCCAGCGCCACGACATCCCCCTCGCTGACCACGGCAACCTGCTCCTGGGTTGTCACCTGCTGAATGGCGACGGCGATAGGTGTTTGGGTTCCCGCACCCGGCTCAAGCCCGGTGGCCTTGAAAAACACCTTCAGTCCGGGCGGTTGAAAGTACATGCCGATAACCGCCCCGGTGAAAAGCGTCAGCATGAACAATGGGATCAACAGCAAGCGTCGGCGAAAGGACCGCTTGGGCGAGGGGCCGCCATTGGCCGGTGCACGCCCGTTGGTGCTGAGCGGGAGGCCGGGGTCTGCGTCAGATGCCATGGGGTTTTCCACTTCGTGGTAAGCGTCTTTAGATTTGCTGTTTCTTGCGCCTGCATCAAGGGGGCGCGGGGCCGCTCCGGGTCAATCAGGTTGCAGATCAATATGCCGTCGAGCGGGCAGCCTTGGCATTTCTCCGCCCGTTTGGTTTTGCCGGCGTCGACGACCGCCAGGCATCGCCCGCGCCGTGTCGGGTGCGGACGGTCAGGCCAACAGCAGGCGGCAGCCATTGGCGACGACAATTTCCTCATTTGTAGGGATAACCAGCACCTTCACTGGGGCGTCCTGTGTGTTGATCGTTGTTGCATTGGCCGCATTGGCATCCTCATCCAGCGCGATGCCCAACCACGCCAGCCGGTCGCAGATGGCTTTGCGGACTGCTGATGCGTTTTCGCCGATGCCGGCGGTAAAGACCAAGGCGTCCAACCCATCAATTGCCGGGACCAGCCCCGCAAGGACGCTGGCAGCCCGGTAGCAGAACAGATCAATCGCTTCGCGGGCATTGGGGCTGTCGCTTTGTGTCAACACCTGCATGTTGTTGCTGATGTCTGACACCCCCAGAAGGCCCGATTTGCGATACAACAGCGTTTCGACCTCCGCCGCTGTCATGCCCCTGGCCTGCATCAGATACAGTACAACACCGGGATCCAGCGTGCCACATCGGCGGCCCATCATCAGACCGTCAAGTGCCGTAAATCCCATGCTGGTGGCCCTGCTCTTGCGGTCCTTCATGGCGCACATGCTGGCACCATTGCCCAGATGCGCGACAATCACCCGGCCTTGCGCCCGCGCCCCAATGTGATCCGGCAGGACGCTGGCAATGTATTCATAGGAAAGGCCATGAAACCCGTAGCGTATAACGCCTTCATCCAACAGGGCACGGGGCAGGGCGAAAAGTTCGGCCACCCGGTCCTGACTTCGGTGAAAGCTGGTGTCAAAACAGGCGATCTGTGTCAGTCCGGGCTGCCATTCCGCGACGGCGCGGATTGCTGCAAGGTTATGAGGTTGGTGCAGCGGGGCCAGAGGCGAGAACCCTTCCAGTGCGTCAAGAACGTCCTGCGTGATGCGGGTCGGTCCGGTGAAACGCAGACCGCCATGGACAACCCTGTGGCCCACTGCCAACAACGGCTTGCCGCCCCGGTGGTCCCTGAGCCATGACAGGAAAAGCGCGATGATCTGTTCATGGTCCAGGCCCGTGTCCAGCGTTTCCAGCGCCCCCTTGTCGAGCGGGGTGCCTGATCCATTGGTTGCCGTAAATTCCGGCGCGCGCCCGATCCCCGCAATCTTGCCGCTGATCCGGGGGGTGGAGCGCGCGGGATCCTGTTCAAACACCGCAAACTTTATGCTTGAAGACCCCGCGTTCAAGGTCAGAATATGGCCGCTCATGTCGTGCTACTTGCGTTTTGATGGCGGACGAAAATCTGCGCGATGGCCGCCGAGGCGAGCCGCGAAAGGATCCCGTCGGCACGGCTTGTCAGAACAATCGGGATCTTTGCCCCCAGAACAAGTCCGGCGGCATCCGCCCCGGCGAGATAGATCAATTGTTTGGCAATCATGTTGCCCGCCTCAAGGTCGGGGACAAGCAATATGTCGGCCACGCCGGCAACGTTCGATACGATCCCCTTGGCCGTTGCGGCCGTCTGGGACACCGCATTGTCAAAAGCCAGCGGCCCGTCGAGTGTGCCACCGATGATTTGCCCCCGGTCCGCCATCTTGCACAGGGCCGCGGCATCCAGGGTCGAGGGGATGGTCGGCGTGACAGTTTCCACCGCCGACAAGACCGCCACCTTCGGCTGTGCGTTGCCAAGGGCCTGTGCAAGTTCGATGGCGTTCTGGACGATGTCGCGTTTCATCGTGAGATCGGGAAAAATGTTGATGGCCGCATCGGTAACCATCAGCGGCCTGGGATAGGTCGGCACATCCAGCACAAACACATGGCTCATCCGGCGTTCGGTGCGCAGACCGGTCTGTTTGTTCACGATGGGGCCCAACAATTCATCGGTGTGGATCTTGCCTTTCATCAACATGTCGACCTTTCCAGCGCGCGCGAGTGCGACGGCCTGCTCTGCGGCGGCATGGCTGTGGGGCGCATCAATGATCTCGACACCGCCCAGATCCCGTTCGGCCTGTGTCGCGGTGGCCTCGATCCTGGCCCTTGGCCCCACCAGCACCGGCACGATCATCCCCTTAACTGCTGCCTCGAGGGCACCGGCGAGCGACACCGCATCACAGGGATGCACAACCGCCGTCCGCACCGGGTCCAGTGGCAGGGTCGACCGGATCAGTTCATTGAACCGTGCCGCACGTTCATGCAGATGCACATCCGGCAAAGGGGCTGCGGGGCGGCGCACCTTGCAGGGTGGGGCCACTACAGTGGCCTGCCCGTCAATGACCGTCTCGCCGGTTTGATTGGTGCATTGGCACCTGAGTGTGACCTGGTGATTTTCGGCGTTCTTTTTCGTGACAGTGACCCGTATCGTCACGGTGTCACCCAAGCCGACTGGATGATGATACTGAAGGGACTGCTCAACATAGACGGTTCCCGGTCCGGGCAATTCAGTCCCCAGTACCGCCGAGATCAATGCGCCCCCCCACATGCCATGGGCGATCACCTTGTGAAACATATCCGAATTGGCAAAATCCGGGTCCATATGGTCCGGGTTCACGTCACCGGACATAACGGCAAAAAGCTCGATGTCCTTGGGTTTCAGTGTTCGCGTCAGATCGGCACTGTCCCCGACATTAATCTCGTCAAAGGTTCTGTTTTCAATGTACTGCATTAACCGGGGCCTTTTGGGATGTCATGGGGTGGGGAGTGGTCATTGTTGTTGGATCATGTCGACCTGCCGCACCCGCATGTTCCGGAGCGGGGCTTGTGTAAGGCACGGCGGCAGGTCGCGACCAACCTGGCCGCCATAGCCCCTGCGGGGTGTGAGCGCCTGACCTTCACGCCTGAAAAACATAACTGCCGGGGGCGTCGCACAAGGGCCTGTACCCCTTGGCCTCTGTTCCGATTTCGGGAGGTGGAACCGGCGCACCGGATCGGTCGGCCAGCCACGCAGAAAGGGCAGGCCACCATGATCCGCTGACGGCTTCTGTCTCTTCGACCCACCGATCAGGGGCGGTGTAGGGCGCGTCGTTGCGCTTGGTCCGAACCCGGTATTGGCTTCGGGGATGGTCGGGGTCCGGAACAATGCCTGCGTTGTGCCCGCCCCCTGTCAGCAGAAATGTCACCTCAGTGTCCGACAACAGGTTGAACTTGTAGACCGAACGCCAGGGGGCCACATGGTCGCGCTCGGTCCCAACCAGAAACACGGGAACACGAATGTCAGATAGGGCAACGTGCCGCCCGCCGACCCGGTAGCGCCCCTCTGCCAGATCGTTTTGCAGGAACAACTGCCGGAGATACTCCGAATGCATCCGGTAGGGCATCCGCGTTGCGTCGGCGTTCCAGGCCATGAGATCGCTTTTTTCGGATCGTTCTCCCATCAGGTAATCGTGAATGACACGCGACCAGATAAGGTCGTTGGAGCGCAGGAGTTGAAAGGCACCTGCCATCTGCCTGGTATCCAGATAGCCTTTGTACCACATCATGTCTTCCAGATAGGTCAGCTGGCTGTCGTTGATGAACAGCATCAGTTCCCCGGCCTCGGTGAAATCGGTCTGGGTCGCCAGCAACGTCAGGCTTTGCAATCTGTCATCGCCGTCCCGTGCCATGGCCGCAGCCCCAATCGACAACAACGTTCCCCCAAGACAATATCCCGCCGCATGTATCTTTTGACCATCGGTGATCGCATCGATGGCATCCAATGCCTCCATCAGACCCAGTGACAGGTAATCGTCCATCCCCAGATTCCGGTCGTTGGCGTCGGGGTTTTTCCACGACACCATGAACACGCTGAACCCCTGGCCAGTCAGATACCGAACCAGAGATTTCTCGTCCGTCAGATCGAGGATATAGTATTTCATGATCCAGGCAGGGACGATCAATATGGGCTCGGGCCGGACGGCTTTTGTTGTGGGAGCGTATTGGATTAACTCGATCAACCGATTGCGAAAAACCACCTTGCCGGGCGTTGTGGCAAGGGTGCGGCCAACCTCGAAATCTTCGGTGCCTACGGGCTTTCGACCTGAATTGGCACGTGCCGCGTCCTCAATAAAGTTCTGCCAGCCCCGCACAAGGTTCATACCACCCTCCTGAACGGTCCTGGCCAATACGTCGGGGTTGGTCAGGGGGAAGTTTGACGGCGAAAAAACATCCAGGATCTGGCGCGCCGCAAAGGTGACGACGTTTTCATGCTGGCGGGTCACGCCTTCGACATCGGTTGTTGCATTGTGCCACCATTGCTGGTTCAATAAGAACGCCTGAGACAGGGCGTTGAACGGCCATTGCTGCCAGGCCTCCCCGCGAAACCGCTTGTCCTGAGGCAGGGGGGTGATGCAGGTTTCGGCGCAGTTTGGATGTTGCGCGCAATACGCGGCATGATTTGCGGAACGCCAGGCTTTCGTGATGGCCTTTTCTACCAGTTCCAGTTGCTTGCCCGGTGCCGATGACAGATGCAAGGCCCAGTCCGAATAGGCCGCCGCAAGGGCGATGGGGGATAACCCGCCGGTAAACCGCGCCTGTGCCGCCTTCAGTCCCTTGTCGAGCGCCTGTTCCATGCTGGGATGGCCATGCGCCAGTTGATCCATGTCCGACATGCGGTAGGCCGCAGAACGCTCGCTGGGTTTTTGCGGTTCGGGTTGGATTCCACCGGGCAACGGGTCTTGTTGAAGTGGGGTGACGGTCGTCATCTCTGGATCCTGTCGCGAACAAGAAGGGGGCTTTGACCTAGACATACAGAAAATCGGCGGGCGGTCATTGACTTGCGTCAATTCCCCCGACCTGTGATAGCTTCCGGAGCAGAATGTGGATCCTGCCCCGGTCCTTGAGCGACACAGCCCCTAATCGGTGACACGATCCAGAAAGGCCAGCATCCGGGACACCATCGCCGGGCCGCATTCTTCGAGGGCAAAATGCCCGCTGTCCATGATGTGAAACTTCAGATCGGTCAGATCAGCCTTCTAGGGATGCGCGCCTTGCTCGGGAAAGATCGGGTCGTTCTTGCCCCACATCAGAAGGGTCGGCGGCTGATGTTCGCGAAACAGCGCCTGCCACCTGGCGTATTCGCCGACATTGGTGCCGTAGTCCAGAAACAACTCAAGCTGGACTCCCTGATTGCCGGGGCGATCAAGCAGGTATTGGCAAGGCTGCCGGAGTGGAGAAAGTTTTTCAGTGGCATGGTCAGGGTTTTTCCTTTGGTTCGGGGATCGATTCAGATCGAGTGTTCAATGTGTTGGGAAAGGCGCGCATTTTCGGCGGTGAGTTGGGCGATCTGCGCCCGCATGGCGTCGATCTGCGGTTGCATTTCGGCGAGTGTCAGACGCTGGGGGATGTGAGAGGGGCAGTTCCAGTCAATGGCCTCGATATGGATCACGATGGCCCGTTCTGGCCGGCCCGGATCGCCGGGTTTGTGCAGCGCGTCGAGCAGGTCTTTGGCATCATCGCCCTCGACGATCTGAGCCCGGCCCCAGATTTTCAGCCGGCGTCGATTGGGATAATCCATCAAGATCAACGAAATGCGTCCGTCCCCGGTCAGGTTGCCAAGGCTGAGGTATTGGCGGTTCCCGCGATAATCGGCATAGGCGATGGTGCGGGGGTCAATGACCTTGACGAAACCGGGCGGACCGCCGCGGAATTGGACATAAGGCCAGCCGGTCTCGGAAACCGTTGCCTGATAGAATCCGTCACGGTCCTGAACAAAGGCCGCTTCCTGCGCGCCAAGCATTCGGCCGCCGTCGGCATCCGGGGACAGAAATTTTGAATATCCCTGCGCCGATCCCAAGCGCGCCTGTTGGGCGCGTACGTTTTCGGAAAAGGCGATTTCGGCAAATGCGCGGGGCATGGGGGTCTCCTTGTTACAGGTTCAGTTGGGAGAGGCCGGGGTGATCGTCGGGGCGACGTCCCAGGGGCCAGTGAAACAGCCGCGAAAGCGGGTCGATGGTGATGTCGTTGATGTTGGCGATGCGGCGGCGCATCCGTTCATCCGGCGCGAATGCCCAGTTTTCATTGCCAGGCGACCGGAACCACTGACCCTGACCATCACGCCATTCATAGGCAAAGCGCACCGCGACGGCGGGGGGACGTGATGTCGTCGGGGTCGGAGGTTGCCAAAGACCGGGGGGGGTCATTGGCGGGAGGTGACTATCTTGCCCCGACGCGCATCATGACAACGACCGTGTCGGCGGCCAGAAGTGGCTTGCGGTCAATCCCAGCAGCGCCAATGTCGTGGCCCCAAGAATTAAAGCCGCGGGCTGGGGCGAGACGTTCATTTCATGGTCCTTTCAAAGCACGAGGTGGGTAGATCAATAAGGGTACTGATCGGTACACAATCGAACTCATAAATGTACAGATCTGTACCCTTTGTCAAATGAATTTTGGCAAAAATTCTGCGCACCCCGTACGGATTTGGGGTTTCGATCTGATTTTAATGAATTATTTTCATGTGGCGCTGCGCCTTGGAACTGCATATACATGTACCAATCTGTACATACAGGAACGCAATATGCGGCCAAACAAACGGGATGAACTGGTCAGAAACGCGCTCGATGTGTTTTACCGGGATGGATTCCATGCCACCGGAATGGACAAGCTGGTGGCGGAAACCGGTATTTCAAAGACATCCATGTACAAGCATTTCCGAACCAAGGAGGAGATGATCCTTGCGGTGTTGCGGCTACGCGATGAGCAGTTTCGAAACTGGTTCTGTCGCCGCGTCGAAGACGTCGGAAAAACGCCAAAGGCGCAATTGCTCGCGGCCTTCGATGTCTTGGAGGAATGGTTCCGGTCACCGGGTTTCAAAGGTTGCATGTTCATCAAGGCGGTGGCGGAGTATCAGGATCCCGAAGATCCAATTCACGTGCATTCAGCCGCGCACAAACAGGTGTTGTTTGAGTATGTTCACAACATCGCCATTGCAGCCGGAGCCAGGAACGCGAAAGATCTGGCGCGACAGCTGATGCTGCTGAAGGAAGGCGCAATTGTCATGGCCGTTATGCGCGGCACTGCCGATGCGGCCAAGGATGCGAAGGCCGCGGCGCGTGTCTTGATTGATGCGGCCCTGTCCGACTGTTCTCCATGAGACGGCTGTGATGGACAGGATTGGCACAGGGAAAATGGATCTTGATTCTAAATTGCCAACTCTTGCCAGCGGTGACATGCGACGTTGTGTTCCACATCCGCACTCTCAAGAACAGGCTCTTCGATGCGACAGCGGTCAATGGCAAAGGGGCAGCGGGTCTGGAACTTGCATCCCGGCGGTGGATTGGTGGGCGAGGGGATCTCGCCTTCCAGCTTTTCCGCCTTGCCCCGGTCGTCCGGATCAAGCGAGGGGATCGCAGAGAGCAGCGCCCGTGTATAGGGATGGCGGGGACTGGAGAACAACGTGCGCACTGTGCCCTGTTCGACCAGACGGCCCAGATACATCACCGCAACCTTGTCGGCGGTCTGGGCGATCACCCCCAAATCATGGGTGATGAAAATGATGCCCATGCCGAACTCGGACACCAGGTCTTTCATCAGGTCGATCACCTGCGCCTGAATCGTGACATCCAACGCCGTCGTCGGTTCATCCGCGATCAGCAGTTTGGGTTTCGTGGACAGGGCCATGGCAATCATTGCGCGCTGACGCATCCCGCCCGACAATTCAAACGCATATTGACCAAAGCGTGTGCTGGCGTCGGAAATGCCGACACGGTCCAGCATTTCGACCGACAACTCCCGCGCCTGCACCTTGGAAAAATCGGTATGGATCAACAATTGCTCGACCATCTGGTCGCCGATGGAAATTGCGGGCGCAAAGCTGGCCATGGGTTCCTGAAAAATCAGCGAAATCGCGCCACCGCGCACGACCTTCATCTCGCGGTCGTTCTGAAGGGACATGACATCGACCGGACCGTCGTCAAGATGAAGGGTGATTTTGGTGTCTGGTCCATAGACCGCATTGCGCGGGTTCAGTTTCATCAGTGACTTGGCCGTCACGGATTTGCCTGATCCGCTTTCACCGACCAATCCCATGACCTCGCCCGCCTCAAGGCTGAACGACACATCGTCAACGGCCGTTATCCGGCCCTCATCGGTGTCAAATTGCAGGGTCAGGTTTTCGACATCAATCAAACGGCTCATTTCTTGGTATCCCCATACGGATCGGCCGCATCGCGCAATCCGTCACCCACAAACACAAAGGCCATGACCAGCACGATGAAAAAGATGACCGGGATGAAGTACCATTGGTAATTCAGCAGGACATCGGCGCTGGTCACATTTTGCAACATCACGCCGAGAGAATTCACAGGGTCTTTGAGGCCAAGACCAATAAAGCTGAGCGCGGTTTCAGAGAGCACCATGTAGGGAAACGAAATTACCAGATCGACGATGATATAGCTGGTGAAGCTGGGCAGCAGATGCTTGCGGATGACGTGACCCGAGGAGGCCCCGCACAGTTGAGCGGCCAGGACATATTCCTGATTGCGTTCGGTCAGCAGGTGAGTGCGCACCCGGCGGGCCAGTGTCGGCCATCCGATAAAGCCCAGGATGATGGAGATGAAGAAGAACCTTTCCTCCGCGCTCCAGGTGTCGGGGATGAAAGCGGCCAGCGCCATGAACAACGGAATGGCCGGGATGGTGCGCACCGCGTCCGTGACCATCTGGATGAAACTGTCTATCCAGCCGCCGTAAAAGCCGGAAATACCGCCAATTATCAAGGCGAGGACAAAGGCAATGACAACGCCGATGGTGCCTACCGCAAGCGACGTGTTGATGGCGTGGAAGGTGCGCGAAAAGATGTCCTTGCCGGTAGAGTCCGTCCCGAACAGGTGAATATAACCCTCATCGACCCCAAACAGGCGCGTGTCCATCTTCATGAACAACATCCGGTATTCAGAGCCTTCGACAAAGAACTGGAGGTAGCGGCGGTCATCGGTGTTAATGGTGGTGACCCATCTGAAATTGGTCTGGATCGACCGTTCCCGTTCAACCCCATAGATGAAGGGGCGCAAGGAACAGCCGTTATCATCGCAGAAATGCAAAGCGGTGGGCGCGCCGTTCAGATAATCCTTGTCCCGGCCGGCGATGGTGGGATCATAGGGGGTGAGGAAAGGCGCAAAGATGCCCGACAGGATCAGCGCAACCAACACCCATGCCCCCACCATTGCGGCCTTTTGTTTCTTGAAACGGGTCCAGATCAATTGCCCCTGCGAGGCCGTGAAATACGCGTCCTTGGCGGTTTGATCGACGGCGGCGTCGTAGATATTGGTGTTTGTCATGTCCGTTATCCCAATATGCTGCGGCGAATGCGCGGGTCTACAATGGCCAGCACAATATCGGTGATGAAGTTGATGGCGATGATGCTGCCGGTCAGGAAAAAGATAATGGCACCGGCAAGCTGCTGATCGTTTGACCGGGCAAGGGCCTCGGTCAACAATGATCCCGCCTCCGTCAGGGTGAGGATCAACGCAACAATCGGCAACTCGTTGAAGATACGGTTCAGGTCAAACCCCAGTGAATTGATGATCGGGCTCAGGGCATGGCGGGCCGGGTAGCGCATCAGCAACCTGCGCCCCGACACGCCACGCGCGGCCGCAGCGGTGACGTAGAGCTTGCCGATCTCATCCGACATCAGCGCCCGCACGGTCTGGATGGCAAAGGCCGTGGCAGACCAGCCAAGGATAAAGACAGGCAGCCAGACATGGCCGAGAAAATCCTTGATCTTGCCCCAACTCCACGGGGCATCGCGGTATTCAGCGGAAAACAGGCCTGTCAAGCTGTCGCCAAAGAAAACGGTCGAAAACAACATGATCATCAGCGCCAGCAGGAAGTTGGGCAGTGCAAGTCCCAGATAGCTGACCAGGCGCAGGCCGTTGTTCAGAAAAGGGTTGCGCGATGTGGCGGCGATAATCCCCACCGGGACGGCGATGGCATAGGCCAGCAGCAGCGAACCAAGACAGATGCCGATGCTGAGCCAGACCTTTTGGCCCAGCAGTTGATTGATGTTCAGACGCAGAATGCAGCTGTCGCCAAATTCGCCCTGAAAGGCGTGGTAAATCCAACTGGTCCAGCGTTGCAGAAACGGTTTGTCCAAGCCAAGCCGGACACGTTCGGTTTCGATGTCGGCAATGGAAATCTGCGCCCCCTGGGAGTTCTTGAACGCGAGATAGCGTTCGGCGCAGTCGCCGGGCACCAGCTCCATCAGTGAAAAAACGATGAAGGACACAAGACACAACGTGATAAAGGCAAGCACGGCCCGCACCATCGCAAATCGCAGAAACTGAACCATCTATCCTCATGTCCCCGGTGGAATGCGACCCATTTGGGTTCGCGGTTTTATCGTGGGGTCCAGGCCCCGTTCAGGAGGCCCGCACCAAAAGCATGTTCAGGTCACAGGTGGATTATTCGTCGAGGAACCACTGCGACGGACGGTAGGGGTACGTCCTGTAGTAGGCATAAGACGCCGTTTTGAACGCAGGCACATTCTTGAGAGCCGCCGCACGGTAGATCGGCTTTTGCTCTTTCACGGTGCCGATGAACAGCAGATTGCCGGTCATGTTCTCAACCAGCTTGAGGCCCGCCGCGTCGGAGTCAGGGGTGCCAACTTGGGCCGCCTGAAACGTCTTGATGTCTTGCATCATTTCCTTGGCGTAGGCGGGGGGTTCAACGCCCGATGCGCCGTTGGAATCGACGTATTCACCCCAGAGCATTGCTGTGCGCATGTTGAAGTAGTTGTCGTAAGGCGGAATGAAAATTTCACCATTGCCCAGAACAACGGCCAGCGGCACGCTTTTCTCAAACATCGTGACGTCCAGCTGGTTTGACGATTGTGCAGACCGGTATTCGTCTGTTGTCACTTCCTTGACCGTGTTGTTGATGCCGACATCACGCCAGGTCTGGCCGACCAGTTCGACGATCTTGATCGACATGCCTTGTGTCGCAACTTGAAGGTTCAGGACCAGCGGATCGCCATTGGGCAATTCGCGCATGCCGTCGCCGTCCGTATCCACGACACCGATTTCATCCAGCAACGATTTCGCCATTTCCGGATCGTGCTGTGCGAAATATTGTTCCCATTTGGCGGGTACAAAATCAGGGGTCGGGGAAAATCCGACGTATTGTTGCGGCGTGCCAAGGCCAAACATCGCAACTTCGTTGATCTCATCCCGATTCATCGCAACCGACATCGCCTGACGGAACTTGAGATCACCAAACACCTTGCGCTTTTCAAGGTCTTCGGACGTGACGTTGAAGGCAAACGTCGGCATCGTGATGTCAGGCTTGAGGTCGACAACAAAACCGGCCTTTTCCTGATTTTCCATCAACAGAGGCACATAGTCGATTTGCAGCGCCTGTGCCTTGTAGTCTACCTCGCCGTTGACCAGTTTCAGCAGCCGCACTTCGCTTTCGCCGACAAAAATCTCGTCCATCTCGTTGATATAGGGCAGTTGGTTGCCCGCCGTGTCGACCATGTAGAAATACGGGTTGGCGACAAATTGACGGCCTTCCGTGGTCTCGGAGATGACGATGTGGCTTTCCAATGTGGGGGCGGCATCAAGGGGCAGGCCCGCGACCTTGTCAGGATGGGCCAGCATCGGTGTGGGCGTGTCCATCCAGTCGGAGCTGCCATAGTAGGCTTTGATGAGATCATATCCACCCTCGAACCCCAGCGATTGCGCCAGCGCGTCGGCATCGGGGTTGATGTCGGGGTGATACTGTCCGAGGAAATGCTTGGGCTGGAAACCCTGCGCATAGTGATTTGCAAAATGCGCGAGGAAACCCGGCTTGGGCGACGGCATGTTGAACCGCACGGTCAGGTCGTCGATCACATCAACAGTCATCGGCTCCCCACCGGCAAGGACATAATCCTTGGGGCTTTCGATCACGTTGGGATCAAGTTGCAGGTTCTCGTACCAGAATTCTACGTCCGCCGCACCGAAGGGCTGGCCATCGGACCACTTGTGACCGGCGCGCAGCACAAAGGTAAGCTGGGTAAAGTCATCGTTCCACGACCAGCTTTTGGCGACATTTGGCACGATTGTTGTCAGATCATCCGCGTAGCGGACCAGATTGACGTGGCGTACGGACATGAAATCCGACGTGCCGGCCTCGGTTGCGTTGGACAGGGCGTTGAATGTGCCGCCATAGCTGCCGATCATGTCATAGGGGGCCACGACCAATGGCTCGGATGGCATGCGGTCGGCCAGCGCGGGCATCTCGGGGTTGCCGCGAATGCGGGCGTTCATCGCGGCGATGTCAGGGTTTTCCGCCATCTCAAGCGTGCAATCGGCCAGCGTCTGGAACTCACCCAGCTCAAACTGTTGTGGGAAGGCCCCGGCGGCCACTCCCATCGGGTCGGATACGGTGACAGCAGGGCAGGAAGCCAATGCGGCACCCGCCATGACTGTCAAGGCCGCGGTGGACAAAAGGTATTTTCTTCATCGGTTGTCTCCTCGTTGATTGTTGGTGTCGTGTGCCGCTTTGGACAGATTGGCGTTGGGCCGTTGATCGTGTTCAAAATTTTGAACCCCAATGTTTCAGGGGTCAGCGACGTGTCTAAACAGTGTATCCGCTCTCCGGACCCGGAATGCCGTGCTCTTGTGTGTGTCTGGCCGGACTGAAGTTCCGGCGGGCAACAAGTAAGGCGCACATGTGCGCCTTGGGCAGGACGCCATGAAACGTCGCGCGTCGTATTACTGATAACAATCTGCGCAAAAGGTGCGCGCGCCGTAGACCGGGCGCAGTGAACACCACCTGATGGGGGGGGTCGCAAAATGGTCATGAGGTTCGGGTTTCCGAACGATGCCCGATTAGGGGCACATCTCGCTTGGATGTCAACATAATCTGTATGCTT
>CAXBKL010000066.1:0-20626 GCA_963976125.1 uncultured Sulfitobacter sp. | reverse complement strand
CCCGGTCACGGAACCGTCTATATGGGACAATCGTTAAAATTCCTTGCACCGGTGCGTCCGGGTGACATGGTCTATGCCGAGGTCAAAGTGACGGACATCGAATTTGGCAAACGCCGGGTCAAGATGGATTGCCATTGTTCCGTTGACGGCAAGAAGGTTTTGATCGGCGAAGCCACCGTTTTGGCGCCATCGCGCAAATTCGACTGACCTGCATTTTTCTGAAGCTGCGCGCACCGATTGACGTTTAAGGGTTCTTGCCCTCTGGCGGCGTCGGGGCTACGCATGCCTTATGCGAATTATCCGGGATTATCAGTTTGTTGACGATGCAGATCGGGGCGCGACCGCCGCGATTGGCAATTTTGATGGCGTCCATCAGGGGCATTTGTCGGTCATTGATCTGGCGCGCAGTGCTGCGCCCGATGCCCCCCTGGGCGTCATAACGTTTGAACCACACCCCCGCGAATTCTTTGCCCCTGATGCCCCCCCGTTCCGGTTGATGGGCCGTGACGCGCGGGCGCACCGGCTGGAAAAAGTCGGCGTAGAACTGCTTTATGAACTGAGCTTTAACAAGGGCTTGGCCTCGCTCGCCCCTGATGCCTTTGCCAGCGATGTGCTGCGTGACGGGTTGGGGTTGGCACATGTGGTTGTCGGGGCCGACTTCTGCTTTGGCAAGGGCCGCGCGGGCACCGCAGACGACCTGATCCGGTTTGGCAGGGACATGGGGTTTGGCGTCACCATTGCCCCGCTCATGGCCAAGGGAGACGATACGGTTTCCTCTACCGCGATCCGCACCGCTCTTAGTGCGGGCAACACGCGGCAAGCTGCGGAAATGCTGGGCCACTGGCACCGGATCGACGGGCCGGTGATTACCGGGGAGCAGCGCGGGCGCGAGTTGGGCTACCCCACCGCAAACATGTCCATCGACGGGCTGCATCAACCTGCGTTTGGGGTATATGCGGTGTTGGTCGACGTGTTGGATGGCCCGTACAAGGGCAGCTATCACGGTGTTTCAAGCCTTGGGGTGCGGCCGATGTTTGGTGAAAATACCGCCAATCTCGAAACCTATATCTTTGATTTCAAAGGTGATCTTTATGGCGCGCCGCTGTCGGTTGCGTTGGTTGAACATCTGCGAGGCGAGGAGAAATTCGATAGCCTTGAAGGGTTGATCGCGCAGATGGATGCCGACAGTGCGCAGGCCCGCGCCATTCTGGCCACCTTATGAGCGACCCGATTGCCCGCAAGGGGCTGGCCCCCCGCTTTTGGGAGAAAAAGCCGCTCACCAAACTGTCCCAGACGGAGTGGGAGGCGCTCTGTGATGGCTGCGGCAAATGCTGCCTGAACAAGCTGGAGGACGAGGACAGCGGCGAAGTGGCGCTGACCCGAGTGGCCTGTCGGTTGCTGGATGATGCGACCTGTCGCTGTAGCCATTATGAGAACCGTCATCAGTTTGTGCCCGATTGCATCGTTCTGCGGCCCGACACCCTTGACAGCCATGCGTATTGGATGCCGGAAACCTGTGCTTACCGTTTGTTATGGCAGGGAAAATCCTTGCCTGACTGGCATCCGCTGATAAGCGGGACACCCGACAGCGTACATGCAGCGGGGATCTCGGTTCGGGGAACAACGGTATCAGAATTCGACACCCCGTTTGAGGAATGGGAAGACCACATCATCGAGGAACCGACGTAGATGTTTTATGGGTCAGACAACACAGGGCCAGCGCATCCCGCGGTGATGGACAGGGTCATAGCGGCCAACACAGGTCACCAGCCTGCCTATGGCAGCGACCCGCTTGTGGACGAGGTGCGCGAACGCTTGCGCACGGTGTTTGAAGCGCCTCAGGCGGAGGTGTTTCTGGTGGCGACAGGAACGGCAGCGAATGCGCTGGCGCTGGCGTGTTATTGCCAACCCTGGCAGACGGTATTTTGTTCAAAAGTGTCGCATATTCAAGTAGATGAGTGTAACGCGCCAGAGTTTTTTGCTGGCGGTGCCAAGCTCACGCTGGTGGATACAAATGACAAGATGACGCCCGAGGGGCTGGAATCGGCGATCGGGGTTTTTCCGGTCGGTGATGTGCATGCGGCCCAGCGGGGGCCGGTGTCGATCACCCAGGTAACGGAGCGCGGATCGGTGCATTCGCTGGCGGAATTGCAGGCGCTGACAGCCGTGGCCAAGCGCCATGATTTGCCAGTTCATCTGGATGGTGCGCGGTTTGCCAACGCGATGGTTGCGCTGGGATGTTCGGCGGCGGATATGTCGTGGAAATCGGGTGTCGACGTGGTTAGTTTCGGCGGCACCAAGAACGGCTGTATGGGCGTCGAAGCCGTTGTTTTCTTTGACCCTTCCAAAGCGTGGGAGTTTCAGTTGCGCCGTAAGCGGGCCGCGCATCTTTTTTCAAAACACCGGTTCCTGGCCGCGCAGATGGTGGGGTATCTTGACGACAACCTGTTTTTGCGCATCGCAGGGCAAGCCAATGATAATGCGGCAAAATTAGCCGTTGGCTTGCGTGCCAAGGGGGCTGTGTTCCTGCATGAACCGGAGGCCAACATGATCTTTGCGCGCATCCCCCGCGAGGTCCATGAACGGCTTCACGCGGCGGGGTCGCGCTATGACGTGTGGGACGAAGGGGACGGGATGGTCGGTGTCCGGCTGGTCTGTGACTGGTCGGTTACGGATGAGCATATGGATCAGTTTCTCAGCTACTTCTGAGCATCAGTTCAGCAGGTTTTTCAAATGTCACAAACTGTACACACGGCGTACACCGCGCGTGCAGACAGGGTGTCAGGCTTCAGCCGGTCAATAAAGCACCGTGCGCCAGACCGAAATGGCGCGCCTTTGGCGCGACGGAGGGGCTGGCGCTGCCCGGCGCCAACAAGTTGCCTCGATTCCGGGCAGGTGCCAAAATCAACCTCTTCAACTACAGGCGAATAGCACCTGCAATTCCTCCGCTACCTCCGCTGGGTGGCTGATCGGGGCCATGTGGCCCGCGCCCTGGATGACGGATTGATGGGCATTTGGCATGATCTCGGCCAGCGCGTCATTGACGCTGATGATCGAGGGGTCCGCATCTTCGCCGCGCATGATGACCGTTGGAACCGCGACCGCATCCAACCCGCCGGGCGCCAGCATTTCTGCCGTATCGTCGAACAGGAACCCATGTTGGCTGGGAACGACGCGGATACCACGGGCCATTGCGGCGCGGGTACGGGCGGGCAGATCATCCCATTTTGTCCGCCCCTCCCCCCAAAGCCGGTTGAACAGGCGCGCGGCGGTTTCCATGTCGCCCTCAGCAAGGGCCGCGACATAGTGTTCCGCCCCGGCATCGTGCCGGGCCTCGACGTCGGGATCGTCGAGCATGGCGGCGGCAAAGTAGACGGGTTCGATCACTGTGAGGCTGCGGACACGTTCGGGGTGGGTCACCGCGAGACGCAATGCGGTTGCCGCGCCGAAGGAATGGCCAATCACATCCATCGGCGTGTCGTCCATGATCGCCAAGGACGCGCTATAGACCGTATCGGCAAAATCGCTCTGCCCGTCCCAGTCGGCGGACTGGCCGTGGCTTGGCATGTCGGGGGCAACAAGGGTCACTGCCTCCCCCAACGCGCGCACCACACCCGTCCATGCGCCGCCGTATCCCATGGTGCAATGTAACGCCAGCACCCGGCGCGGGCCCTGTCCGAAGGTGGTCACATGGGGGACGAACCCCGGTTGTGGCCTCATAGATCGCCGGCCAGATGCGCATCTAAGTCGGCAATGCGATCCTGTCCCCAGAACCGCGCGTCACCGACGATATAGAAAGGCGCGCCGAATACACCGCGCTCGACCGCTTCTTCGAGGTTCCGGGCATAGGTTTCGGCCCCCATCAGCAGACCGCTGTCGGCCAATGCAGGATCAAATCCGGCCTCTGTCAGGCAGGCGCGGATCACGTCATCCTGTGCGATGTCCTTTTCC
Organism: uncultured Sulfitobacter sp.; assembly: GCA_963976125.1. GTDB lineage: Bacteria > Pseudomonadota > Alphaproteobacteria > Rhodobacterales > Rhodobacteraceae > Sulfitobacter. Next base: position 16,675 of record CAXBKL010000066.1, on the reverse strand, counting down.
TCGGCCCAGACGGCGCGGGTGATGGCATGGGCCAGCGCGCCCAGATCACCACCCCCGGCATTTTGTGCAGCGATAAAGGCATAGGCGGCAGGTGCCCCATTGGTGGGCCAATGCGCGGGCTTGAGATTGAACGGCATGTCCAGCTTCCGGGCCTGACGCGGCAATTCCTGCGCGCGGTATTCCATGCGGCTGATGTGGCGGTCCTTGGGCGCGGTGCCGCCGGTCCGCGCAAAGGCGGCGACAATATCAAAAGGTTTGTAATTGATCGTCGCACCATGCCGCGCGGCAACCTCCTCAAGGCGCTGCCCGGCAAGGTAGCAATAGGGGGACAGGGTTGCGAAAAAATAGTCGATCTGGGCCATTTGGACCTCCTTGGGTTTGACGCACCCTAGACCCGTGCTAAGCGAGGTTCAACGTCACGAATCTGTTATATCCCGCTGCCACGGAGACTTCCCCCATGCCCCAACCGTCTGAGCCAAAGCTGATCTCTGGCAATGCGAACATGCCCCTTGCCAAAGCGATTGCACGGCGGATGTCCCTGCATCGGGGCGTAAACGTCGGATTGGTGGATACGCGGGTCGAGCGGTTCAATGACGGTGAAATCTTTGTCGAAGTCTTTGAGAACGTGCGCGGCGAGGATATGTTCATCATTCAGCCGACGTCGAACCCGGCAAATGACAACCTGATGGAGTTGATGATCATGGCCGATGCGCTGCGCCGGTCATCTGCGGCGCGGATCACTGCGGTGTTGCCCTATTTCGGATATGCCCGTCAGGACCGCCGCACCAAGGCGCGCACCCCGATCACCGCCAAACTGGTGGCGAACATGCTGGTGGGTACCGGCATCGAACGTATTTTGACAATGGATTTGCATGCGGCGCAAATTCAGGGCTTTTTCGACATTCCGGTGGACAACCTCTATGCCTCGCCGGTCTTTGCGCTCGACATCAAGAACACCTTTAAGGATCAGATGAGCGAGTTGATGATCGTTTCGCCGGACGTGGGCGGCGTGGCACGGGCGCGTGAATTGGCCAAGCGGCTGAATGCGCCCCTGTCGATTGTCGACAAACGCCGCGAAAAACCCGGTGAGATTGCAGAGATGACCGTGATCGGCAACGTCAAAGACAAGATTTGCCTGATTGTCGATGACATTTGCGATACCGCCGGCACCCTGTGCAAGGCGGCAGAGGTGTTGATGGAAAACGGTGCCAAGGAAGTGCATTCCTATATCACTCATGGTGTCATGTCCGGCCCGGCGGTGGAACGGGTGACCAGTTCGGTGATGAAATCGTTGGTCATCACCGACAGCATTCAGGCCACGAGCGAGGTCAAGAAGGCCGAGAATATCCGCATTGTGCCCACCGCGCCGATCTTTGCACAGGCGATCCTGAACATCTGGAACGGGACATCCGTGTCGTCGCTCTTTGAGGCGGATACGCTGGGGCCGATCTATGATGGGATGTATCGACCGGATTGACCCTGGTGGGTGTTGCGTCAGCGGGCACCCTCCCGTCCGGCGTCGCCCATATGAATCCCATCCAGCAGGAGCTTCTTTGCCATGACAGCCAGCACCCGTATCGTCCTGTCCAGTGACCACGCAGCCATTCCGCTCAGGCAGGCCATCGCGGAACATGTGGCCGCGCTTGGCTGGGACGTTGAGGACATTGGGCCGACCAGCCCCGAAAGCACACATTACCCGATCCACGGCAAAGCCGCAGCGCAGAAGGTCGCGTCGGGGGAGTGCCGGTTTGGCATCATTCTATGCGGGACCGGTCAGGGCATCATGATGGCCGCAAACAAAGTACCCGGTATCCGATGCGGGGTGTGCAGCGATACCTTTTCCGCCCGAATGATCCGCCAGCACAACGACGCCAACATGCTTTCGTTGGGCGTTCGGGTTTTGGGGGAGGGTCTGGCCCTGGACATTGTGGATGCATTCCTGAAGGCGGAATTCGAGGGCGGACGCCACGGTGTCCGGGTCGATATGATCGAAACGGCAGCGGATCAGGGCGTATCGGTGGACTGAATTCCGAAACAGGGGCAGCAAGAGAAACCGACACTGTATCGGGTATTTCGCGAAACGCCTTTGGGTCAGGGCGCAGTATCGGGCATGAGGCAATTGCGCATGCTGATTTGGTTGTCCTGCTCAATGGACCGCCATGTGGCCGGGTCGGTTATCCGGTGGGTCAGGTCAGGACCAGGCCAGACGATGTGCCGGCAATGGGCGGCTGTGCGGGATGCCTGCGGGGTGGTTCTCAACGATGGCTGACGGCTTTTTGGTATTGGCGAAAGAAGACCGCGTATCCTAGTATTTTCATATTCGCTGTACCGGAGGAGAGACGTGGCTGATCCCTATTCAAATCTAAGTGCCCAGGATACCACGCTCCAGGAGCGGATCGCAGATGCGATGGAGGCACGCTGCCTGGAGCCGGCCCAGATCGCCATTCGGAAGGCCTATTTGAATGATCCGGGAATACCCGAAAACGCCCGCGCGCTTGAACTGGGTTCGGGAACAGGCCACGTCACCAGAGATTTGCTGGACCTGGCAGGGGCGGCATCGGCCCACGGCATAGAGCCTTCGCCAATTATGGTTGCGCGGGCCAGAAAGACCTTTGGCGACGATGATCGCCTCAGCTTCGAGATCGGCGACGCCAGGGATACCGGGCTGGCAGACGCATCCTTTGACCTGATCTTGATGCACACATTACTTTGCCATGTCCCCGGCCCGGAGGATGTTGTCAGGGAAGCCTACCGTCTGTTGAAGCCAGGTGGCGTGCTGGCGATTTGTGACGGGGATTACAGCACAGCAACGGCGCAGATCGCCGATTTTGACCCGCTCGACCAGGTCATCAGATTTATGATTGATCAGAATGTCACCAACCTTTGGATCATGCGCCAGATCGCGGGCATTCTTGCCGATACCGGATTTCAGCTTGGGGCCCGGACAGGACACGGGTATGTCGCGGAAGGCGAAGCGACATATTTCCTCACGGTGATTGACCGGGGCGCGGATCGCATGCGTGAAGAAGGCCTGCTGTTTTCCGAAACCGCAGAGGCGCTGAAATCCGAAGCCAGACGGAGGGTGTCAGCCAGCACATTTTTTGGGTTCATGTCCTATGTGAGCCAAATCGCACGAAAGCCCAGGAGACCCATTGGAAACCCCTGACGCCATTTGAAATCAAAGGCATCAGCGCGTCGGGGAACACCTGGTCTATGAGGTATTCCGAAGCGCTGCATTTCGGGCGCGGTGCTGACGTTCAAAAGCCCGTCTGAACGTCCTATTCGACGTCCCAATCGTCCAATTCGGACATTTCGCCGATCGCCATCCAGGCGATGCGCATACGGGCGATACGGGTGTCACCCCAGGTGCGGAACACCATGTCAAAGCCGGCACGGGTCACCGATTCCGCCGATATGTCGGCGCGCATGATCGTTGTGGAATCCAGATCCCAAAGAGACGGGGACAGTTGCACCGTTGGGGGAGATTTGAATTTCTCGCTGAAGCGGATGTGCCGCCGCCGTTCGCGTTGGCCGCGGCCAGTCCACATTTCGCCGCCGTCCTCATAATCCGAAAACAGGGTGATGTCGTCACTGTCGACACCGACGGTATGGCTTCTCAATCGTTTCATATTGGCCTTATGACTTTGGATTTAGGCAACAAGATGAATATTGTACGAATATTGCGCTGCATCAAACGCAAAAAGGCCCTGCGGTGACAGGGCCTTTTTAACTCTTTACACGAACCGACACCTATTCCTTTGGTGTCAGGCCCATGTGGGTGCCCATCGCAACCATGTCAGCCAGAAGCTTGGCCGCATCGTCCACCGGACCGGGTTCATTTTCGGTCAGCGCTTTTGCGTTGGAATACATCGCCTTGGCGTCTTCGATCATCTCATCGAGGTGATCCTGGGTCATGTCGCCCTTGGGCACGGCGCGTTCGGCCAGAACCGACACACCATCGCTGCGGATTTCGGCAAAGCCACCGGTCACAACATAGAACTCGGACCCTTCCGGGCCATCAACCGAAAGCACACCGGGGCGCAGGGTGGTGATGGTGGGGGCATGCCCCTCCATCGCCGTCATGTCGCCATCGGCACCGGGGATCTGGACGGATGTGACCTTCATCGAGGCCAGCCGCCGCTCGGGCGACACCAGATCGAATTGCATCGTGTCTGCCATTGCGTGGTTCTCCCTTAGGCCGCGTCAGCTGCCAGCTTCTCGGCTTTCGCCTTCACTTCGTCAATGCCGCCAACCATGTAGAAGGCACCTTCGGGCAGGTGGTCATATTCACCGGCCACAACCGCCTTGAAGGACGCGATGGTGTCTTCGAGTGGTACCTGAACACCGTCAGAACCGGTAAAGACCTTCGCCACGTCAAACGGCTGGGACAGGAAGCGTTCAATCTTGCGGGCACGGGCCACGGCAAGTTTGTCTTCTTCGCTCAGCTCGTCCATGCCGAGGATCGCAATGATGTCCTGCAACGATTTGTAGCGCTGAAGCACCTGCTGCACGTCGGTGGCGACCTTGTAGTGCTCTTCACCGATGATCAGCGGATCAAGCAGACGCGATGTGGAACCAAGCGGGTCCACAGCCGGGTAGATGCCTTTTTCCGAGATCGCACGGTCCAGAACGGTTGTCGCGTCGAGGTGCGCAAAGGATGTCGCGGGCGCGGGGTCGGTCAAGTCATCCGCAGGAACGTAAACGGCCTGAACGGATGTGATTGATCCGTTCTTGGTCGAGGAGATGCGTTCCTGCATCGCGCCCATGTCGGTGGCCAGCGTTGGCTGATAGCCAACCGCAGAAGGAATACGACCCAGAAGGGCCGACACTTCGGAACCGGCTTGGGTAAAGCGGAAGATGTTGTCGACGAAGAACAGAACGTCGGAACCGGATTCGTCGCGGAACTGTTCGGCCAGTGTCAGACCGGACAGGGCCACACGCATACGCGCACCTGGAGGTTCGTTCATCTGGCCATAGACCAGCGCAATTTTGGAGGACGCCATATCGTCGGGGACGATAACGCCGGATTCGATCATCTCGTGATAGAGGTCGTTCCCCTCACGGGTACGCTCGCCCACGCCAGCGAACACGGACAGACCGGAGTGCACTTTTGCAATGTTGTTGATCAGTTCCATGATGAGAACCGTTTTGCCAACACCCGCACCGCCGAACAGACCAATCTTACCACCTTTGGTGTAGGGGGCCAGCAGGTCGATAACCTTGATGCCTGTTGTCAGGATTTCGGTTTCGGTCGATTGTTCGGCAAAGGACGGTGCATCGCCGTGGATGGCGCGCGTCTCGTCGGTGTTGACCGGGCCCTTTTCGTCGACGGGGTCGCCGGTGACGTTCAGGATGCGGCCCAATGTGGCCTTGCCCACTGGTACCTGGATGGGAGCGCCGGTGTCTGTGACTTTGGCGCCCCGTACGAGGCCCTCGGTTGCGTCCATCGCAATGGCGCGCACTGTGTTTTCACCCAGGTGCTGGGCCACTTCCAGCACCAGACGGTTGCCGTTGTTGTCAGTGATCAGAGCGTTCAGGATCTCTGGAAGGTTATCTTCGAACTGCACGTCAACGACGGCGCCGATGACCTGAGTAATTTTGCCGACTGCATTTGCCATGTCGTTTCTCCGGTGTTGCTTACAGCGCTTCCGCGCCGGAAATGATTTCGATCAGCTCGTTTGTGATAACGGCCTGACGTGAGCGGTTGAATTCGATGGTCAGACTGTCGATCATGTCGCCCGCGTTGCGCGTCGCGTTGTCCATTGCGGACATCCGCGCGCCCTGTTCTGAGGCGGCGTTTTCGAGCAGGCCCGAGAAGATCGCCGTTGCGACACCGCGTGGCAGCAGGTCCGCAAGGATGGCTTCTTCGGATGGTTCATAGTCAAACAGGGTTGTACCCCCGCCGTCTTCGCCCGCATCGTCAAATTTGGCCGGGATGATCTGCTGTGCCTGTGGGTTCTGAGTGACCACGTTCACGAAGCTCGCGTAGAACAGCGTGGCCACGTCGAATTCACCAGCGTCAAAGCGGCCAAGGATGTCCTTGGCGATGCCCTGCGCATCCGAATACCCCAAACGCTTGACCTCGGTCATGTCCACGTGACCGATGAAGTGGTCGCCGTAGTCGCGCTTGAGCTGATCGCGGCCTTTTTTGCCCACGGTCAGGATCTTGATCGTCTTGCCCGCGCTCTGCAGCTCTTCGGCCTTGGCTCTGGCTTTTTTCACGATGTTCGTGTTGAAGCCGCCACACAGACCGCGTTCGGACGTCATGACGACCAAAAGCTGAACCTGATCCGACCCTGTACCGCTTAGCAGTTTGGGGGCGCTGTCCGAGCCACCGACAGACGCCGCCAGCCCGGCCATCACGGCATTGAACCGCTCGGTATAGGGGCGCGACATTTCGGCAGCTTCCTGCGCGCGGCGAAGTTTCGCCGCGGCAACCATTTGCATGGCCTTAGTGATCTTGCGGGTCGATTTGACCGACGCGATCCTGTTTTTAAGGTCTTTGAGATTTGCCATTGGCCATCTCTCCCTTAAGCGAAGTCAGCGGCGTATGAATCGAGCGCAGCTTTGATTTTTTCTTCCAGCTCGTCTTTCACCTTGCGATCATTGTCGGTGATGTCGAGGAGCAGGTCCGCATGTTTGCCGCGCAGGTGGGCAAGCATGCCTTGTTCCCAACGGCCAACATCGCTGACGTCGATCTTGTCGAGGTAGCCGTTTGTACCCGCGTAGATCGCGCAAACGATTTCGGCATTCGACAAAGGTGCATATTGTGGCTGCTTCATCAGTTCGGTCAGACGTGCACCACGGTTCAGCAACTGCTGTGTCGCGGCGTCAAGGTCGGAACCGAACTGCGCAAAGGCGGCCATTTCACGGTACTGGGCAAGCGACAGCTTCACCGGGCCCGCAACAGACGACATCGCTTTGGTCTGAGCGGAGGAGCCAACACGGGAAACCGACAGACCGGTGTTCACCGCCGGGCGGATACCCTGGTAGAACAATTCCGTTTCCAGGAAGATCTGACCATCAGTGATCGAGATCACGTTTGTGGGAATAAAGGCGGAAACGTCACCACCCTGGGTTTCGATGATCGGCAGGGCGGTCAGGGAACCGTTGCCATTGTCATCACCCAGCTTGGCGGAACGCTCAAGCAGGCGGGAGTGGAGATAGAAAACGTCGCCAGGATAGGCTTCGCGGCCCGGTGGGCGACGCAGCAGCAGGGACATCTGACGGTAGGACACGGCCTGTTTGGAGAGATCATCATAGATGATAAGGGCGTGGCGGCCATTGTCGCGGAAAAATTCCGCCATGGCGGTTGCCGAATAGGGTGCAAGGAACTGCATCGGGGCAGGTTCGGACGCGGTTGCGGCGACAACGATGGAATATTCGATCGCGCCGGATTCTTCGAGCTTCTTGACCAACTGGGCAACGGTTGACCGCTTCTGGCCGATTGCGACGTACACGCAGTACATCTTCTTGCTTTCGTCGTCGCCTGCGGCGGCATTGACCTGCTGCTGGTTCAGGATCGCGTCGAGGGCCACAGCCGTTTTACCGGTCTGGCGGTCGCCGATGATCAATTCACGCTGGCCACGGCCAATCGGGATCATCGCGTCGACGGATTTCAGACCCGTGGACATCGGCTCGTGTACGGATTTACGCGGGATGATGCCCGGCGCCTTGACGTCTGCAACGCCACGTTCGGTGGAGGCAATCGGGCCCTTGCCGTCAATGGGGTTGCCCAAACCGTCAACAACACGACCCAATAGGCCGTTGCCAACCGGAACGTCCACGATGGAGTTGGTACGCTTGACGGTGTCGCCTTCCTTGATGTCCCGGTCATTACCGAAGATCACCACACCTACGTTGTCGGCTTCGAGGTTCAGGGCCATGCCCTGAATACCGCCGGGGAATTCGACCATTTCACCGGCCTGAACATTGTCCAGACCGTAAACGCGGGCGATACCGTCGCCAACGGACAGGACGCGGCCCACTTCGGCCACTTCTGCTTCTTGACCGAAATTCTTGATCTGGTCCTTCAGGATCGCGGAAATCTCCGCAGCTTGGATACCCATTTATCCGACCTCTTTCATTGCATTCTGGAGGGAATTGAGCTTCGAGCGGATCGACGTGTCGATCATCTTGGAGCCCACTTTTACGATAAGACCGCCGATGAGGGATTCATCAACGGTCGTTTGAAGCGTTACGGTCTTGCCGGTGCGCTCTTTGAGCGACTTGGCAAGTTTGTCTGATTGCGTTTTGGTCAACGCCTTGGCGGAAGTGACCTCGGCGGTGATCTCGCCCTTGTCGACCGCGATGGCATCCCGCAGGGAGTTTACCAGGGCGGGCAGCACAAAAAGCCGGCGCTTGGAGGCCATCAGAGCGAGCGTGTTGGCCATGGTTGGCGACAGCTTCATCTTCTTGGCCAGCGCAGCAATGGCAGTGCCCTGCTCGTCACGGGTGTAAATTGGGGAATGGATCAGATTGCGAAAATCTTCGCTGTCATCCAGCACGCCTTGCAGGGCTTCTAGATCGCTTTCAATATCTTTGACCTTTTTGGCCTCTTTGGCCAGGTCGTACACAGCAGACGCATAGCGCTGTGCAATTCCGGTGGAAATCGACGCTGTTTCGGACACGTGCATCCTCTCATTCAGTCAGACCGGATATGCGAACAGGTCGCGTCACCAGTACGTTGGCGCGGCTTGAAGGTAATCAAGACGACTAAATCAGGGGCCATGTAGCAGAGGGTTTGCTGCACCGCAACACTGTTGTAGTGCGGTAATATGCAGCGGTTGGGACTTTATTAATAGGGTTCAACGTGCTGAGGGTTTCCTAGGGTAAAGGAGTGGTACCGCTAAACCTGTAAATGTTTGCGCTATCCGATTCTTTTTGGGTTGTCGAAGGTAGTTTTTCGCCACCCGGCACTCGACACATCCGCGCGATTTCCCAATCTCCCGATGGCCAATCAGATGTCATTTGTCAGACGGTTCTCCGCCGAATATGGCCCAGAATTCATCGCGGGCGTTGCTGCGCGGGAATTCCATTGTCGGCACGGGCACATCCAGGAAACGGCAGAGCGGCTCCCATCCGTCCGACGGTGTGAAAATCAACAAATTCTCCGCGGGGATAGTTGCGCGCACCTTCGCATTGTTGGCGCGATAGGCCGCAACCGAGCTTTCCCGATCCAGCCCCCCAAACACATCCCCAATCAGTATTTCCTCCATGGTTTCGAATATCTCATGGACGGGCGGCGGCAGCGGAAGGGTCTTGCGCGTGGCCATGAACTTGGCGATCGTTTTGGAATAACTGGCCCACCAATCCTCTTCGGGACGTTCAGTGTGAATGACTTTTGCCTCTGGGAAGGCGGCCACCAGATTCGGCCAGACGGCGGCGCCCGGAAAATCGACCTGGCTGACAAATTTGGAGAACACTTCCGACCAGTCCACCTTGCCGCCTTCGACCAGGTTCTTCCAATGAGGCAATTGGTCGGCGTTCTCCATGACTTCGATCATGTGGTGGCAAGGGCCGAAGCCCAATTGTTCAAGCGCCGTCTTGGTCGACATCGTTCCGGTGCGGCCAAAGCCGGACCCAATTATCTTTAGCGCCATTTGAGTTGCCCTTTTGTCGTTCAAGTGTCCAGTGCCAGATCAGCACAAGACTGCGCGAAACGGTCCCCCCATACAACAGTTTTATCATGTTCAGCCGTTGCAGATCCGAGTGGGGCAAGGGGTCCGGAAATTACGGCCTTGATCCGGGCGGAGGCCGCCCGGATCGTTCCGTTACCGCGATATATCAAAGCACAGGCGGAACCCTTCAATCTCCTTGGGCGGAGGCACGCATCCGGGCAAGGTGATCGTCCCAGCCCTTGTCCAGCGCAAGGGTCAGGCCAAATGCCTCCTCGCCCTGGGGCAGCCCTTCGTGGACCAGTGACAGCCGCGTGCCGCCCGCCACTTCGCCAAGCGACCATTTCACCGTGCTGACCTTGTCGCCCATCGGCGCAATCGTGAAAGTATATTCCAGCCGTTTGTGAGGCTCTGACAACAGCACCTCGCCCCACATCAGCTTGTCACCGCTTTCAGTGCCGTACATCGCATACTCTCCTTCGACCAGGGCGCTCTTGGGCTTGTGAAACCACAGTGCCAGTTTTTCGGGGTCGGTCAGATAGGCCCAGACCTGAGCCGGAGTTGCGCGCAGGTAGATGGATTTGCGGAGGGTTGTATCGGTCATTGGACGTCCTTTTCGATTTCGGATTTCAGGGTCGCGAGGCGATCATCCCAGAAGCTGTCAAAGTAGTTGAGCCAGTCGACGATGCGTTTCATGCCAGCGCCGTTCAGGGTGTTCACCCGTGTCCGGCCCTCGGCATGGACCGCGATCAGGTCGCCTTCCTTGAGGATGGCGAGATGCTTTTTCACCGCCGCGCGGGTCATTTGAAAATTCTCGGCCACTTCGGCGATGGTCATGTCGTGCTGCGCCAGCAGGTGCAGAATGGTGCGCCGGGTCGGGTCGGCCAGCGCGCGAAAGCCCGGTTGTTCAAGGGCGGTCATGGCTGGCCTCGCGTGCGGCAGGATGCGTTGGAGGTTTGGGGTTTTGTCATGGGATCTCCTAATGATACCTTTTGGTATCTAACCATTAGGGTACCAAAAGGTATCATGTCAACAGCTTTGTTGATCCGCCGAACAGAGCGTTCCCGGCTGAGTAACGCAAAAGAGCAGGCGCGCCGATCTGGTGCCCCTGCCCTTTTGAGTGCTTTCGTGAAAGATACGCGCGGTTAGAGCAGGTCTTCCTCCGCATCCGACACCGACAGGCCCAGCGCCTCCATCCCGCTTTCCAGATGGTCCGCAAAATGCGGCGTGCCCAGCAGGTAATCCGCCGTCGGCGTGGTCGCTTCATGCCGCGCCGTGGCGATGGCTTCGGCCAGATCGTCGGTCTCAAAGCTGCCCCGTCCGATCCACATCACGGCAATCAGGCTATACTGTTCCTCTTCGGTCAGGGTTTCCAGAAACCCGCGCAGCTCATTTTCGGCACGGCGGATTTCATGGCCAAAGAGAATGACCTGAGCCACTTTGCGTTCAGTGATTTCCAGCATGGCATTCCCCCATTATGCTAGTGTCCTTTTTCTCAGGCTGTCACGGAAACCGGCGGTGGTCCTTGCGCCAGATCAAAGGCTTCAAGGACCGGGACCGGCTCTTTACTGATCGTGCCCCGGATTGCTGCGCTTGAGCTTGCGCATCAGTCCCGGCCAGATCAGGTTGTCCCCCGATCCCGGCACAAAGGCCGCCGCCGATTGGCCCGCAACCGTGTCGGCCATGCTTTGGGGTTCTTCATGCAGGTTTTCGGTTCCCGCCGATTGGGCGAAAATCTGGGTCTTGCAGGCGTTTTCCAGGAAGTACATCCGCAGAAAAGCAATCGGGCAATTGGCGCCCAACGTCAACGTGCCGTGGTTGCGCAGCATCAGCAGGCTCTTGTCGCCCAGATCGTTCACGATGCGGTCGCGTTCATCGAGGTTCAGCGCAATGCCTTCGTAGTCGTGATAGGCAAGGTCGTTGTTCACCACCATGGAGAATTGGGTGTAGCGGCGCAGGCCCTCGTTCTGCACAGAGACCGCGACACCGTAGGGTGTGTGCACATGGATCACGCATCCCGCGTCGGCGCGGGCGGCGTGGATGGCGGAGTGAATGGTGAACCCCGCCGGATTGATGAAATAGGGTGTTTCGTCACAAATATTGCCGTCGAGGTCGATCTTGACCAGGCAGGAGGCCGTCATCTCATCGAACATCACGCCGTAGGGGTTGATCAAAAACCGCTCCTCGCCGTCTTCGTCCGGCAGGCGGGCAGAGATATGGGTAAAAACCAGATCGGTCCAGCCATGCAGCGCGCAAAGGCGGTAGGTCGCGGCCAGATCGCACCGGAGCTGCCATTCGGTATCGCTGACCGTGCCCTTCAGGGTCGGCAGGTCGGTTGGGTCCGGAATGTCAAAGCCTTGCCCCAGGGCGGTGTTTGATTGATCGTTCATGTTGGTTCCTCCGTTTGGAGCATCCTGCGGTGCACGGCGGGGTAGTGCAAGAGGCGCTCATGAACTATGCGCGCGGCCAACCACCGGTTCGGTCAACCCATCCAGGACACTGATACGTTTGCGCGCCTTCTGGACCTTGCCCTTTGGCGGATAGACCCGTTTGGTCGCCTCGACCATAAAGGCCCCGCCCGCCAGAATTGTCGGCATGTATCTGCCGACCCGTTCAAACAATCCTGCCGATTTCATCCATACACGCCGTTGTGACGGAAATTGATAAAGCGCACCGACATGCCGCTCGGGCAGAAACTGATGCTTTTTGAGCTGCGCCTCCAGTTGGCCAGGTGAATAGGGACGACCAAAGCCGAAAGGGGTACCATCGCGCCGCGCCCACATTCCGGCGCGGTTGGGCACGATGAAAAGCGCCCTGCCCCCAGGCCCCAGCACCCGCCAGCATTCCTCAAGCAGGTCAGAAGGCCGCTCGGAGGTTTCAAGCCCGTGCATCAGGACAAGTTTGTCCACCCGCCCGGTTTCCAGTGGCCACAGGGTTTCTTCGGTCAGAACGGATGTATTCGGCATCCCCGCAGGCCAGGGCATCACCCCCTGCGGCCCCGGCATCAGCGTTACAACCCGGCGGGCGTCTTTCAGATAGGGCCGCAGCAAAGGCGCGGCAAAACCGAAGCCGACCACCGTCTGGCCCTTGGCCTCTGGCCAGATCTCGAGCATCCGGTCGCGCAGGGATTTCTGCGCCGCACGGCCCAGCGTGCTGCGGTAATAAAAGTTACGCAGATCCTGCACATCAAGGTGCATTGCAGCCTCGCCTTGTGAATGCCACTCTGGGTGCAGCATAACAACACACACAAGAGTAACGCCATGCCCTTTGATTTGATCACCATTCCCTGTTTGTCGGACAACTACGCCTATCTGCTGCATGACCGGGCCAGCGGGGAGGTGGCGGTGATCGACGTTCCGGAAGCCGGCCCCATCAGGGCGGAACTGGCCGCACGTGGATGGACGCCCGGCCAGATATGGCTGACCCATCATCATTGGGATCATGTGGATGGGCTGGCCGATCTTCTGGCGGCCTATCCCGCACAGGTTGTCGGTGCCAGTGCGGATGCCCACAGGCTGCCCGATCTGGATCTTGCCGTCGCCGAGGGAGACAAGATCAAGCTGGGCGATCTTGAGGCCGAAATTCTGGACGTATCAGGGCATACCATTGGCCACATCGCGTTTCATGTTCCCGCAGCAAAAGCGGCATTTACCGCAGACAGTCTGATGGCGCTGGGATGTGGGCGGCTGTTTGAAGGAACGCCGGAACAGATGTGGGAAAGCATGCAAAAGCTGATGGCACTGCCCGCCGACACCACTATCTGTTCGGGGCATGAATATACCGCGTCCAACGCCAAATTTGCGTTGACGGTTGATCCACAAAATAGCGCCCTTATATCTAGGTCCAACGACATCGACGCCGCCCGCGCAAGGGGGGAGCCGACCGTGCCATCGCAACTTGCAACCGAGCTTGAAACAAATCCCTTTCTGCGCCCTGCCGATCCCGGCATCCGCGCCACCCTTGGGATGCCAGACGCGTCAGACGCAGCCGTATTTGCGGAAATCCGCAAGAGGAAAGACACTTTCTGATCCGGCAAGCGGCCAATTATCTGACAAAACGCCGTGATCTCGGCAAATGTGAGCATATTTTTCAAGAAAGTGCTTGAAGACGCCCTGCGATCAACCAAACTCTAACATAGAGCGACCATGGTCGGATCGGGGTCCAGTTATCCCACCGTTCCCTTCCGGCCCCGAATGACAAGGAGCACTCCAGTGCCATCATTCTCAAACACATTAGAACAGGCAATCCATGCGGCATTGGCGTTGGCAAACGCGCGCCGACACGAATTTGCGACGCTTGAGCATCTGCTCCTGGCGTTGATCGACGAGCCCGATGCGGTGCAGGTGATGAAGGCCTGTTCGGTGGATGTGGACGATTTGCGCGATACGCTTGTGGAATTTGTCGACGAAGACCTGAGCAATCTGGTCACGGACCTGGACGGGTCCGAAGCGGTGCCAACGGCCGCGTTTCAGCGGGTGATCCAGCGCGCGGCGATCCATGTGCAATCTTCTGGCCGGACCGAAGTGACCGGAGCGAACGTATTGGTCGCCATCTTTGCGGAGCGTGAAAGCAACGCCGCCTATTTCCTCCAGGAACAGGACATGACCCGCTATGACGCGGTAAACTACATTGCCCACGGGGTTGCCAAAGACCCCGCTTACGGCGAAAGCCGCCCGGTTGCGGGTGCCCCGGAGCATGAGGAGGAACCGCAGGGCGTCACCGACGGCGAAAAGAAAGAGACCGCGCTTGAGAAATACTGTGTCGATCTGAACGCCAAGTCACGGGCCGGCGACATTGACCCACTGATCGGGCGCGACCATGAGGTTGAACGCTGTATTCAGGTGTTGTGCCGCCGCCGCAAGAACAACCCGCTGCTGGTTGGAGAAGCGGGTGTTGGCAAGACCGCGATTGCCGAAGGGCTGGCCCGCAAGATCGTCGCGGGCGAGACGCCGGAGGTGCTGGAAAATACCACGATCTATTCGCTCGACATGGGCGCATTGCTGGCCGGAACGCGGTACCGTGGCGATTTCGAGGAACGGCTGAAGGCGGTTGTGTCAGAGTTGGAAGACCACGAAGATGCAGTTCTTTTCATCGACGAAATCCACACCGTAATCGGTGCAGGGGCCACGTCGGGCGGGGCGATGGATGCCTCGAACCTGCTGAAACCTGCACTGGCGGGCGGCAAGCTGCGTACGATGGGGTCAACCACCTTCAAGGAATTCCGTCAGCATTTCGAGAAAGACCGCGCATTGAGCCGCAGGTTCCAGAAAATCGACATCAATGAGCCATCCGTGGACGACGCACAGAAAATCCTCAAGGGGTTGAAGCCCTATTTCGAGGATCACCACGGCGTCAAATACACGGCCGATGCGATCAAAACATCGGTCGAACTGGCCCATCGCTATATCAATGATCGCAAGCTGCCGGATTCCGCCATCGACGTGATTGATGAAGCGGGTGCGGCACAACATCTGGTCACGGCCTCCAAACGCCGCAAGACCATTGGCACCAAGGAGGTCGAAGCCGTTGTGGCCAAGATCGCGCGCATCCCCCCCAAGAATGTCAGCAAGGACGATGTGGTGGTGCTCAAGGATCTTGAGGCGTCGCTGAAGCGGGTGGTTTTTGGTCAGGACAAAGCAATCGAGGCGCTGGCCTCGGCGATCAAGCTGGCCCGTGCGGGCCTGCGCGAGCCTGAAAAGCCAATTGGCAACTACCTCTTTGCGGGGCCAACGGGCGTGGGCAAAACCGAGGTTGCCAAACAGCTTGCCGATACGCTGGGCGTTGAATTGCTGCGCTTTGACATGTCCGAATACATGGA
Organism: uncultured Sulfitobacter sp.; assembly: GCA_963976125.1. Classification (GTDB taxonomy): domain Bacteria; phylum Pseudomonadota; class Alphaproteobacteria; order Rhodobacterales; family Rhodobacteraceae; genus Sulfitobacter. The sequence continues at coordinate 1,240 of CAXBKL010000066.1, read as the reverse complement.
AAAGCACGCGGTATCACGGTTGATCGGTGCGCCTCCGGGCTATGTCGGTTTTGATCAGGGTGGCATGCTCACGGACGGTGTGGATCAGCATCCGCATTGTGTGCTGTTGCTGGACGAGATGGAAAAGGCGCACCCGGATGTCTACAATATCCTGTTGCAGGTGATGGACCACGGCAAGCTGACCGACCACAACGGACGCACGGTCGATTTCCGCAATGTCGTGCTCATCATGACCTCGAACGCAGGGGCCGCAGAACAGGCAAAAGAGGCGATCGGCTTTGGCCGGGACCGCCGCACGGGCGAGGATACTGCCGCCATTGAGCGGACCTTTACCCCGGAGTTCCGCAACCGTCTGGATGCAGTTATCAGCTTCTCTGCCTTGCCCAAGGAGGTCATTTTGCAGGTCGTCGAGAAATTTGTCCTGCAACTCGAGGCGCAATTGATGGACCGCAACGTGACGTTCGAATTGTCAAAGAAGGCAGCCGAATGGCTGGCTGACAAGGGCTATGACGACAAAATGGGGGCGCGACCTCTGGGACGTGTCATTCAGGAACACATCAAGAAACCGCTGGCCGAGGAGTTGCTCTTTGGCAAGCTGGCCAAGGGTGGTGTGGTCAAGGTTGGCGTCAAGAAAGGCGAACTGGAACTGCAGGTTCTCGATCTTGAGACACGGCGTATCCCCGGCGACAAGCCACCGCTTTTGACGGCCGAATGATCCTGCGGGCTGTTCTGGCCCTGATCTTACCCTTCGCCAGCCCGGTGCTGGCGGAGGGTTTTCTTTTGCAGCCGCCCATTGACTGTGACCTGTCCGGAGAAGGGTGTTACATCCAGCAATACATGGACCGCGATCCCGGCCCCGGCGTTACGGACTACTCTTGTGCCGGGCTCAGCTATGACGGCCACAAGGGCACTGATTTTGCGGTCCCGACCCTTGCACGTATGCGGGCCGGCGTGCGCGTGATTGCGTCCGCGTCCGGGGTGGTTGCGGGGGTGCGCGATGGCATGCCCGACACCGGTTTTTCCCCTGAAACCGAGGCGCTGATCGAAGGCCGTGAGTGCGGCAACGGCGTTTTGGTGCGCCATGACGACGGATGGGAAACCCAATATTGCCACATGCGCCAGGGCAGCGTCACAGTCTCCAACGGCCAACGCGTCACACAGGGCGAGATGCTGGGCCTTGTCGGACAATCGGGGCGCGCACAGTTTCCGCATGTGCATCTGTCGGTGCGCAAGGATGGTG
>CAXBKL010000065.1:0-20725 GCA_963976125.1 uncultured Sulfitobacter sp. | reverse complement strand
GAGGCAACGGCAAGGGTCATGTGTGGCAGCGATCCAAAGATAAGCGGTTTGTTTTACTGCGCAGGAATGCGCCTGGCGCGCGACAGCTGATCAAACCGGGTAGCGGCAAAGCGGTCCTCGTGTCCGGCCCGCAATGCCAGCCGGTCCAGCAGGATCGCTTCTGCTGCGTCGAAATGACCTGCGCGCAGGCCTGCGTCAATGGTCATCCGTTCAAACACGTCGCGTTGCGCATGACTCCCGCCGATTGTCTGCATCTTCAAGCGGGCATCCGACAGTTGCATAAAGGCATCACCATAGCGCCCTTCGGCAAAGGCATTCAGCCCCGCAAGGGCCGCGATGCCGGGATCGGCGACGCGGTCGGCCATGTCGCCGGTCTGGCGGGCATCACGGGCAAACCGCGCGGCCATCGCTTTGGCCGCCTCGCCCTTTTCGGCCCCTGCAAGCGCCAACTGATAGTGCAGGTCCGCAAACACCACACATCCATCGTCAATGCGGTTTTCGGCCAATGCACCCAGTTCGTCCCAACGATCCCCCACATCGCACCCCTCAAGTTCAAGCCGCATCAGCAATGATGTGGCATTGGAGATGTCGCGGTAATCGTCCGTCTTGTCGGCGCGGATCTGGCGGTCATAGAGATCAAACACCACGTCGATTTCGCCACGATCCAGGTGCAACAACGCCTTGTGCCACCAGACGTGATAGCGAAAGTTGTTGGACCCGTCCCAGGCGCTTTTGTGGGTGTCGATCAGGGTAATCCCCGCGTCCGGTTCCGCGCGCATGTCATGGACGTGAGCCACCGCATGAAGCCCCCAGGCATCATTGGGCGCATAGGTCAGCCCGGCCCGGCCCGCCATTTCCGCGGCCGCATACGCGCCGGTCTCCTCAAGCGCGAAGGCATGGCACCCCATCACATAGCCGCGCAGGGGATGATCGGGGCTGTGCGCGGGCATGACGCGTTCGATGCTCTCGCGCATCCCTCTGGCATCGCCGAGAATAAAGCGGATTGCATGAGATGCCTTGGCGCTCAACGTATCAAAGGGCAGGGCATCGAGAATTTTTTCAAGCGCGGCGATGGCCCCGGAGGGGCTGTCGGCGAGCCAGGCGTCAAGGGCAATGATCCAACCGTCCTCGCGCGGGCTGATCGGGGTGTGGCGGCGCGCGGCGTGGGCGGCGGTACGCGCGTCTTCAGCGACCTGCCACATCTCGGCCCGCCCCATCATCAGCGAAAACAGGCCCCTTGCCGCGTGGCCCATCGCAAACTGCGGTTCTGCTCCCAGCGCCGTGCCCAGATGGTGCGGCGTGGCACTGCCATGGGCGAGAAACGCCCGGATCATCGCATTCCAGTCGGCAAGTGCGCCATCCCCTTCGAGGGTCACGGGGGCATTGCAGATGTCGGTTTTCATGGGCCAAGCCTTTCGCGGTCGGACAGGTATGGGCCCTATTTATCTGGATTCTGCGATCCAAAAAATGCCCGGTGCCCCGCTCACACGCCAACGTGAAGCGGAGCGCCTGTTTCGTGAGCGGCTGTTTCAAACGGGTCGGGTTCGCCGGTGAAAGCAGGCGGCATCCCGCCCAAATCACTGAAATTGCCCAAGGTTACGTGGGTTTTTGCCTGCGCTCTGGTCCCCATGTTTCAAGCACTTCATCGGTGTCCTGACCAAATCGGGGCGGCGCGCGGTCATAGCGGACCGGCGTGGCAGAAAAATTCAGCGGATTGCCCAGCAGGCGCAACATGCCGTCAGCCACATCATTGCGTGCCATCTCAACAACGGCATGGCGTGCGCGGGCCTGACTGGAGTTCAACGCCTCATCAATGGTGTTGATGGGCCCGCAGGGCACCTTGGCCGCCTCCAGACGCATCAGCAGGTCGACCTTATCAATGGTTTTCAGTGCAGGTACGATCCTGGACATCAGGGCGTTGCGGTTTTCGATCCGGTGCAGGTTGGTGTCAAACCGCGCATCCGTGGCAAGTTCCGGCAGGCCGATCACATCGCAAAAGCGCGCAAACTGGCTGTCGTTGCCTACGGCCAGCAGGAAAGGCCCATCCGCACATTCAAACGCATCATAGGGCACGATGTTGGGGTGCGCATTCCCGCGCCGCTCCGGCACTTGGCCGGACGTCAGGTAATTGGTGCCCTCATTGACCAGCCACGCCATCGACGCATCTACAAGAGCGAGATCAATATGTTGTCCTTCGCCGGTTTGATCGCGGTGACGCAGGGCGGCGAGGATGCCGATGGTCGCATACATGCCGCACATCACATCGGCGATGCCAACGCCCACCTTCATCGGCGCGCCTTGCGGCTCTCCGGTGATCGACATGATCCCGCCAAACCCCTGCGCCATCAGGTCGTATCCGGGTTGTGCACGGTTCGGACCGGTCTGGCCGTAGCCGGAAATGGAGCAATAGACCAGCGCCGGGTGCGCAGCGCATAGCGTCGCATGGTCCAACCCGTATTTGACAAGGCCGTCAGGTTTGAAGTTTTCGATCACAATATCTGCGCGGGCCGCCAGATGACGGATGATGCGCTGGCCTTCGGGATCAGCAATATCGACGCTGATCGAACGTTTGTTACGGTTTGCGGCCATGAAATATGCCGAAAGGTCGGTGGGATTACCGTTGCGATCCAGCGCATAGTTCGGCCCCCACCCGCGGGTGTCGTCGCCACCGGACCTGGGGTTTTCAACCTTTATCACGGTTGCGCCCAAATCCCCCAGAAGCTGGGTGCAGGTCGGTCCCGCCAGAATCCGGCTCAGGTCCAGTACAAACAGCCCGTCAAGCGCGCCCTTAGATGCGACCATCGTATGCGCCTCTTTCGATCACGGCGGCAATAACGGTGAACGTGTCGGCATGCACCGCATCCCCAAGCGCAGATTCAAGCGCCGCGCGGTCATGAACGGTGACGCCGTTGCCACCAAACGCCCTGCCCATGGCGGCAAAGTCATGGTGGGCAAAATCGACGCCACGGTTGGGCAGCTGCCGCTCACGCTGCTTTTTCTCAATCAGGGCAAGGGAGGCGTCTACAAATACCACAAAGATCGGCGCAACCTCCAGTTCTGCGGCGGTCGCCAATTCGCCCGCAGCCATCAGAAAACCCGCATCCCCGGAGAAGGAAACAACGGGCCGTTCAGGCGCGCCCAGCTTGGCCCCGATGGCCATCGGCACCGCGCACCCCATGGTGCACAGGGCCGAGGATTGCATCAATTCACGCGGCGCAAAGCTTTCCCAGATGTGGCAGAGCAGAATGCGATGCGCGCCGCTGTCCGCGCTGGCCAGCGTGTCGCGTGGCAGAACCGCGCGGCACGTGTCGATGACCGCCGCCGGTCCCCAATCTTCGTTGCGCGGAAACGCCGTTGCCAAATCCGCCTTCAGGTGGCGCACCTCATTGTTTTCCCATGTCGGCTGGCCGGGCACGCCAGAGCCGATTGCGTCCAGCGAAGCGGCAAGGTCGGTGATGAAATTCATCGTCGCCTGATGCATGTAGTGCCTGTTTGGAGCGGAGGCGATTTCAATGACGTTATGGGTGTCGGGTTGCCATATGTCGCGCCAGCCCGGGCGCATTTCGACAGGGTCGTACCCGGCACAGATAATCAGATCCGCAGATTGTACAAAGGGGACATAAGCCGTATCGGCCAATGCGGAAATTCCGGCCCCGCCAAGAGACAGCGGATGATCTTCCGCGATCATGCCCTTGGCCTTGTAGGTTGTGATGACCGGCACGTTATGGGCTTCGGCAAAAGCGACAATTGCGTCCTGCGCATGCTGGTTCATCGCGTCCGCCCCCACGATCATCACCGGACGTTTGGCCGTGGCCAGCCACTGGCGCGCGGTGGCAAGATCCTGGCCTGCCGGGGCAGAGGCGGCAGCGGGGCGGCGTGTCGCCGGTGCTGCGGCGGGAACGGGCCGGTCGGCCACATCAACGGGGATGTCGATGTGCACAGGCCCATGCAGCCCTTCCATCGCGATGGCCACGGCCTTGTCCGCGATGGTGTGGGCGGCCTGCGCGCTGAGGGTGAAGCTGGCCTTGACGATCGGGCGGAAAACGTCGCGTTGATCGACCACCTGATGGGTATAGCGTTGCGCTTCAAAATCATCGACGCAGCCGGAAAGAACGATCAACGGCACCTGATCCTGAAGAGCGTTTGCAACGACGTTCACGCCGTTCAACGTGCCGGGGCCAAGTGTGCCGATCAGGATGGCGGGCGCGTGGTCGCGGTGGTGATACCCTTCGGCCAGAAATCCGGCGGCATTTTCGTGCTTGGCCAGAACAAAGCGGATGCCTGCCGTTTCAAGCGCGTCGATCATCGTCAACACCTCGCCACCGGGCATGCCAAAAGCAACGCGGCACCCGGCGTCAAAGAGGCGGCGGGCAAGGGCATCGGCGGCGCGGATCATGTCAGGCATGGCTGGTCCTCTGGGCAGGTTAATGTCCGTTACCAATCATGACGCAACATGATGCGCAATTCACTCTATTGTCGGAAATGTTGCAATCCGCGCCGAAATCCGGGCATCCGCGCCTTAGCGGCGACGGTCGCGCCGGGATGACATCGGCTGAAAGGCCACGCCGACATGCGCTTCGCAGTAGGGTTTGCCCTGTTGCACCGGCAGGCCACAGAACCAGAAATCCTCGGTCGCGGGATCGCCAACAGGCCATTTGCAGGTCCGCTCAGTCAGCTCCATCAGGCCGATCTTCTTAGCCTTCTTTTCAACTTCGTTCACCTTGGCCAGTGCTTCGGGCGAAATTTCGTTGGCCGAGGGCTGTGGCGGCAAGGGCTGGCCTGCGGGAATAATCTGCTTGCGCGCAGGCAGGTTCGATTTGGGCGGTGCCGCCGCTTCCGTCTTCATTTCGACAGGCGCGGTCTTTGGGGCTGCCCTGGGCCTGGTGTCCGGCTTTGGCGCGGCCTTGGCTTTTGGTTCGGCCTTGGCGGCCGCGCTGCTGGTGGCGCGGTTGGACAGGCCCAGACGATGCACCTTGCCAATCACGGCATTGCGCGTGACGCCACCCAGTTCCTTGGCGATCTGGCTTGCGGACTGGCCTTCGCCCCACATTTTCTTGAGCGTTTCCACGCGGTCATCGGTCCAGGACATGCGCTTTCCCTAGTTAAAAAGCGGTCCCTTGGTTTTGGACCGCTTTGGCAAATTCAGTCCCCTATACTAATGCCTCTGGACGCACGTGCAAGGGATGATCGGTGAATGGGCGGGGCTCATCGGGGAGATGTCGATTTTATCCACGCCTCGCGCAGCGCCAGCCAGATGGCCCCGGCAACAATGATGCCTGCGCCGAGCCACGTTATGACATCAGGGACGACATCGAAAATCAGCGCGTCAAAGAGCGCCGCAAAGATCAACGTGCTATAGCTGAACGGTGCCACAAAGCTTGCATCCGCCCGCGCCATGCCATTCACAAAGAACGCCTGAGCGGTGGCCATACAAAGCCCGATGGCCGCCAGGAGCCCCCATTGCGCTGCGGTGGGCGGTTGCCAGACGGCTATCGCCGCAAGGCTTGCGATGAGGAGGCCCAGAGCATTGTTGAAGATCAATATCTGAAACGGGTTTTCCCTCCTTGAGAGTTTTTTGATGAAGATAAGCTCCATCCCCATAATTATCGCCGCTCCAAACGCGAGCAGCGCCGCAGGCTGAAAGCTGTGCGGGGTGGGGCGCAGCAGGATCATCGCGCCCAGCAGCGCCACTGCCGCCGCCGACCAACGGATCCGGCCAACCCGTTCGCCCAGCAGCGGAATGGCCAGGATCATGGCAAAGACCGGGTTTAGAAACGATATGGCGGTGGCGTCTGCCAACGGGATGTAGGCAACAGCGGCAAACATCAAGGTGATGCCACCCCAGCCACAGATGGTGCGCGCCAGATGCATACTCCAGTGCGGTGCCGTCAGGGCCGGCCGAGCCACTGCCGCAGCACCTGCGATGGCAAGAAAGGCAAACAGAAAACGGCCCTGGCTGATTTGTAGCGGGTGCATCGGCGGCCCGAAGGCATCACTGCCGAGAGCTTTAGCCATCAGGGTTGTGGCCGCGATAAAGGCGGTCGCCATCAAGATGAGGCTGGCGGCCTGTGCGTTGTTTTGGGTTTTGGCCTGATACATCGCATAGCTATGCCTCTGGTTGACCGGGCGCGCAATGAAGGAAAAAGGCACTTGCATCGGCCGCATTCCCGCGTACTAAGGCGCAATGATCGCCTTGGCACAAAAACTGTCCCGACGACGCAACGGCTGAGCCCTTGCGTGACCTGCGCACCGCAGGTCTGATCCGGTGCGCTGCACCATCCCTCAAATACACTTGACCAACCTGACCGCGCATGCCCATTTGGGCTTTTCGCGGCCCAAGATAAGGATGATCCAGATGATCGCTTCCGTTTTGCCGACCTATTCCCGCGCGCCCATGAGTTTTGTCAGCGGTGCTGGCACCTGGTTGACCGAGGCGGACGGGCGACGTTTTCTCGACCTTGGGGCCGGAATTGCGGTGAATGCCCTGGGCCATGCGCACCCTGCGCTGGTCGCGGCGTTGACTGAACAGGCTGGCAAGCTGTGGCATACCTCCAATCTCTACCAGATCCCGCAACAGCAGGCCCTGGCTGACAAACTGGTAGCCGAGACCTTTGCTGACACGGTGTTCTTCACCAATTCCGGCACGGAAAGCTGTGAACTGGCCGTGAAAATGGCCCGCAAATACTTCCATGACAAGGATCAGCCGGAGCGCGTCGAAATCATCACCTTTGACGGTTCGTTTCATGGCCGGTCCTCGGCCGGTATTGCGGCAGCCGGGTCCGAGAAGATGACCAAGGGTTTTGGCCCTTTGCTGCCCGGTTTTGTGCATCTGCCGTTTGGCGATCACGAGGCGTTGACGGCGGCGGTCACCGACCGGACCGCCGCTATCCTTGTGGAACCCGTGCAGGGCGAGGGCGGCATTCGTCCTTTGCCGGATGTCTGCCTCAAGGGGATGCGGGACCTGTGTGATGAACACGGCATTTTGCTGATCCTGGATGAGGTGCAATGCGGCGTCGGCCGCACCGGCAAGCTGTTTGCCCATGAATGGTCGGGCATCACCCCGGACATCATGATGGTTGCCAAAGGGATCGGCGGCGGCTTTCCCCTGGGTGCGGTTCTGGCCACCGAAGATGCCGCGTCGGGCATGACGGCGGGGACGCACGGCTCCACTTATGGCGGCAACCCGCTGGGGTGTGCCGTAGGAAGTGCGGTGATGGACATTGTGAGTGACCCTGCCTTTCTGGCCGAAGTGAACCGCAAGGCGGGCTTTTTGCGTCAGAAACTGGAAGGGCTGGTCGCCAGTCACCCGGATGTTTTCGAGAACGTGCGCGGGGCGGGGCTGATGCTTGGGATCAAATGCAAGGCGCCTAACATCGACATGGTGAATGCCGGATACGCCAAAGAGGTGATAACCGTGCCGGCGGCTGATAATGTGATCCGGCTATTGCCACCATTGACCATCACGGACGAGGAAATTGCCGAGGCCGTCACCCGACTGGATGCCGCCGCATCTTCGCTGAGCGCCTGATTTCATTTCGGCGCCAAAAATTTTTCCGGTGATCTGGGGGGGGAACCCCCCCGGATCTCTCAACCAAGAGACTCCCATGACACATTTTCTTGATATTCACACAACGCCGGCATCCGACCTGCGCGCCATCATTGACAATGCCCAGGCAATGAAAACAGCGCGCCAGGGCCGTCCAAAAGGCGCGCTGGACGACGAACAACCGCTCAAGGACCACATGGTCGCGTTGATCTTTGAAAAACCCTCGACCCGCACGCGGGTTTCCTTTGATGTTGGTGTGCGTCAGATGGGGGGACAGACGATGGTGCTATCGGGCGCCGACATGCAACTGGGCCACGGTGAAACCATTGCCGACACCGCGCGGGTGCTGAGCCGCTATGTCGATCTGATCATGATCCGCACCTTTGAAGAGCAAACCCTGCTGGATATGGCTGAATATGCCAGCGTGCCGGTCATCAATGGCCTGACCAATCGCAGCCACCCCTGTCAGATCATGGCGGATGTCTTGACATTCGAGGAACACAACGGCCCCATCAAGGGCAAGAAAGTGGTGTGGTCCGGCGACGGTAACAATGTTTTCGCCAGCTTTGCACACGCCGCCAAACAGTTTGATTTCGATCTGACCTTTACCGGCCCGCCGCCGCTTGATCCTGAACCCGCCCTTGATGGCCTTTATGCCATTGAACGTGATCCGAACAAGGCGGTTAAGGGGGCCGATCTGGTTGTGACCGATACCTGGGTGTCGATGCATGATCCGCAATCGGCGCGCGAGCGGAGGCACAATCAATTGCGCGGCTATCAGGTCAATGAAGCGCTGATGGCGCAGGCCAACAGCGATGCCTTGTTCATGCATTGCCTGCCCGCCCACCGCGAGGATGAGGCCACCAGCAGCGTCATGGACGGCAAACATTCGGTGATCTTTGACGAGGCCGAAAACCGCCTGCATGCGCAAAAGGCGATCATGCGGCATTGTCTGGGAAGATAACCTGCGGGGATGGGCATGGAGAACGGGCCACATATAGTCGTTGCCGGGGCCGGGGCCATTGGCTGTTTTGTGGGCGGGCTGCTGGCGTCGGGGGGGCGGCAGGTAACCTTGCTGGTGCGGCCCCGTATTCACGCCGAAATACATGGTCACGGGCTCAGCCTGACCGACTTTGGCGGTCTTGCCGTACAGATCGCCGCTGAAGAACTGTCAGTGACCGAAGACCCCAGATGCCTGTCAAAGGCGGATGTCGTGCTGGTCACGGTCAAATCCGGGGACACCGCGGAAATGGCGCGTCTGATCGACAAATACGCACCTGTGAAATGCCCTGTCATCAGCCTGCAAAACGGTTTGGGCAATGCGGATGCGTTGCTGGAGGTGCTCTCGGCCTATGACGTGCGCGCGGGCATGATCCCTTTCAACGTTGTTCCGATGGGGCAGGGGGGATTTCACCGCGCCACAAGTGGAGACATCGTGATCATGGCGGGGCCGGGCGAGCTTGGTGGGTTGCTGACCGTTCCTCACCTGACCACAACTGAAAGCCGGGACATCGAAAGCGTTCAATGGGGAAAATTCCTCATCAATCTCAACAATGCCCTGAACGCGCTGAGTGGCCTGACCCTGCAACAACAACTCAGGGACCGGGGCTGGCGCAGCTTGATGGCCGATCAGTGGACAGAAGCCCTTGGGGTTCTGCGCGCACATGGCATCCGACCGGCTTCGACCACGCCGGTATCGGTCGGGATGATCCCGATGATCCTGAAACTTCCAACCCCGATCTTCCGCCGGATCGCGGCCTCCATGCTGACCATTGACGCACAGGCGCGCACCTCCATGGCGCTGGACCTGATGGGCGGGCGCAAGACCGAGATCGACGCATTGCAGGGGGAGGTGGTGCGCCTGGGTCGGGAGGCGGGGATAGCCACGCCAATTTGCGCCATGATCGCCGAAGTCATCGCCGCGGCGGAAATGGCGGGCGAAGGATTGCCGAACCTGCCGGTTCAGGCGCTTTGGGATGAGTTGCCGTAACTCAGTTCACGGCGGCGTTCAGAATCAGGAAAACAATCGCTGACATGGTTGCGGCGGCGGGCACTGTGATGACCCATGCCGCCACGATGGTCATGAAATGCGAACGCCTCACCAGCTTGCGGCGGCGGCGTTCCTCGGGGGCGATGCGTTTGACCCTGCCCGCCTGAACATCGGGCCTGCGCAGGCGCCGTTCCATGTGCCATTCGCGGTAGAACCCGACCCCGAAAACCCCGCCAACGGCGATGTGGGTGGAGCTGACCGGCAGGCCCAGCCATGATGCGACAATCACGGTGATCGCTGCCGACAGGGCCACGCAATAGGCGCGCATCGGGTTCAGCTTGGTTATCTGGCTGCCGACCATGCGGATCAACTTGGGACCAAACAGAAACAGACCGAAGGAAATGCCAAAGGCCCCGATGACCATGACCCAGGTCGGGATCGACACCTTGGCCTCGAAACCGCCATATTCCGTCGCGTGCACAATGGCGGCCAAAGGCCCGACGGCATTGGCCACATCATTCGCCCCATGTGCAAAGCTGAGCAGCGCGGCAGACAGCACCAGCGGCAGGCCGAACAGAACCTTCACCGACTTGTTGCGGTTCTCCATCCCTTTGGACTTGCGCCGCACCAACGGTGCCGAAATGGCATAGGTGAGCGCGCCGATCATCGCCCCGATAAGCAAGGCGGTGGGCAGGTCGATCTTGACGATCCGTTTCAATCCCTTGAGCGCGAGATAGCTCGCGAAAACCCCTGCCATCACCGCGACCAACACGGGCACCCAGGTGCGCGCGGCTGCAATCTTGTCCTCGCGGTAAAGGATGCGTGCCTTGATGAAGGCAAGGAACATGGCGGCAATGGCCCCGCCCAGCACGGGAGAGATCACCCAACTGGCCGCGATCAGGCTCATGGAACTCCAGTTGACGGCCGTCAGGCCCGCAGCGGCAATGCCCGCGCCCATGACCCCGCCAACAACCGAATGGGTGGTAGAGACCGGCGCGCCGACCCATGTCGCCAGATTGACCCAGAGCGCGGATGAAATCAGCGCCGCCATCATCGCCCAGACAAAAACCTGTGCATCCGCGATGGCGGCTGGGTCAATGATGCCTTTGGAAATCGTCGATACCACGTCGCCACCTGCCAGCAGCGCGCCCGCGCTTTCGAAGATGGCCGCAATGACAATGGCCCCGCCCATGGTCAGGGCATTGGCACCCACTGCCGGTCCCATGTTGTTGGCGACGTCATTGGCCCCGATGTTCACGGCCATATAGGCGCCAAATACTGCCGCCGCGATGACCACAAAGCTGTCGGTGCTGCCGCCAAAGAACACCGCCGCGGCGACCCCTGCCATGACGATGAAGGCTAGCGCGATGCCCGGCGCAACCAGAGGGCGCGAGACATAGGTGGTGGCCAATTCGACCTGAGAAATGCGGTTAAGGTCGGTGTCCAGTGTTTTCCACTGGGCGCCCTGTGGTTTTTTGGCCATATCCGTGATTTCCCTCGGATCACTTGATTTGCGCGAGGGGTGTCACAAGCCCGGTCGTGGTGCAAGTATTCCGTACTCCTGCACCGTCATTTGATTGCCGGGTGAGGTATTCGAACCGGTGATTTTTCTAAATTGCCTGCAAGATTGCCTTGAGTTCCGGCTCATCAACCTTCTCGGCGGCCTCGGACGGCTTGAACCAGGCGCGCCGCCGTTCATCGACTTCCGGGTATTCCTCGCTCAGGTCGCGTACCTGAGTCAGATATACCTGCGTCTTGACCGGCACTGTCATGCCTTCGCCCAGACCCTTGTCATATTCAAACTGCCCAACCGGATCGCTTTCGATGTCCGCCTTGCTGACGCCGGCCTCTTCCCAGGCTTCCTGCAATGCGGCCTCGGACCCGTTCAGCCCGTCGATGGGCCATCCCTTGGGGACGATCCAGCGCCCGGTATCGCGGCTGGTAATCAGCAAAACGCGTTTGCCCGTTGGCGTTTCCTTGTAACACAATGCGGCAACCTGCACCCGTTTGGGGCGTTGCAAAATCGGCATCAGCATGTCGGACCATGCCCGTTGAAAGATGTGTTTCATGACAGTCTGCTCGTAATTTATTTATTATTAACAACGTATTGCTTTACGGCACTATACTGCATCAGGCGTCGGGAAGAAAGGCCATTTCTCCACTTGTACTGTCAGAGCGGTCAGACCACCTTGGGGAAAAGAGGAGCATGTCCATGATGACGTCAGCCAAAAAAGGTGCGGATATAGGTGTTTACGGGCTGGGGACAATGGGATCGGCGCTGGCGCTGAACCTTGCTGAAAAGGGGTTTACGGTTGCTGTCTCCAACCGCGAAACACCCTGGATCGGGGATTTCATCAAGGAAGCGGGACCGTTGGCCGACCGTCTTTTAGGGCGGGGGGATTTGCAGGATTTTGTCCGGTCAATCGCGCGTCCGCGCAGTATCCTGTTCATGATCCCGTCCGGGGCGCCGATGGATGCGATGATCGCGGCGATCACGCCTCATCTCGACGCCGGGGACACCTTGATTGATGGCGGAAATGCGGATTTTCATGCAACGCGCAGGCGGGTCCGGGCGTTTGACGGAACCGGGGTACACTTTGTCGGTATGGGCGTGTCCGGCGGCGAGGAAGGCGCGCGGACAGGCCCGTCGATGATGGTGGGCGGCAGCACCCACTCCTGGCATCAACTGCGCCCGATGGCAGAGGCCATCGCAGCCCGGTACAAAGGCGCGCCCTGTGTCGCGCATCTGGGCCCCGACGGTGCCGGGCATTTCGTCAAGACCGTGCACAACGGCATTGAATACGCAGATATGCAAATGATTGCAGAGATTTACGGGTTTCTGCGTGATGCGTGCGGACAGGGTGCCGCGCAGATCGGCGGACTGCTGGAAAGCTGGAGAGAAGGTCCGTTGAGTTCCTATCTGATAGACATCAGTGCCGCAGCCCTGCGGTCGGTCGACCGCAAGACCGGGAAACCGATGGTAGATGTCATTCTGGATCAAGCGGGGCAAAAAGGCACAGGGCGCTGGACGTTGATCGAGGCGCTCAGGATGGGCCAGTCCGCCAACACAATCGAAGCGGCGGTCGGCGCGCGGGGCTGGTCGTCCGAAAAGCAGGTGCGGACACTGGCTGAACCGCTGTTGGCGGGGGGGGAGATGACGGCGGTCCTGCCCACGGATGATGATCTGGAACAGGCGATGATGGCGGGACGAATCCTTGCACATGCCCAGGGGTTCAGGGTGCTGGCGGCGGCGTCAGACGAATATGACTGGGAATTGGACCTGGCCCGCATTTCCGAAATCTGGCGCGCGGGGTGCATCATCAGGTCTGCTTTGCTGGACGATCTGGCGGCGGCATTCCGAACCGAGCTGCCGGGCGGGCATCTGATCCTGTCTCCGGCCATCCGTGGGCAACTTGCGAGGTCGATACCGGGCCTGCGCAAAGTCGTCGCGGCGGGGGCCTGTCTGGGGGTCGCATTGCCCGCTTTGTCGGCGTCGCTTGCGTGGTACGACACCATGCGGCGTGCGCGGGGGGCCACAAACCTCATTCAGGCGCAACGGGACTTTTTCGGCGCGCATGGGTTTGCTCGCGTGGACGAGGACGGCAAACACCATGGCGATTGGCTGCCGATCTGAGCGCAGCCGCGCGCTGGACGTAAATGCGGCGGCGCGCCCTTACAGGTTTTCGGCCTGCGGCATGCCCAGCACATGATACCCGCCGTCAACGCGGATGATTTCGCCCGTGGTGCAGGCCCCGGCGTCCGAGGCCAGATAGACGGCGGTACCACCGACGGCCTCAAGCGTTGCATTGGCCCGCAACGGCGCGTTCATGTCGGTGTGTTTGTAGGTCTTGCGCGCGCCGCCGATGGCTGCACCGGCCAGGGTCTTCATCGGGCCTGGGCTGATTGCGTTCACGCGGATCCCTTCGGGGCCAAGATCGTTGGCCAGATAACGGGTGGCTGATTCCAGCGCCGCCTTGGCCACGCCCATCACATTGTAGTTGGGTACCACACGGTTTGATCCTTGATAGGTCAGGGTCATCAACGTGCCACCGTTGTCCACCATCAGAGGATGCGCTCGGCGGGCAACTTCGATGAAGCTGTAGGCGGAAATATCCATCGAATGCTTGAAATTCGCACGGCTGGTGTTCAGAAACCGTCCCGTGAGTTCGGATTTGTCGGAAAAGGCAATCGCATGAACCACAAAATCTATCGTTGGCCAACGGCCTCCAAGCTGTGCAAAGGCGGTGTCGAGCGACGCATCATCCGTGACATCCACGTCAACCATGAAATCGGACCCAACCGAGTCCGCCAGCGGTTTCAACCGTGAACCAAAGGCATCTCCCTGATAGGTAAAGGCCAACTCCGCCCCCGCACCCGCCATCGCGCGTGCAATGCCCCAGGCGATTGAGCGTTCATTGGCGACCCCCATGATAAGGCCGCGTTTCCCCTTCAACAGATCAGACATGCTGCTCTTACCCCTTGTATTTCGACAGGATCATCGACCCATTGGTACCGCCAAAGCCGAAGGAGTTGGTCATCACACTGTCCAAACCTGCATTTTCGACAAGTGTTGTGGCGATTTCTTCGGGTTTCAGAGCCGGATCAAGGTTTTCGACATTGATCGACGGGGTGATGAAATCGTTTTTCAGCATCAACAGACAAAAAATCGCCTCCATCGCGCCCGCAGCGCCCTGACCGTGGCCAGTCAGGGACTTGGTCGAGCTGACAGGCGGTGTCGTGCCCTCGCCAAAGACCCGGCGGACGGCTTCGATTTCGCCCACGTCGCCCACGGGCGTCGAAGTGCCGTGCGCGTTGATATAGCTGACGCGCCGGCCTTCGGGCAGCGTGTCGAGCGCCAGTTGCATGGCGCGTGTGCCGCCTTCGCCAGAGGGCGCAACCATGTCATGGCCATCCGATGTGGCGGCAAATCCGGTGACTTCGGCATAGATATTCGCACCCCGCGCAAGCGCATGTTCGAGGTCTTCGAGAACGACAATGCCGCCGCCGCCGGTGATGACAAATCCGTCCCGGTTTTCATCAAATGCACGAGATGCCGCTTCAGGCGTGTCGTTGTATTTGCTGCTCATTGCGCCCATGGCGTCGAACAGGCACGACAGGGTCCAGTCCAGCTCTTCGCCGCCGCCCGCAAACATCACGTCCTGTTTGCCCAACATGATCTGTTCTGCGGCTGATCCGATGCAGTGCAGAGAAGTGGAGCAGGCAGAGGTGATGGAATAATTGATACCCTTGATCTTGAACGCGGTGGAGAGGTTCGCACTGATTGTCGAGGACATGCACTTTGGCACGGCAAAGGGGCCGATACGTTTGGTCGCACCGGTTTTGTCGACCACGTCATGGGCGGCTTTCATCGCTGAGGTAGACGGGCCGCCGGAGCCCGCAATCAACCCGGTGCGCGGGTTGCTGATCTTGTCCGCCTCAAGCCCTGCGTCCGCTATCGCCTGCTCCATCGCCAGATAGGCATAGGCGGCACCCGGTCCCATGAACCGCAAGGTGCGTTTGTCGATATGTTCCGCAACGTTCAGCTTGATGGTGCCCGCGACCTGACTGCGAAAGCCATGCTCGGTCATCTCCGCGCTGGCCTCGATGCCGGATCTGCCTGCCTTGAGCGAAGCGGTGACTTCTTCGGCGTTGTTTCCGATGGACGAGACGATGCCCAACCCTGTGACGACGACGCGGCGCATATGCGGCACTCCTTTACGTGTATTCAAGGGTCTATATGGCATAGATTACCGCACGCGCAATACGATTGGCACCCGGCGTTGCCCGTTAGGTCAGTCATTTAAATGCGGTTGTGGGCGGGGCCGGGCGTGGAAAATCCGTCAAATTGGCGCACCTGGATTACGGCCCCTTTTTGGCCACGCCCTGGGTCAGGGCCCTAACTCTCGCTCAGCGCGACCCTCATACCCTTGACCTCATAGATCACTTCGCCATCCGCTTCGACAATGCCGTCCGCAACACCCATGGTCAGCCGCCGCGTCTGGATCGCCTTGGTGAAATCAATCTTGTAGGTCAGCATCTTGCGGTCCGGCCGCACCATGCCGGTCAGCTTGACCTCACCCACACCCAGCGCATAACCACGCCCCTGCCAGCCGCGCCAGCCGAGGTTGAAACCGGTCAACTGCCACAGACCATCAAGGCCAAGGCAACCCGGCATGATCGGGTTTCCGGGGAAGTGGCAGTCGAAAAACCAAAGGTCTGGCGTGATGTCGAATTCGGCAGTGATATGCCCTTTGCCATGTGCACCACCATCGCCTGAAACATCCGTAATCCGATCCATCATCAGCATCGGCGGGGCAGGAAGCTGTGCGTTGCCGGGGCCAAAAAGATCGCCCTGGGCGCATTTCAGCAGGTCGTTCTTGTCAAAGCTTGTAGGATAGGTGGCCATGCTTCGGCTCTCCTGCGCGGTGTTGTGGGTTTCTGGGGTCTAGCACCGGGGTCGGGCGTGCTGCAAGGGCGCTGAGCGCGCGATGTCGCAAACAGGCGCGAAAACCTGTGGGGTTGGGGGAGTGTAATACCTGACCCAAAGCGATGGTGGAGCCTTGTCTTGAAAGAAATAGTTGACCTTGAACGCTACCCCCTGGACCGGGCCGACGGCGATGCCTATGCCGATCTGGTGTCCTATGCCCGCGCGGCCCTGCGCACGGATGGCATGGTCAACCTGTTTGGGTTTCTCAGGGACGCGTCGCGCCGCAAGAGCATTGCAACGTTGGCGCCGCTGTTTGATCATGCCGCGTTTCATCATACCCGGTCACACAACATCTACTTTCGCAAGAATGTGGAGGGTCTGGCTTCCGATCATCCGGCGCTGCGCGAAGTCGAAACCGCAAACCATACGTTATGCGCCGATCAACTGGGAGAAACAGACCTTGCCCGGCTGTATGACTGGCCCGCCTTCGTGACGTTTCTTGCCGCCGTCATGGAAAAACCCGCACTTTTCCCGATGGGTGATCCCTTGGCGGGCCTGAATGCGATGTCTTACCATGATGGCGAGGCTCTGAATTGGCATTTTGATCGCGCAGAGTTCACCACCACCTTGCTGCTTCAATCCCCGGAGGTTGGTGGCGTGTTCGAATACGCCCGCGACCTGCGCAGCGACGACGATCCCAATTTTGCGCAGGTGGCCGAGCTGATCGAAGGGCAGTATCCGACGCAGACGGCGGCGATTGAACCGGGCACGTTGAATATTTTTCGGGGACGCAATACCGCCCACCGCGTTACGCCGTGCAGCGGACCGTTGCCGCGCATGGTGGTGGTGTTTTCTTATTTCGAGACACCGAATGTGCAGTTCACGCCTGCCGAAAGGCTTGGGTTTTATGGGCGGACAGGGTGATCGCCCGCATTTGGCATTTGGTTTCACAATTGAAAATCAGTCGCAAGTCATCCTATATAGGACAACAACCCCTTACGGAGCGGAATATGACCCAAACGCATCTGGACATAGGCACACGCTGGCTTGAGGAGGCCGGTGTCAGGCCGACGCGGCAACGTGCGACGCTGGCCAGCCTGTTGGTCGGGGATGGGCAGCACCGCCATGTCACGGCAGAAAGCCTGTTTGACGCGGCCAAGGGTCAGGGTGATGCCGTGTCGCTTGCAACCGTTTACAACACGCTGCGGGCGTTTTGTGATGCAGGGTTGTTGCAGGAAGTGACGGTCGACGGATCAAAAAGCTATTTTGACACCAATACCCACGACCATCCGCATTTCTTTTGGGAAGACGATGGGCGGTTGACCGATGCGCCGTCCGACCAGGTGGTGATTTCATCCCTGCCGGACGCGCCCGAGGGTGCCGAAATCGCGTCGGTGGATGTGGTGATCCGTCTGCGGCGCAAGGACTGAGCGTCTTTGGCAACAGCCAGCGGCTCTTTGGTCCAGGGGGGCAATACCCGATAAAATAGGCGCTGATTGAGCCGGGGACCATGTGTTTCTGACCGGATGCCGGTAGGAGGGGTCCATGACAAAGACACCCCAAGGGTAATTCGCGGGCGCGTTTGAGACTATTGGGGCGGTGCCTGATGAAGCCGGTCTATCGTTTGACGCAATAGTTCTGGATGAACAGCTATCATGTCTGGCTCAGGGTTGTTGTGGCGCTGAAGTGAGCGGAGGGCACCCCTCAGAACCACTGCCCCGGTTCCATCAACCCCAGATCAAGCAATTGCCGTGAATGCCATTCAAACGGTGCCGAGTTGTGCCATTTGAACGTTCTGATTTCGTCGGTGCTGCCTGGATTGGCCTTCAGGGCCTTGGCGGTGCGGAACGAACAGATCGCCGAGGTGATGTTGTGATGCCAGGGACAGGCGTAGGTGTTGTATTCTTCGTCATCAAATGTGTGATCGTCGCGCACCCGCAATCCCTTTTTGGCCATAAAAAGCGGAATGCGGTCGATCTTGCGCCGGGCTGCCGGCACGTGTTCTTCAAACCGCCACCTCAACCCGCCAAAGAAATCCAGTTGCCGTTCCTTGGGATGGCCGTGGTTGGCAGGATCCGGGCGGGCCAGAGCATAATACCCGGACCGATCCATGAATGCATCGTCCAGTGAAACCGCATTCGGTCGGTGGTCAAGATCGTCCGTGTACAGATCAATGACATAGGCGAGCATGGCATCGCGTCGTTCTTCCGTGTGAAAGGCCAGCATCTCATTGACATTGCGCGTCTCGCAAAACGGGAAAAAGAAGTATTCCGCATTATAGCAGTAATAGACCCATTGCCCGGCCATATGGTCCATGAGCGTGTTCAGCCCATGTTCAAGCGCCTGCGGTCTGGACATGTCATGGTCGACCCGGCGGACGGTTTCGGCCAAATCGCGGGGCAGGGTAAAGTCTTTCGGCATCAGCGCCAGAACCGTCTTGAACCCGGCTTGTTGATGGTGGCGCAGCGTCGTGTCCACTTCGACATCGTCTTCCACCAACACGATTGCCAGCGGTCCTTCCTGCAGGACAGCGGCATCGCGCTTGATCAGATCGTCCACACTGGAATATTGCATGCGCCCTCATCTGCTCGCCAATATGTACAGAATCGGTTAATTCACCGTGCATTGCAAGACGGCGTGTGGACTGCTAGATCGCGCTCTCACCCAAAAGATGTGGATGTTGCCATGACCGCGCGCAAAAAGCTGTTCATCAAGACCTACGGCTGCCAGATGAATGTCTATGACAGCGAACGCATGGCCGAAGCGCTGGGCGGGCAGGGCTATGTAGAAACCCAGACCGCAGATGATGCCGACATGATCCTGCTCAACACCTGCCACATCAGGGAAAAGGCGGCGGAAAAGGTCTATTCCGAATTGGGTCGCCTCAAGCGCCTGAAGATTGACAAGCCAGACCTCAAGATCGGTGTTGCCGGCTGCGTGGCGCAGGCCGAGGGGGAAGAAATCATGCGCCGCCAGCCCGCCGTTGATCTGGTCGTAGGGCCGCAAAGTTATCACCGCCTGCCCGAAATGGAAGCCAAGGTTCGCAAGGGTTTGCCTGCGCTGGACACCGATTTCCCACTTGAGGACAAGTTTGAACACCTCAAATCCCGCCCCAAAGCGCGCCGCGCGCCTGCCGCTTTCCTGACCGTACAGGAAGGCTGCGACAAATTCTGTGCCTTCTGTGTGGTCCCTTACACGCGCGGGGCCGAAGTCAGCCGCCCGTCTGAACGGGTGCTGGATGAGGCACGTGATCTGGTCGAACGCGGTGTGCGCGAGATCACCCTGCTGGGTCAGAATGTGAACGCCTACCACGGTGCCGGCACATCAGGGGATGTTACCCTTGCCACCTTGATCCGCAAATTGGCGCGGGTGGATGGGCTGGAGCGTATTCGCTATACCACGAGCCACCCCAACGACATGGATGATGACCTGATTGCCGCCCATGCGGAGGTGCCGGAACTGATGCCCTATCTGCATTTGCCGGTGCAATCAGGGTCGGACCATATTCTCAAACGCATGAACCGCAGCCATACCGCCGAAAGCTATCTGCGGCTGATCGACCGCATCCGTGCGGCGCGTCCGGACATTGTGTTGTCTGGCGATTTTATCGTCGGATTTCCCGAAGAAACCGATGCCGATTTCGAGGCGACGATGGAATTGGTGCGCGAAGTCAAATACGGCTATGCCTATTCGTTCAAATATTCCACCCGCCCCGGCACCCCGGCGGCGGAGCGCGCACTGGTTGACCCCGATGTCGCAAATGACAGGCTGCAACGGCTTCAGGCGCTGATTACTCAACACCAGCAGGAAATCCAGTCCGATATGGTGGGCCGGGATGTTTCCGTGCTGGTTGAACGGGCCGGGCGTGAGGCAGGCCAGATGACCGGCAAGTCGGAGTATCTGCACGCCGTTCACATAGAAGATGCGCAGGCCCGTGTCGGTGACATTGCCAGGGTGAGAATCGTTTCTGCAAAAACCAATTCGCTGACTGCGCGGCACCTTTGAAGGCGGCCAAGTCATAACGGAACGGCGATTTTCGCGCAGCCATATAGGCGGAAATCGCCTATATTCTTGTTTGTGCGGCAAAATTAGACACTAAATCTAGATAAAGATGCTTCACAGTCGGCTTGGAATTTTCTAACCTAGCCCAATCTGAGGGCTGTTCCAACCGAGGACGGGGCGGTTCTCACTGGGGGAACGATACAAGGAAAAATGCTGTGGTGAACACACTCTCCAAGGCGATCCGCGCACTGGCAGGCTTGTCAATGGTCGTGGCGCTGGCACTTCAGGCATCCGCTGCCGATGCACAGACACGCTCGCAACAGGGCCGCGACAAAGGGGTCTACACACCGACGATCTGGGTTGACCCGGACGGCTGCGAACATTGGGTCATGGACGACGGCGCCGAAGGCTACATGACGCCACACACCAACCGTCAGGGTATTCCGGTCTGCCGCCGGGGCAATGTCTGCGGTGTGATGAATTCGGATCAGTTCTTCGCAACAGACAGCTACCGCATCCACAAGTCCGGGCGCGAGCGCCTTGCCGAATTCTTCAGGTCGACAGGTGCTGTTTCCTACATCATCACCGGTCACACCGACAGCCGCGCGTCGGACGCCTACAACATGCGTCTGAGCTATAACCGCGCCAACTCGGTTGCGGCCATCGCACAGAAATCAGGTGCACGTATCGCGGATGTACGGGGGTACGGCGAACGTATGCCAGCGGCGACCAACAGTACTGCCGCCGGCATGGCAAAAAA
>CAXBKL010000064.1:0-20873 GCA_963976125.1 uncultured Sulfitobacter sp. | reverse complement strand
GGTTGCCTCAAGTCGACGAAGAACGACGAAGAACACCGTACAAAAAATCGCAAGCCCAATCAAGAAAGCTACAATGGTTGGTGCGCCGATGAACTCAAAATTCTCAAAATCAAGCTCCAAGATCAGGGTGAAAAAACCATCGCGCATGGTTGGCGCATAGGGCGGGATAGCCAGCGCCGCGTCAGACAGCGAAATCTTGAAGACGATCAGGAACGGAACCAGAAACAGGACGAGGAGCCAAAGATAGGGAACAGCGATAAGGGCGGTGCGTCTCATGTCTGGCGATCCCCTGTGCGATATTGCGTTGCGCCGGGGACGTGATGCGCGACGCCGCGCATGTCAACCGATTGCCCCAAGTGCGGAGCCATCAAAGAGAGAATAGGTTCTGGGCGCATTGTCATTCTGCCAACATCACGCCGGCAGTCGCGCTCCAGGAAATCCAGACGGGGTCTTCCCATGTGATGTCACGCCGGGCAATGCGGCGGGTATTGGCGGTCTGCGTCTTGATGACCTGACCGCCGGGAAGTTCGACGTGATAGGTGCTGAGATTGCCCAGATAGGCAATGTCGAGCACCTTGCCTTGCATCATGTTCGGCGCATCGCCGGGTTTTTCCGTCGAAATGCGGATTTTCTCCGGCCGGATCGCCAGGTAGGCTTTCTGCCCGTCGGAAAACGGCGATTGCGATGCGGCGGTTATCGGGGCCTGACCCTCTGTCCAGTTGAGCGCGTATGCCTCCTGGCCCGTACCGGTAGTGGTTCCTTCGATGATGTTCACATCACCGATGAAATCAGCAACATAGACGGAATTGGGATATTCATAGATTGCCGCCGGTGTCGAAACCTGAATGATTCGCCCCTCGTCCATGACCGCCACGCGGGAGGCAACGGTCATGGCCTCTTCCTGATCGTGGGTCACAATGACAAATGTGGTGCCGGTGGTTTCCTGAATGTCCATCAACTCAAATTGGGTGTCCTGACGCAGTTTCTTGTCCAGTGCGCCAAGCGGTTCATCCAGAAGCAGCAACTTTGGTGCCTTGGCCAGAGACCGCGCCAGGGCAACACGCTGCCGCTGACCACCGGAGATCTGATGCGGCTTGCGGCGGGCGAATTTTTCAAGGCGGGTGAGCTTCAACATCTCTTCAACCCGCGACTGGATCTCATCCTTGCTCTTGCGATCTCGGCGCAACCCAAAGGCGATGTTTTCCCAAATCGACAGATGCGGGAACAATGCGTAGGACTGGAACATCATGTTCACGGCGCGCTTGTTCGGGGGTACCGGGCCAATGTCCTGACCCGCGAGTTCGATATGGCCGTCCGAGATCGATTCGAACCCTGCCAACATCCGCATCATCGTGGTTTTGCCGCACCCGGACGGTCCCAGCAGGGCAAAGAATTCCTGCTCGTAGATGTCCAGCGTCAGGTTGTCGATTGCAACAAATTCCCCAAAGCGTTTGCTGACATTCTGGAACCGGATCAGCGGTTTCGCGTCTGGGTCTTCCCAGGGGGCAAAGGTATTCTGGCTCACAAAAAGTTCCTTTGATCGGGCAGATTGGTCAATGGGTCCGAAAAAGGGGCGCTGACCAAATGGCCGCGCCCCTTCATGTGTGTGGTTATGTACCGGATTTGATCTTGGTCCACATCCGGGTCACTTTGCGCTGGACCTTTGGCCCGTAGGGCGACGTTGTATAGAGATTTTTCAGCGTGTCCTCATTCGGATAGATCGCCGGATCACCAATTACATCCTCTTCGAGAAACTCTTGTGATGCGATATTGCCGTTGGCGTAGTAAACGTAGTTCGACGCCGTCGCCATGTTCTGCGCATCCATGATGAAGTTGATGAATTTATGCGCCGCGTCCGGGTTTGGCGCGTCCACCGGAATCGCCATGTTGTCAAACCACATCAACGCGCCCTCGGACGGTGCATTGTATTCGATCTCGACACCATTCTCCGCTTCTGCGGCGCGGTCGCGGGCCTGAAGAATGTCCCCGGACCACCCGAAAGCCACACAGATGTCACCGTTCGCAAGGGAATTGATATATTCTGAACTGTGGAACTTCTGCACATATGGCGCGACCGCCGCCAGGAGCGGTTCGGCCTTGGCAATCACATCGGGATCCTGACTGTCAGGGTCTTCACCGATGTAGGCAAGCGCCGCCGGGATCATTTCGGCAGGCGCGTCGAGGAAATGCACACCACATTCCGCGAGCTTCTCCATGTTCCCCGGCTCAAAGATCAGCGCAAGCGACCCCATTGGTGCATCGTCCCCCAAGGCTTCCTTTACCTTGCCGATGTTCACCCCGAGACCTGTGGTGCCCCACATGTAGTTGACCGCATATTCATTGGATGGGTCATACTTCTTCAGGCGGTCTTCGATCACATCCCACAGATTTTCACTGTTTGGCAGTTTGCCCATGTCCAGTTTCTGGAATGCGCCCGCGGTGATCTGCCGCTGCAGGAAGGTGCCGGATGGCACGACCACATCATACCCGGATCCACCGGCAAGCAGTTTTGTCTCCAGCACTTCGTTGCTGTCAAACACGTCATAGATCAGATCAATCCCGGTTTCGGCCTCGAACTTTTCCAAAAGGCTGTCGTCGATATAGTCGGACCAATTGTAAACCCGGACTTCTTCGGCCATCGCGGCACCAGCCACCAACGCCAACACAGCAACACTGCTCAGAATGCGAAATTTCATGTAGTACTCCCTAATTGTCACCGGGTTTTCCCGGCGTTCAGCCTATTTGATCAAGTTTTGCCTCTGACGGCAAGATAATTTATGCTTTCATGCGTGCCGTCATGGTGCAAGGTGGCGAAATAGGACCAGAAAATGGGCAACGGCAGATGAACCTCAACGTACCTACCCCCAACAATCCGTTCATCTCAGCTGACGCTGGCAAGATGCCCGCACATCAGGCCGTCTATGAAAAATTGCGGCTGATGATTCTTTTCGGGGATCTGGCACCGGGACAGGCCGTAACCATCCAGGGTCTCACGGCCCAGTTGGATGCCGGGATGACGCCGGTGCGCGAGGCGCTGCGCAGATTGACAGCAGAGGCCGCATTGACCCATCAGGGCAATCGCCGGGTTTCGGTCCCTGTTCTCACGCCCGATTGCGTCGATGAGCTTGGTTTTATGAGGAAAAGCCTTGAACCAGAGCTTGCCCGGCGTGCAGCGGGACGCATGACACCCGAGCGAATTGACGCCCTGACCGCCTGCGACAATGACCTGAACAAGGCAATTGCGCGTGGTGATGTTGGCGGGTATTTGACCCAAAATTACCGCTTTCATGCGCTTCTCTATGAAGCTGCGCAGGCGCCGATCCTGGCCGCCACCGTGGATCGTCTATGGCTGCGCTTTGGGCCATCCCTGCGTGTGGTCTGCGGGCGATTTGGCACAAGCAACCTGCCGGACAAGCACATGGATCTGCTGCACGCATTGGAAACGGGGGACGTCGATTCAGCCGCCCGCGCGACTGCAGAAGATGTTGAACAGGGTATGAGGCAGATTCAGGCCGCGTTGGAGGATACAACCACCCACATCTGATTCGATTGACTTTGCATAATTTGATCATATCCTGCTCCGGAACTTCCTTCCCTCCAAAAAAGGCGCAGAATCATGACCGCAATCACAAATCACTTGCCCACCGCAGAGCTTCAGGCGTTGGATGCTGCGCACCATATGCACCCTTTTACAACGGGAAGTGAGCTGGCTGCCAAAGGCGCGCGCGTCATCACAAGGGCAAAGGGCGTATTTCTAACCGACAGCGACGGCAACGAAATCCTCGATGCAATGGCGGGGCTGTGGTGTGTCAATCTCGGCTATGGCCGTTCGGAGATGGGTCAGGTGGCGGCGCGCCAGATGAACGAACTGCCCTACTACAACACCTTCTTTCAAACCACCCACGTGCCGGCCATCGCCTTGGCCGCGAAACTGGCCGAACTTGCCCCCGGCAATCTGAATCACGTTTTCTTTGCCGGCTCCGGTTCCGAAGCCAACGACACCAATCTGCGAATGGTCCGTACTTATTGGGCAGAAAAGGGCCAGCCAGAGAAAAGCCACATCATCAGCCGCAAGAATGCCTACCACGGGTCGTCCGTCGGGTCCGGCTCACTGGGCGGCATGACCTATATTCACGAGCAGGGCGGCATGCCGATCCCCGGCATCCACCACATCGGGCAACCCGATTGGTGGTCCGAAGGCGGCGACCAAACGCCAGAGGATTTTGGCCTGGCGCGTGCGCAGGAACTGGAAGCCAAGATCATCGAACTGGGCGCGGAAAATGTGGCCGCCTTTATAGGCGAACCGATTCAGGGGGCCGGTGGGGTTGTGATTCCACCCCGCACCTACTGGCCCGAAATTCAGCGGATATGCACCAAGTATGACGTCTTGCTGATCGCGGATGAGGTCATCTGCGGATTTGGCCGGACCGGCAATTGGTTCGGTTCCGAAACAATGGGCATCACGCCCGACATCATGACCATCGCCAAGGGGCTGTCGTCGGGGTACGCGCCCATCGGCGGCTCCATTGTGTCGGATGAAATCGCGCAGGTCATCAATGCCTGCGAATTCAACCACGGCTACACCTATTCCGGGCACCCGGTCTGTGCCGCCGTGGCCTTGGAAAACCTGCGCATCATGCAGGAGGAGGACATCCTTTCACATGTGCGCAACGTGGCAATCCCCGGATTGCGCGCAGCGCTGGACAAGATAGCGGAACATCCAATTGTCGGCTGCGTCAATGTGTCGGGCATGATGGCATCCCTGCCGCTGACACCGCACAAGGAAAGCCGCGCAAAATTCGCCGTTGAAGGCGGCGCAGTCGGCTACATGTGCCGCGAACATTGCTTTGCCAACAATCTGGTCATGCGCCACGTGGGCGACCGCATGATCATTTCACCGCCGTTGGTGATAACGCCAGAAGAAATCGACCTCTTTGCAGCGCGGGCCACCAAGGCACTGGATGCGACCTATAAGGAACTCAAGGACAAGGATATGCTCAAGGCGGCATCCTGATCCGGTCAGGGTTGCCGCTCTCTTCGTCCCGGCAGGAAGTCCGGGGCGGCGGGCAGCTTACAATGCCCG
This sequence comes from uncultured Sulfitobacter sp., assembly GCA_963976125.1. Taxonomy (GTDB): domain Bacteria; phylum Pseudomonadota; class Alphaproteobacteria; order Rhodobacterales; family Rhodobacteraceae; genus Sulfitobacter. The sequence goes on along the minus strand of CAXBKL010000064.1, from coordinate 15,790 downwards.
CAACCGGTCCAGCAGTTGCAGGGAGGGATAGCCATCTGCCAAGACCCCCTGAGACACCTGAAATCGGCGCACCGCATTGATCGTCAGCGGCCCCATCTTGGCGTCGATCTTGACGGTATCAAATCCGGCCGCTGTCAGCCGCTTTTGCAGTTCAATCCGCTCGTCCTTGGTCAGCGCCCGCAACCTGCGCGGCCATCCATGCTTTATCGGCGGACCGCCCCTTATCCGATCACTCAGATGACCAACGCCAACCACATATGCGTCTGCGGTGTTGTACTTTTCAAGAACCGCGAAGTTGTCGAATATCATGAACGCCGCCCCCTCTGCCCCGCCGGGCAACAGGACTGACGCCATGCCATGATCGGCCACCGGCTTGCCGTTTTGATCGACAACACCCAAGGCCGCCCAGTCACCCGGCGACTTGACCACCGTCCGATCCGACAACAGATAATCGAAACCATCCGGCAGCCGCACCTCAACGCCCCATGGCTGCCCCCTGGTCCACCCAAAATGCCTCAGGTAGGCGCCGGTTGACGCCAGTGCATCGCGGGGATCGTCGTCCCAGATGTTGCGCCTGCCATCCCCGTCGAAATCAACCGCATGGGCCTGAAACGACGATGGCATGAACTGGGTGTGACCCATGGCCCCGGCCCAACTGCCCCGCAGCCGCGCGCGGGTCGTGTCGCCCTCCTGTAGAATCAACAGCGCATTCAGCAACTCGTTTTCAAAAAAATCCGCCCGCCGCGCGTCGTAGGCCAGGGTTGCCAGCGCATTAACCACGCTACCATTGCCCCGAAACGTGCCATAGGCGCTTTCAAGCCCCCAGATCGCGACGATGATTTCCTTTTCGACACCGTAGGTGGCTTCGATCCTTGTCAGGGTCTGCTCCCATTTGGCCAAAGCATTGCGACCATTCCCGATCCGCAGGTCTGACACCGCGGTGTCCAGATAGTCCCAAATGGTCTTGGTAAATTCGGCCTGGTTCCGGTCCCGCTTGATGACGCCGGACTCATAAGTGACGTTCGCCAGTGCCTGATCGAAAACAGTCGGCTCAATGCCAAACGAAATTGCGCGCGACCGGAACCCTATGATCCATTTCCCAAGCCCCCGATCGGTTGCCGTGCGGGCGTTGGCTGCTGAGACCTCAATCTTTTCTGACCGCTCAACCGGCCTTGGCGACGTGTCCGGCCCAAAGGCCCAGACCGGCGCTGCAAGACCCGCAATCAGACAACCCGCAAGTGTCGTTAATGATCGTCGCATCCCTGTGACCCTCTTCGTGGCTTTGCTCGGGCATCAGCGTAATATGCTTTGCACTGTGACAACAGGCCTCAAACCGACGGCGGGCGATGCTCCGCCAGTGCCATCGTCTCCGCGCGAATTCTTGCTGTATAGTCGCGCAACATCGGCACCCGGCGCGGTCGGAAACTAAGGCCCGTGCGCTGAAATTCATCCATGCGGTCCAACCGAAACGCACGGAAATCCTTGCGCAGATGGCACCAGGCCAACAGCATGTTGGTTTCCTGCATATAAACAATGCCCAACGGATCGACCGTGCGCATGGTTTGTGCACCCTTGGCATCGGTATAGGCAATGGTCACCGATTCCTCGTCCCATGTCGCCGCGCGCAGGGCTGCCACGTCGATGCGCGGCGGTGCAGGCCGCACAAACCGCCGTGCATCCAAAATCGCATGTTGCAGCCGATGGGCCTGACGGGGTGGTACGCGGGCCGTAAGTTTCGCCAGCGCGGATTGTGCCGCCCGCGCCAGCGCCGGATCGCCAATCACCGCAACATCACGAAGCCCCAGAACCAGCGCCTCCAACTCGTCGTCCTCAAACCCCAGCGGCGGCAAGGCGGCGTCTTCGATCAGGGTATAGCCAAACCCCGCTTCGCCGTCGATCACCGCGCCCAGACCGCGCAGCGCGTCAATGTCGCGGTATATGGTGCGGAGCGAAACGCCCATTTCATCCGCCAGCTGCAGCGCCCTGACCGGAGCGGGAAGGCGACGCAAGGTTGTCATGAGCTGAAACAGGCGATGGGTGCGGGTCATGAAGAACCATACCCTATACTGTCAGAAATTGACAGCATGGACTGCTAGTTCCGTATCAGAAATGGAGAACAGCATGATTACACTCATCACCTATGCCCCGACATTTGGTCAAACCGCAGGAAGCCCTTTCTGCGTCAAGGCAATTTCGCTTCTGACCATGTCCGGCCTGCCCTGGCAGCGCGAGGACACAGCAGACCCACGCCAGATGCCAAAGCAGAAACTTCCGGTGATCAGGGACGGGGGGCGCCTCATCGCAGACAGCGACAACATCCGAATACATCTGGAGCAGAAAGGGGCCGATTTCGACAAGGGCCTGTCAGATATGGAACGGGCCACCTCGCGGGCCTTTATCCGCATGGCCGAAGAAAATCTGTATTTCCACATCGTGCTCGACAGGTGGGCAAATGATACGGTGTGGCCTGTTGTGCGCGACACCTACTTTGGCGCAATTCCCAAACCTATTCGTGGCTTCATAACCGGGAGGCTACGCAAAAGCGTCATACGCGGTGCGGATTTTCAGGGGCTGGGCCGGTTCTCGCCTGAGGAACGGATTGCCCGGATCGAAGCTGATCTGGCCGCGATCACAACCCGCCTCTGGCATGGGCCCTTCCTTTTTGGAGACCGGCCCACGGCGGCGGACGCCTCGGTTGCGGCAATGTTAGGCGCAATGCGGGCCACCCCCGGCAAGACATTGCTCAAGATGCGGGTGGCCGAGGATGAAGTCCTGTGCCGCTACATCGACCGGGCAGAATACGCCATGGGATCCGCGCCTATCGACGCGACCGTGAAACTTTGCGCTTGATCTTGTCTTTTTTGCGCTTCGCATTCCCCGCCTTGCGGCGTGGGGAACGCCCCGCTGGCGACCTGCGGCCCTGCTGAACCTGCTGATCTTCGATCTCAAGCAGTTCCAGCGCGATGCCGCCGGTCACCGGCACAACTTCTGCCAGCCGGACCTTGACCCGCTGACCGATACCAATCGTCAGCCCCGTGTCCGACCCGATCAGCGTTTGCGCATCCCCGTCATAGTGGAAATATTCGCGCCCAAGCGATCGCATCGGCAAAAGTCCATCCGCCCCTGTTTCATCCAATTTCACAAAGGCCCCGAACCGCGCGATCCCGCTGATCCGCCCTGACATTTCATTGCCCACCCGTTCGGACAGAAACGACGCCAGATACCGGTCGGTCGTGTCGCGTTCCGCCATCATTGACCGCCGTTCAGTTGCCGAAATCGACGCACCCGTCTGCTCCAGCCCCTCGATGTCCTCGGGCGTCAGCCCATCGTCGCCCCACCCATGGGCCGCAATCAACGCGCGGTGCACGATTAAATCGGCATACCGTCGAATGGGCGAGGTGAAATGCGCATAGGACCGCAATGCCAGGCCGAAATGGCCAATATGCTGGGGTGCATAATAGGCCTGCGTCATCGAACGGAGCGTCGAGATATTAATCAACTCGGCCTCATCCGTCCTGGCCGCATCGTTCAGCAAGCGGTTTAGATGTGCCGTCTGCAAAACCTGACCCTTGGCAAGGTTGAATCCCGCCGCCTGCGCGGTCTCCCGCAGGCTTTCCAGTTTTTCCGGTGACGGCTCCTCATGTACCCGGAACAGCAGCGGCATCTTCTTGGCCAACAAGGCTTCGGCAGCGGCAACATTGGCCAGCACCATGAATTCTTCGATCAACCGGTGCGCGTCCAGACGGTCTTTGAAATTGACCGATTGCACTACGCCGTCATCCCCCAGAATGATCCGCCGCTCCGGCAGGTCAAGGTCCAGCGGCTGTCGCTCGGCGCGGGCCAGTTTCAATGCGTCATACGCCGCATAGAGCGGTTTCAAAACGGAATCGAGCAACGGCGCGGTGCGCGCATTGGTGTTGCCGTCAATCGCGTCCTGCACTTCCTGGTAATTCAGCGACGCACCAGACCGCATCAAACCCCGGCAGAAACGATGACTCACCTTGTTGCCACGGGCATCAAGCACCATCCGAACCGCGACACAGGCACGCGGCACCCCTTCATGCAAGGAGCACAAATCGCCCGACAACCGATCCGGCAGCATCGGCACCACACGGTCCGGAAAATAGGTCGAATTGCCCCGTTTGCGCGCCGCCCGGTCCAACGCGGACCCCGGTCTGACATAGGCGGCAACATCGGCAATCGCGACCCAGAGGACATGCCCCCCTTTGTTGCCGGGGTCATCATCCGCATGGGCATAACACGCATCATCGCGGTCCCGCGCATCCACCGGATCAATGGTAATCAACGGCAAATCACGCAGGTCTTCACGCCCCTTCAAACCCTTTGGTTTGGCGGCGTCTGCTTCGGCAATCACATCATCATCGAAATGATCGGGTATCCCGTGCTGATGGATGGCAATCAGGGAGACGGCCTTGGGGGCGGATGGATCGCCCAGCCGTTCAACCACACGGGCACGGGGCAAACCCATGCGGCCCTTCGGGCCCGCCTGTTCCGCCTCGACCAACTCACCGTCTTTTGCGCCATTGATGGCATCATCAGCCACAACCCATTCGCGGTCCGCCCCCTTGTCGATGGGCATGATCCGCCCACCTTCGGTGCGCTTGCGGAATATTCCCATAACCCGCCTGGGGTTGGTGCCGATGCGCCGGATCAGCCGCCCCTCGTATTGGTATGGCTCGTCCTGTACCAACGTCAGCCGCGCAAGGATACGGTCACCTTCGCCCAGCGCCGGATCAGATGCGCGGGCGATCACCAGAACACGCGGCTCGTCCTCTTCGCCCTGCCATTCCATCGGCTTGGCAAACAGATCGCCATCCTTGTCGGCCTCCGTCACCAACAGCACGGAAACTGGCGGCAACCGATCAGGATTCTGATAGCTGCGCTTGCGCTTTTCCAGATGGCCTTCGGCCTCCAGCTCTTTCAACACGCGCTTCAGATCAATGCGCGCGGCACCCTTGATGCCGAACGCACGGGCTATGTCACGCTTGGCCGCCTGGGTTGGATTCTGTTCGATCCATTCAAGGATCTCGTCTTTGGTAGGGATTTTGTTCATGACTGCTCAGGTAACACGCGGCACCCGTGCCGTCATGGCAAATCGTGAACGGTATCGACATCGCGCAGGGCGGTGACCTGCGCAATCCGGTGGTCGGGAAGCGTGGCAATCGTGTCGGCCAGCGCATGTTCGCTTGACCATCGAACGCCCTTGAACAATCCCGGCGGGTGACGCGCGGGGTGCTTCAGACCGATCAGCCAATACCCGCCATCCGGTGCCGGACCAAAGACCGCGTCATTGCTGCCCAGCGCGGCAAATGCCTCTGCTATCCGGACCGTGGTGACACCGGGGATGTCTGCACCGATAACACAGGCCGGACCCGCCGGGGCCCGCCGCAACATCCGCGCCATACGCGCACCCAGATCACCTCGCCCCTGCGCCCAACGCGGCAAATGGGTGGGCCAGACGCGACTTTTCCGACCTTGGTGGTCGGGAGAAACGGCCAGAACAACCTGCCAACGCGGGTCTTGAACGCGACGGATCAGGCGACGCGTCTGGTGGCGGAACCACCACGCCGCCGGCACCATGCCAATGTCACGTCCCAACCGTGTCTTGACCTGGCCGGGATGCGGCTCCTTGACCATGATGATCAGGGTCGGTTTCATGCCTTACGCAAAATAATCGCGCAGGATACGGCCATAGATCGCCTTGAGCTGGTGAATATGATCGACCTGCACATGTTCGTCCACCTGGTGCATGGATTGACCAACAAGGCCAAATTCGACAACCGGGCAATGCGATTTGATGAACCGCGCATCGGACGTGCCGCCGGTTGTCGACAACTCTGGTGTCACGCCTGTTTCGGCCCTAACGGCGAGAGCAACCAACGCAGACAGATCACCGGGGGGCGTGATGAAGCTCTCGCCCGAAACCTTGATCCTGAGGTCAATTGCGACGCCGAATTCGGCCCTGATGCGGTCTGCTTCATGCTCCAGCCACGTGGTCAGGCTGGCCCCGGAATGGAGGTCGTTGAACCGGATATTGATTGCACCGCTACAGGATGCAGGGATGACATTTGTTGCGGGGTTGCCCGTGTCCACCGTGACAACCGCCAGCGTCGAGGGGTCAAAATGGTCGGTGCCCTCATCCAGTTGGTGTGACGCCAGCCGATCCATGAGGCGTACCATTGCAGGAAGCGGGTTGTTGGCACGATGCGGATAGGCGGAATGGCCTTGTTTACCCTCAACCCGGAACCACGCCGTCATTGAACCGCGCCGCCCGATCTTTATCATCTCGCCCATGGTATCGGGACAGGTCGGCTCCCCGACAAGGCACACATTCATCCGCTCGCCATGTCTTTCCATATGCTCCAGCAATGCCGTTGTCCCATCAACCGCGTCGCCTTCCTCATCGCCCGTTATCGCAATGATCACGGCACCGTCCGGCGGCGTTTCCTTGACAAAATCGACCGCAGCGGCGGCAAAGGCTGCGACACCGGACTTCATGTCGGTGGTGCCGCGTCCATACATAACGCCATCCTTGATCTCTGCCCCAAAGGGCGGCATCGACCAGTCTGCCGCCTCGCCGATGGGGACAACATCCGTGTGGCCATTGAACCCAAACGATTTGCCATTTCCCCGCATGCCCCACCGCGCAAACAGGTTGCGAATGCCGCCACGATCCGCCCAGGCGCAGTCAAATCCCGCCTCGGTCAAGACCTCTTCCAATATCTCAAGCGCGCCCTCGTTTGCCGGGGTGACAGAGGCGCAGCGCACCAGCCTGGCAGTCAGATCAACAGGGTCAAGACCGGGCATCGGCGGCTCCTTTGGGATGATGTTTTTACCAACACCCTCCTTTTGTGGCCAAAAAAGCGCGGTGCCAAGGGGGCGCTGACAACAAACGCTTAACAGAGCCCTCTGGCCCGTGCTAACAATATGGCAATAATATGACCCGAGGCAGGGCATCAGCAGCAGATCCGTAGGGCCAGGCACCTGAAAACAGGGCCGCCCCAAATTTTGGACACTCCCGCGCGACGCCCGCGCGAAATATGCTGACCTGTGCTGTCTCGACCAAAGGTAAGAGGCAGGAACATGGTACGAGGCAGAACGCTTCCCATTCGGACAGTGGACGAAGGCACCTCTGCGGTGGATATGGCCCAAGAGATATTCGGCGACGGCGTCACCGTCACCGGGGCCACCTACACCGGCGATTCCGACAGTGCAGGCATCTATACCCGTGGCGACGACAGAGCGCCGGAAGTAACACCGAGCGATACCGGCGTCATCCTTTCCACCGGTAACGCCGAGGATTTCACCAACAGAAACGGCGACGCCAACCAGCAAACAAACACCAGCACCAACACCTCAGGGCAGAACAACAATCCCGACTATAATGCAATTGCGGGCGCAAGCACCTACGACGCCGCCACATTGGACATCGACTTTATCCCCGATAGCAGTGTGATGAAGATGAAATTCGTCTTTGCATCCGAGGAATACCCGGAATTCGCCAATTCGGTCTATCAGGATTTTGTCGGCGTCTGGATAAACGGCAACCTCGTGCCGCTGACATTCGGTGACACCGATCCCGGCAACATCAACAGCACCAACAACGAAAACCTCTACGTTGATAACGCCAACTCGGACTTCAACACCGAAATGGACGGCTTTACACTGACCCTTTCGTTGCAGATGAACGTCAATGTCGGGGAGACCAATACACTTCGCATCGCCATCGCTGACGTCGGAGACAGCAGTTACGATTCCAACCTGCTGATAGCGGGCGATTCCGTTCAGACCAGTATTGTTGCCGTAGAAGATGATCTTGAGCTTGATCCACTGGGTAGTAAAACCATCGACGTCCTCGCTAATGATACCCTGTCCGGGCCGGGTACGCTGACCGTCACCCATATCAATGGTACTGCGGTTTCCGCAGGCGATGTCGTGACCTTGCCAACCGGCCAGACGGTCCAATTGAACCTGGACGGCACTTTTACCGTGGTGGGCGACGGCGACGAAGAAGACTTTAACTTCACCTATACCATTTCGGACGGGTCCAACGAAGACGTCGGGATCGTCAACGCCGTAAGCGTCCCCTGTTTCGTTGCCGGCACGATGATCGCAACCACCGAGGGGGAGCGCGCTGCAGAAACCCTTGTTCCCGGCGATATGATCCTGACGCAAGACGATGGTCCCCAACCGCTGCGTTGGGCCGGCACCCGGACGGTTGCGGCCGCCGGCGCTTTCGCTCCCATCCACATCCGGCGCAACACCTTTGGCACCCACCGCGACTTGCTGGTCTCTCCACTGCACCGCATCCTGATCAAGGATAGCCTTGCCGAGGTGCTATTTGGCGAGGCCGAGGTTCTGGTTGCCGCGCGGGATCTGGTGAACGATCGGTCCATCACCCGGCGCGAAGGTGGCGAAGTGTCATATGTGCACCTGCTCTTTGATCGCCATCAGGTGGTATTCTCCGAAGGTCTGGAAACGGAAAGCTTCCTGCCGGGACCGGAAACCCGCAAAAGTTTTGAACGGGAAATCGTCGAGGAGATCTGTGCGCTCTTTCCTGAAATCGACCCCGAGACCGGCCAGGGTTATTCCCCCGCCGCACGGCGAACCTTGAAACGCTATGAGGCCGATCTGTTACGCGCGGCGCGGGTAGCCTGATTATGACCTGGCTGGCGCTTACCGACCACAGCGACCGCAGGTTCGCACCGCGTGGCCTGGGCATCGACAAGAAAGCAACACCCCAGATCAGGGATGATCCGGCCACGCGCCTCACCCGTGGGTCGATCATGTTCGAAACGCGGCTATCGCCCGACGGCAAGCCGCAGGTGCTGTTTGGATACAAAACAACCTATCCGACGATGCGAAGCCTGACGTTTCAGGCCATTCCCGGTGGCGGCATCGCTATGGTGCAGGTTCAGGGCAACAGAATTTGTCACGCAGCAATAGAGCATAAACAGGCGGGGCGCACCGATGTGGTGCGCATCACCTATTCCTGGGACACCGCCGCAAACTGGGGCCGGATGACCCTGGAAAAACCCGAAGACACGGCGGTGGTCTGTGCCTTTCTCGACAACCCGCAGCCATTGTCTCTGGACGACATTCGTGACCTGATGTTGGGGCGGAACGGCCACACCTTTGCGCCAGACATGATATTTGCCGCTCTCTCGGACCAGATAGAACCTATTGGCCCCATGCCCGGTGTCTTGCCACAGACCCCCATCGCCACGCCCTGGGGATACAAATCCGCAGACACACTAAAGCGCGGCGATACCGTGATGACCCGGAAATCCGGCGTTGTACCAATTCTGCAGACCGTTGACCGTATTGTCCCCGCGCGGGGCAGCTATCGCCCCATCCGCCTGCGCGCGCCCTATTTCGGCCTGCAACAGGACATCATTGTCGGTCCCGAACAGCGGCTTGTGATTGATGGGCCGGAGGTTGAATACCTGTTCAGTCAGGAAGCGGTGCTGGTCCCCGCACGCCATCTGGTAAACGGGTTCGCCGCCAGGTGGGAGCCATCCGGGCCAATGGTCAGCTACAGCCAGCTTTTGCTGCCACGGCATGAAACGCTTTTGGCGGCGGGTACGGCCGTTGAAAGTCTCTATATCGGGCGGCTGAGGCGCGACACTCATCAATTGGCAAGCAGCCTTCTGGCCGGATTTGACCGCGCGCATCTGCCTGAACACGCCAAACCGGCGCATCAGGTGCTGCGTTGGTATGATGCCATCCATCTGGCCCGGCGGCGGGCCGCCTGAAAGCTGTCCGCGCATCACATTCTAATCCTTTGGAAAACTACTGAGGAACGCGGCGCTCAAGCCGCTCGCATGACCCAGGGTCAGGATCCGGCACTCCTGCACCGTCAGTTTGTTCCGAACGCGACCTAATCCACCGGCGCAAAATCTTCGGCGCGGGCCCGGTTCCAGCGGTGCCTGTAGCCGGGGAAGTCATCGCCGTCGTTCAACAGGAAACCCTCGGGCAGATAGGCATAGACCTCGCTGCCTTCGACCATGTTCTTGTCACCCTGGCGCAGCATCATGTGATACGGCATGAAATCGTTGGGATGGCGCAATCCGGCGGCCCCTGTCATCTCGCCCAGTGCCTCCATCGTATTGTGATGAAAACGGGCGACCCGAACACTTTTGTTCCCCACATTCAACGCCCGCATCCTGATCTTGTCTTGCGTCGCCACCCCAACAGGGCAGTGATTGGTATGACATGCCTGCGCCTGAATGCAGCCGATGGAAAACATGAAGCCGCGCGCGGAATTGCACCAATCCGCGCCCAGCGCCAGCGCCCGCGCGATGTGAAACGCCGACACAACCTTGCCAGCCGCTCCGATCTTGACCTGGTCGCGCAGGCCCGCACCGCGCAGGGTGTTATGCACAAAGGTCAGCCCTTCAATCATCGGCATGCCGACATGATTGGAAAATTCCACCGGGGCCGCCCCTGTGCCGCCTTCGGTGCCGTCCACAACGATGAAATCCGGCGTGATCCCGGTCTTGAGCATCGCCTTGACCATGCACATGAATTCGCGCCGGTGCCCGATACACAGCTTGAACCCCACCGGCTTGCCCCCTGACAGGTCGCGGAGTTGTCCAATAAACTTCATCATTTCAATCGGAGTGGAAAATGCGGAATGGGCGGCGGGCGACACGCAATCTATGCCCATCGGGACACCGCGCGCCTCGGCAATTTCGGGGCTGATCTTGGAAGCGGGCAACATGCCCCCATGGCCCGGCTTTGCACCCTGGCTCAGCTTCAATTCGATCATCTTGACCTGATCCAGCGCGGCAGTAACCCTGAACTTCTCGGGGTCGAATGTGCCATCCGCCGCACGACTGCCAAAATAGCCCGACGCAAGCTGATAGATCAGATCACCGCCGCCCGCCTTGTGATAGCGGCTCACGGACCCTTCGCCCGTGTCATGGGCAAAACCGCCCAGTTTCGCTCCGGTGTTCAGCGCCTCAATCGCGTTGGCGGACAGCGATCCAAAGCTCATTGCGGAAATGTTGTAGAGCGAGGCCGCGTAGGGTTGCTTGCAATCCTTGCCGCCAATCGTCGTGCGGAAATCGCAATCCGCGATATGCACCGGCTGAACCGAATGGGTAATCCAGGAATACCCCGCATCATAGACCCGGCGGCGCGTCCCAAAGGGGCGTGCATCCTCCTGTCCCTTTGCACGTTGGTAGACCAGCGACCGATCATCGCGGCTGAACGGTTCTTCGTCCTGATCGGATTCAATCAGATACTGACGTATTTCCGGGCGGACCCCTTCAAAAATGAACCGCATGTGACCCAGGACGGGATAATTGTACAAAATCGAATGGCTTGATTGGGTCATATCGTAAACGCCAACCACAGAAAGTACGACAAAGACCACCAGTGGCACCGCAAACCACCACGACCAGATCAGCATCACAACAAACGATAGGACGCTGAGCGCGATAACAGCGGCAAAGGTGGTGAATCTGGTCAGATCGGCGCGCTGGCTCATGGGAAACCCCCTTTATTTTTCTATTCGACAGGTTTGAACGGATTACGCCCCGGCGCAAGTGTCTGCTTGGGCCGCTGCCTCCAGGCGGTGTCCATTTGCCTGTTGCTCGCTGACCGCGCACCGGGCGCGGGGACGCACCACGAAACGGCCACCCAACGGTCGCTTCTGCCTAAAATGACGCCCCTTTGCACGCGACTGTCATATTGCTGCAACTGTTGCAAATGCCCCGATGGACTTCCTTCTCGGGCATGCGCTAACCTGTTCACCTTGACAATGGAACGGCGTAAGGAGCCCGCAAATCAGCGCGTCGAAATGGTCACCAGACCCCGCGCTGCAATTCACGGAGAACGCAGATATGACCCCTTTCGCAATTGCCGGCGTACAGATGTATGTGAACGCCCTGCATTCAAACGTTGACGGCATGATCCACCGGCTCGACATCCTGATGGCGCGCTTTCCCTGGACCCAGATGGTGTTGTTCTCGGAACTGGCGCCCTACGGCCCGCTCGACCGCTTTGCCCTGCCCCCGGAAAACGAAACAATCGAAAAGTTTCAGGAGGCGGCGCGCAAGCATCGCGTCTGGCTGATCCCCGGCTCCATGTTCCTCAAGCACCCAGATGACGGCCGCGTCTACAACACCTCCGTTGTCATCAACCCCGAAGGGGAGGTGATCCGGCGTTACGCCAAGATGTTCCCGTTCCGCCCGTATGAGACCGGCATCGCCGCAGGCACAGAGTTTTGCGTATTCGACGTGCCGGACGTGGGCCGCTTTGGCCTGTCGATCTGTTATGACATCTGGTTCCCGGAAACCACGCGCCAACTGACGTCGCAGGGTGTGGAAGTGCTCTTGCACCCGGTTCTGACCGGCACCACCGACCGCGACGCGGAATTGGCCATCGCGCGCGCCACAGCGGCGCAGTTCCAGTGCTACATCTTTGATGTGAACGGTCTGGGCGCGGGCGGCGTTGGCAAATCCTGCGTGGTGGATCCGACGTCGATGGTTCTGCATCAATCCGCAGGACAGGAGGACATGTTCCCGATCGAGATTGACCTCAACATGGTGCGCCGTCAGCGCGAAACCGGGATGAAGGGGCTGGGCCAGGTGCTCAAATCATTCCGCGACCGGTCCACGGACTTTTCCGTCTATGACCGCAGCAGCGGCACGGATGCCTATCTGAAAACCCTCGGGCCGCTGGAAATCCCCCATCAAGGCACCCGCGCGGGGCTTCACGTTGATGTCCCCGCACAAAGCGTCCCGGAAGTTTTGGCTTACAAAGGGATGGACATTGTGGAACCCTTTGCACCAGAGCCCCTGCCCAATCCCACCGCTGGCACCGCCGCGGTGGGTGTCGCGCCGGCACAACCTGTGAAACCGGGCGTGCTGACGGGTACCGAAGAAACCTCAAGCGGGTAGCCAAAGATCAAATTGCTTTTCACCAGCAGACCGGAGTCCTAAGATGCAGTCGATGAAAGATTATTCTTCCGCAATTCAACTCCGATCGGATCGTTGGAGCGCACTTCGTGAAGCGACCACTGCATTGGCGAGAGAGCCAAAGTCCAGAGCAAAGACCGCCCTGATCAGGAAGGTTCAGGAGTTGTTTTCGTCCCTGGCCATACTGGAACCCTACTGGGCTTTTCCGGGGATGTCCGCCTTTGACCACTTGCGCCGCCACCTTGAACACGGCAATTTCGACGATCTTGCCTTTGCCGTGAACCGCGTCACCCGCGCGTTGACGACGGGTGCCTATCGGCGCAGGCATATCCCGCTGGAACGCGACTCTGTTGATCTGGACGAACACGACGATGAGGCGATGCTGCCGCCCGAGGCGCGCGCGCTGGCCAAGCCGTATTTCGAAATCCTCATCGTCGACAGCGTGAATGAGCAGCAGGAACGCTGGTTGAAAAGCAACGTCTCCCGCATGCGCCGTTCAGAAGACCCGTTCGTCTACGAAGCGGTTGTTGTGCCCAGCCTTGAGGACGCTCTGATCGCGGTCCTGTTCAACCACAACATTCAAGCCATCGTGGTGCGCCCCGGTCTGATCCTGAAATCCAAGATAGATCAGGACATCCTGACCCGGTATCTGGCCCGCGCCGGGGGCCGCAAAGAGATCGACGCATTGCAGCCCGAAAGCTATGGCCCCGAATTGTGCCGCATGGTCGCCAAGGTCAGGCCGGAACTGGATGCCTATTTGGTCACAGAACGGTCGGTTGAGGATATTGCTGGCCTTGATCTGGGCATATGCAGACGGGTTTTCTACAATCAGGAAGACTTCATGGAGCTGCACCTGAACATCCTCCGGGGCATTCAGTCACGCAACAAGTCGCCCTTTTTTACCGCCCTGGTCGAATATTCCAAGCAACCCACCGGCGTGTTCCACGCCATGCCGATCAGCCGGGGCAAATCAATCAGCCGCTCCCATTGGATACAGGACATGGGCGCGTTTTACGGGCCGAACATCTTTCTGGCGGAAACCTCTGCCACCTCTGGCGGGCTGGACAGTCTGCTCGAACCTCATGGCCCCATCAAGGAGGCACAGGAACTGGCCGCGCGGGCATTTGGTTCCAAGCAGACCTTCTTTGCCACCAATGGCACGTCAACCTGCAACAAGATCGTCGTTCAGGCGTTGATCCAGCCGGGCGACATCGTTCTGGTCGACCGTGATTGCCACAAATCTCACCACTACGGCATGGTGCTGGGCGGGGCGCAGGTCTGTTATCTCGACAGTTACCCGCTGAGCAAATTCTCCATGTATGGCGCGGTCCCCCTGCATGAGATCAAAAAGCAACTGCTTGATCTGAAAGCAGCAGGCAAGCTGGACCGCGTGCGGATGCTTTTGCTGACCAACTGCACGTTTGACGGGCTGGTCTACAACGTGGAGCGGGTCATGGAAGAATGTCTGGCGATCAAGCCGGACCTGATTTTCCTGTGGGACGAGGCGTGGTTTGCCTTTGCGCGGTTCAATCCGACCTACCGACAAAGGACCGGCATGAACGCGGCAAATGTGCTGCGGGCCAAATTGAAGTCAGACGCACACGCGGGTCTCTACGAGGCCCAACAGAGCCTGCTTTCGGGCGCCGATCGCGACACTCTGCTCAACACCCGACTGGTGCCTCCGCCCAACGCCCGCGTGCGGGTCTATACCACGCAATCGACCCACAAGACGCTCACGTCACTGCGGCAGGGGTCAATGATCCATGTGAACGATCAGGACTTTAAAGGGGAAGTCGAACAATCGTTCCACGAAGCCTATATGACCCATACGTCCACATCGCCGAATTACCAGATCATCGCATCGCTGGACGTCGGTCGCCGTCAGGTCGAACTTGAGGGCTTTGAGTTTGTCCAGCGACAGGTTGAGGCCGCCATGTCGATGCGCCGCGCCATCTCGGACCATCCCTTGCTGCGCAAGTATTTCAAGGTACTGACCGCCGGCGACATGATCCCCGAAGAGCATCGCGAAAGCGGTGTGACCAGCTACTACGATACCGAACAGGGCTGGACCGACATGTGGGATTGTTGGGAGCAGGACGAATTTGTACTGGATGCCACCCGTGTGACGCTGGCAGTGGGCGGCACCGGCTGGGATGGTGACACATTCAAGACCGATATACTGATGGATAAATACGGCATCCAGATCAACAAGACCTCGCGCAATACTGTGTTGTTCATGACCAACATCGGCACCACACGGTCCTCAGTGGCCTACCTGATCGAGGTGCTGGTCGAGATTGCCAAGTCACTTGACGAACGTCTGGATGATGCCAGCCGGATGGAGCGCCTGTCGTTTGACAAACGCGTTGCCAACCTGATGGAACACTACCCGCCGCTACCGGATTTTAGCCGCTTTCACGAAGCGTTCCGCTGTGCGCAGCAGGACACCATCGAAGGCGATATTCGCTCGGCCTATTATCTGAGCTATGACGACGAGAACTGCGATTATCTGGAGCTGAACGGGTCGCTCAAGGATGCGATGGATGCAGGTCAGACCGTTGTCTCGGCCAGCTTCATCATCCCCTATCCCCCCGGTTTTCCGATCCTTGTCCCCGGTCAGGTCGTGTCGGACGAAATCATCGATTTCATGCGCGCGCTGGATGTCAGCGAAATCCACGGATACCGCCCGGATCTGGGCCTGCGGGTGTTCACGCAAGACGCGCTTGACAGCGTTTGCGCCGCCCGATCCCTCCCCGTCTCTGCAACGTAAAGGACCAATAACATGGCAACTGTTCTCAAGAATATCTCGGAAATCCGCCGGTTCTTTCACCGAAACGAAGACC
>CAXBKL010000063.1:0-21229 GCA_963976125.1 uncultured Sulfitobacter sp. | reverse complement strand
ACGGCGAACGTATGCCAGCGGCGACCAACAGTACTGCCGCCGGCATGGCAAAAAATCGCCGCGTCGAAATCATCTGCATTCGCTAAGGGGACAACCGTGATTAATACAAAAATTCTTCTGATTACTGGCTGTGCCTTTGGCTTGACCGCCTGTACCGATTACGAAGGCGGACTTGGCCGTGGATACCCATCCGACAAGACCGTCGACCGGGGCATTGACAAAAAGCATTTGAGCCAGCTTCAAGCCGGTATCTGGGTCGACCCCAATGGCTGTGACCATTGGATCATCGACGACGGGGTTGAAGGGTACCTTTCTGCCCGTCTGGACAAATTCGGAAAACCCGTTTGCTCGGGGGTTGCCCCTCCTACGCAAACGGTGGGCGATTTCAAAGGTGGCTCAAAAATCCGCGACCCCAATTGATTTTGCCACAGCGATACCAATATCAGGGCCGGAGTGGGAAGCACTCCGGCCTTTTTTGTCTGAACCATGCTGCCCGCTCATGCCCCCCTGACCCTCCCTCAAGGAGCCTCTTTTGACATCAAGCGACCTCATGACAGCGCAGGCTGTCACAACGGATCCGGTTACGCTGGAATTTCCTGATAACCGGCTTTTGATTGACCTTTGCGGTGCTTACGACGCCCATCTTGCCGCCATAGAAAAGGTGCTCGACGTGCAAATTTTGCGCCGTGGTAACCATCTCAGCATCATGGGCGATGCGGATGCGGCAGCCCAGGCGGCCCAGATACTGAGCACGCTCTACACCCGGCTCGAAGGGGGCCGCTCGGTCGAGCCGGCCGACGTAGACAGCCTGTTGCGGATGGGCGGGCTGGAACCTGAAACCGGGGCGCGCTCTGGCGATCAGATCGAAATGCGAATTGGCGAAGCCATCGAAATCCACACCCGCAAGAAGCGGGTAGAACCACGCACGGAGGCCCAGAAGGCCTATGTGAAATCGCTTTTTGACAACGAACTGGCTTTTGGCATCGGCCCGGCAGGCACCGGCAAGACCTATCTGGCGGTGGCGGTGGGCGTGTCGATGTTCATCGGTGGCCATGTAGACCGCATCATCCTCAGCCGTCCAGCAGTCGAGGCAGGCGAAAAGCTCGGCTATCTGCCCGGCGACATGAAGGACAAGGTCGATCCTTACATGCAGCCGCTTTACGACGCGCTGAACGACTTTCTGCCGGGCAAGCAACTCGCCAAGCTGATCGAAGAAAAACGCATCGAAATCGCCCCGCTGGCGTTCATGCGGGGGCGCACGCTCAGCAACGCATTTGTGGTGCTGGACGAGGCGCAAAATGCCACGTCAATGCAGATGAAGATGTTTCTGACCCGTCTCGGTGAGGGGTCGCGCATGGTGATCACCGGCGACCGGACCCAGATCGACCTGCCGCGCGGCGTGCCATCGGGGCTGGCGGATGCCGAACGGCTGCTCCGCACAATTCCCAAGATCAGCTTCAACTATTTCACCTCCAAGGACGTCGTGCGCCATCCGCTTGTTGCCGCAATCATTGAGGCCTATGAGGCGGACACGGGCAAAGGTTGACGCGGGCTGGGAACCGCTTGGGCCACGCTCTACTGGCCGCAAATTCTTCGGGAGTCAGGGGGTAGCCCCCGGCACAGGCGCAGATGCATGAACTCGACATTCTGATGGAAGACCCCCGATGGGCGGCCTGCGATCTGGAAAACCTCTCCGCAGGTGCGATTGCCGCCACGCTGGCGCATCTCAACATTGACGGATCACTGTGCAGCCTGAGCCTGCTGGCCTGCGACGATCATCGTATTGCCGTTCTGAATGCTGATTTCCGGGGCAAACCAACGCCGACAAATGTTCTGAGCTGGCCGGACGAAGAGCGGTCGGCGGTGGTTCCTGGCGCACCCCCTGATCCACCGGAACCTGATTTCGACGGCATCATATGCCTGGGCGACATCGCGCTGGGCTATGACACTTGCGCCGCTGAAGCCTCAGCGGCCGGCAAACCGCTTGCCGATCATACAACCCATCTGATCGTGCACGGAACCTTGCATCTGTTGGGTTATGACCACACTGATGAGCTGGATGCCGCCCTTATGGAAGGGATCGAGGGCAAAATACTTGGCAAATTGGGATTGAGTGACCCATATAGAATGGATTAGGTGCCACGGTGCCGTTTCACAAGACAGGACGCAATGGGCGACACAGACGGATCTTCTAGCGCAGCGCAGAGCGCGCCGCAGGATGAAATGGAAACACGGATCGAAAACACAACCGGAAAGACGGGTGGTTTTTTCTCACGTGTGATCGGGGCGCTTAGCCCTTCGGATACGACCGATGATGATGATCTGACTCCGCCCCCGGTGGACAGGGTCAGTGCGCGCGGCATGATGAACCTGCGCCGGATGCGGGTCGATGATGTTGCGATCCCAAAGGCCGACATCATTGCCGTGCCGGTGACAACCGATCTGGATGAACTGGTGGCGATCTTCAAGGAAAGCGGCTTGACCCGCTTGCCGGTCTTCGACGGGACGCTCGACACGCCGGTTGGCATGGCCCACCTCAAGGATGTTGCACTGCAATATGGTTTCAACGGCAGGCCAAAAAATTTCGATCTGGCCAAGCTGCTGCGCCCGCTTTTGTTTGTGCCTCCGTCGATGGGCATTGGTGTCTTGCTGACCAAGATGCAGGCCGAGCGGCGGCACATGGCGCTGGTGATCGACGAATATGGCGGCGTTGACGGGTTGGTCACCATCGAGGATCTCATTGAACAGGTTATTGGCGAAATCGAGGACGAACATGACGTGGATGATGGTCATTTCTGGACCATAGAAAAACCCGGCACCTACCTTGCACTGGCCAAGACCCCATTGGAAGATTTCGAGGCCGAGATTGGCCATTCGCTCACCGATCATGAGGCTGTGGATGAAGAAGAGATAGAAACACTGGGCGGGCTGGTCTTCATGCTGTCCGGACGTGTTCCCGCCCGAGGCGAGGTGGTCCTGCACCCTGACGGCCCAGAATTCGAGGTTATCGACGCCGACCCGCGCCGGATCAAGCGGCTGCGCGTCAGGACCATTGGGGCCAACGGATGACCACGCGCCCTGGGGCGCGCGTGATGCCCTTGGCCGCCGCAGCGGTTCTGGGGGCCGTAGCCGCCTTTGGGCAGGCTCCTTATGACCTGCCCCTGTTGCTTGTTGCCGGTTTCATCATGGTCATTCGGGTCTACGACAGGTGCCAATCCTCCATCGGCGCTGCCTTGTTTGGGTGGGCTGTCGGTACTGGCTATTTCATGCATGCCCTGCACTGGATCGTATCGCCCTTTATGGTGGACGCGTCCCGTTACGGCTGGATGGCGCCATTTGCCCTGGTGTTTCTGGCGGCGGGGCTCGCGCTTTTCTGGGGGTTGGCTTTCTGGCTCTCCTGGCGCATCTCGCCAAAGGCGGGCTGGCCGCTGATCCTGACCCTGCCAGCCGCTGAACTTGTGCGCGCCTATATTTTTACCGGGTTTCCCTGGGCGATGCCGGCGCAGTCACTGGTCGGTGTCCTGCCGGGCCAGATGATGGCCGTGATCGGCCCACACGCACTGAACCTGCTGATCGTTGCGGTTGCGGCTGCGGGGGCTTTTGCCCTGCGGCCGAATGCGGCGCTGGCCTCGCGTCTGGGCTGGGGCATCGGGGTCGGGTTTTCCTTGATCCTGACGGCCATGCCGGTGCTGCGTGCGCCTGCGCCGCTGACCGACTACGTTTTACGTCTGGTGCAGCCAAATGCCGCCCAGCGTGACAAGTGGAATCCCGAAAAGATCCCGGTGTTCTTTGACCGCCAGCTGCGTTTCACGGCGGCACCGCCGGAGCCGGGTCAACCCGCACCCGATGTCGTGATCTGGCCCGAATCCGCGATTCCCTGGCCACTGGACTATGCGGGAGAGGCGCTGGTGGAGATCGCCAAAGCAGGCGGTGCCGCCCCGGTCGCGCTTGGGGCACAGCGGCGTGATGACCGGCGGTACTACAATTCGATGGTGGTGCTGGACCGCAGCGGAGAAGTCGCGCAACAATACGACAAACACCATCTGGTACCCTTTGGTGAATATATGCCTTTTGGCGATCTGCTGGGGCGTTTCGGCATCTATGGTCTGGCCGCTCAGGCCGGAAATGGCTATTCCGCCGGGTCGGGACCGAAATTGCTGGATTTTGGACCACTGGGCACGGCCTTGCCGCTGATCTGTTACGAGGCGGTATTCCCCCAGGACGTAAATGTCGCCCCTGCGCGTCCGGATTTTCTCATTCAGATTACCAATGATGCCTGGTTCGGCAAAGGTGCAGGCCCTCGGCAACATCTTGCCCAGGCGCGGATGCGTGCCATTGAACAGGGTCTGCCGCTGGCCCGCGCGGCCAATACAGGGATCTCTGCGATGATTGATCCTCAGGGCCGGGTGATTTCATCGCTGCCCTTGAACCAGTCGGGGTTCATTGATGCTGCGTTACCTGCACCGGGCAGGCCCACACCATATAGCCGGATGGGTGATTTGCCCTTTGCGGTGTTGCTGTTGTTGGGGCTGGGATCGGCAGGGATCCGGGCACGTCGGGTTTAGGGCGTGGCCAAGTCTGGCGGCGCCCACAGCGCTTTGCCCTCTGGCTCTGCCGAAGATCCGGGCGAAACGGGGCGGCACCGGAAGAATTAGGCGCGCGCTAACGATTGACCGCCTGCAATTGCCCGGTTAAGTCCTTCTTACTGTGCCACAACGGCTTCCTGACGTGGCATGATTTTTCTCATTGGAGCAGTTATGTCCCGTCAAAACTACGTTTTCACATCCGAGTCCGTCTCGGAAGGTCATCCTGACAAAGTATGCGATCGCATCTCGGACGCGGTATTGGATGCTTTTCTGACCGAAGAGCCCGAAGCGCGTGTCGCGGCTGAAACCTTTGCGACCACAAACCGGGTGGTGATCGGCGGCGAAGTGGGCTTGTCTGACAAGGCCAAGCTGACCGAATACATGGGCAAGATCGAAGACATCGCCCGTGCCTGTATCAAGGACATCGGGTATGAACAGGACAAATTTCACCACGCGACCTGTGAAATCACGAACCTGCTTCATGAACAGTCCGCGCATATTGCGCAGGGTGTCGATGCCAGCGAAAACAAGGACGAAGGCGCGGGCGACCAGGGTATCATGTTTGGCTATGCCACGGATGAAACCGATGTGTTGATGCCTGCACCCATCCATTATGCCCATGCGATCCTGCGCCGCCTTGCGGAGGTCCGCAAGGACGGCACCGAACCCACTCTGCGCCCCGATGCCAAAAGCCAGCTTTCAGTGCGTTACGAAAACGGCAAACCTGTCGGGGTGACGTCGATTGTTCTGTCGACACAGCACGCATCCGAAGAACAGTCCAGCGATGACATCCGTGCAATTGTAGAACCCTATATCCGCGAGGTACTGCCCCAGGGGTGGGTTGATGCGGATACCGCCTGGCACGTGAACCCAACCGGTACCTTTGTCATTGGTGGACCTGACGGGGACGCGGGCCTGACGGGCCGTAAGATCATCGTGGATACCTACGGCGGTGCCGCGCCCCACGGTGGTGGCGCATTTTCTGGCAAAGACCCCACCAAGGTGGACCGCTCTGCCGCCTATGCTGCGCGTTATCTTGCGAAAAACGTCGTCGCAGCAGGCATGGCCAAGCGCTGCACCATTCAGTTGAGCTATGCCATCGGGGTGAGTGAACCACTGTCGATCTACTGTGATACGTTCGGGACCGGCGATGTCCACGACGCCGAAGTTGAACGCGCCATCCGCGAGGTGATGAACCTGACACCCCGCGGCATCCGCGAGCACCTGCAACTGAACAAACCGATCTATCAGCGCACCGCGGCCTATGGTCACTTTGGCCGGGCGCCCGACGCCGACGGCGGCTTTAGCTGGGAAAAAGTCGACCTCGCGGACAAGTTGAAGGCGGCCGTCTAGGAATGCGGTACCGGGTGGCCACCGGAACACTGGTCGCAGGCTTGCTTGCGATCAGCCTTTTCTCGGGGGCTGCGGCGCAAGAGGCGGACAGCAAGAAACGCTTTGAAGTTGACGGGGATCGGCTGATCTATGATTCATCGGTGCCTGTTGATGGCGAAGACCGTGATATTTCCTACGGCGATGTTGCCCGGATGCGCGACCTCCTGCGCGCCGCCCCGGATATTCGCACGCTTGAGTTGAATTCCACAGGCGGGGGCCATTATTCGGCAATGGAACTGTCCGCGCTGGCGATCGACTTTGAACTGGATACCCATGTTGTCGAGACCTGCGAAAGCTCATGCGTAAGCGTGTTTCTGGCCGGAACCAATCGGACACTCGCCCGCGGGGCACGGCTTGGATTTCACCAGCTGACCTGGACGGCCAGATCGGTAGAGGAATACTATGACAAACACCGCAAAAGACGCGGGTGGGACTCCCCGTTTGATTTTGCAGAATGGATGTATGAAGACACCCAGACCGAGACCTACATCCGGTTGGCCTATATGGTGTCGCGTGGCGTCGATCCCGGTTTTGCCATACAATCCATCCGCAAGCCCGACACAAGCATGTGGTTTCCACCGCGCGCCGTCCTTCTCGCTGCCGGTGTCCTGACACAGTAGCGCGGATCGGGTGCAATTTGCGCAAGGCCCACCGCAAGCAGCGTTGCGGCAGGCAGAAACTCAGGCTAAGGCCATCGTCATGACCACACCAATCCGACCCCGCCGCAACTTCTATGGCCGTCTCAAGGGTAAATCCCTCAAGAAGTCGCAGGAACGCTATATCTCCGAAGACCTCGCGGACCTTTCGCCCGGCCCGGTGAGTTGGGAAGAAAACCCGACACGCACGCCGCTGGACCTTGGGAATCGCTTCGGCGGCAAGCGGGTCTGGTTGGAAATCGGTTTCGGGGGCGGCGAACATCTGGTGCATCAGGCGGCCCGGAACCCGGATGTCGGGATCATAGGGTGCGAACCCTATATCAACGGGGTCGCCATGTTGCTGGGCAAGATCCGGCGTGCGGGGGTGGATAACCTCGCCGTTTACCCCGGCGATGCGCGGGATCTTTTTGATGTATTGCCGCAGGCGTCGATTGACCGGGCGTTTCTTCTGTATCCCGATCCCTGGCCCAAAACGCGCCATCACCGTCGCCGTTTTGTAACGCCCGAACATCTTGAGCCGCTTGCAAGGGTACTCAAGCCCGGCGCAATTTTCCGTGTCGCGACGGACATCGAAGATTATGTTCGGCAGACGCTTGAGCAGGTGCCCAAGGCCGGTTTTGAATGGTTGGCGGAGAGGCCGACAGACTGGCGCGTGCCCTGGGATGACTGGCTGTCCACCCGCTATGAGCAAAAAGCCCTGCGCGAAGGCCGCGTCCCTCATTATCTGACCTTCAGAAAAATCTGACAGCCCTGAGCGCGCAGGCGCGCAGTCCATCCCCTCATTGTGATTGGGGTTTTGCGCCCTCAACCTCCGCTGTCGTAGTTGGGCGAAAAAGGGAATGGCGGTGTCGGGCATCTGTGGACCGCGCCACAGGGCTAAGCTAGAACCGCAAATGAATAGAAAAGGACGCTGATATGTCGAGCCATGGTGAGCCCATTCCAATGATGTCTTCCGCTTGCGGAGCCCTGAGCGGGGTTGCGGATGTCCCCGGAGACAAATCGATTTCCCATCGGTCGCTGATACTTGGCGCCTTGTCGGTGGGCGAAACAACGATCGAAGGGCTGCTGGAAGGGCAGGATGTGCTGGATACGGCCCGTGCGATGCGCGCATTTGGCGCAACGGTCACTGATCACGGCAGCGGAACGTGGTCGGTGCAGGGGGTGGGCGTCGGCGGTTTTGCTGAACCTGAAACGGTGATTGATTGCGGAAACTCAGGCACCGGCGTGCGGCTGATTATGGGGGCGATGGCGACCTCGCCGATCTCGGCAACGTTTACCGGCGACGCCAGCCTGAACGGACGGCCCATGGCGCGTGTGACCGATCCGCTGGCGCTTTTTGGCAGTCAGACGGTGGGACGGAAGGGCGGGCGGCTGCCAATGACGCTTGTTGGTGCCGCCGATCCGGTGCCGGTGCATTATGTGGTGCCGGTGCCTTCGGCGCAGGTGAAATCGGCGGTGCTTCTGGCCGGGTTGAATGCCCCCGGCCAGACGGTCGTGGTCGAAGCGGAGGCGACACGCGATCACACCGAACGGATGCTGGCCGGATTTGGCGCGCAGATCAGCGTCGAAGACAGCGGCGCGGGCCGGGTCATTACGCTGACCGGTCAACCCGAATTGCAGGCCCAGCATATTGAGGTGCCGCGCGATCCCAGTTCGGCCGCCTTCCCGGTCTGTGCGGCATTGATCGTGCCCGGATCGGATGTTCTGGTGCCGGGGATCGGGTTGAACCCGACGCGGGCCGGGCTGTTCATCACCCTGCAGGAGATGGGGGCAGACCTGACCTTTGAGAACATGCGCGAAGAGGGCGGCGAGCCGGTCGCAGACCTGCGCGCACGCTATTCCCCGGAAATGAAGGGGATCGAGGTACCCTCCGAGCGGGCGGCGTCGATGATTGATGAATATCCGGTCTTGTCCGTGGTGGCCGCCAATGCGACGGGTGAAACGGTGATGCGGGGGGTCAAGGAACTGCGGGTCAAGGAGAGTGACCGGATTGATGCGATGGCGACCGGGCTGCGGGCCAATGGCGTCGATGTTCAGGACGGCCCGGATTGGTGGACCGTGACCGGCCAGGGGCCGGAAAGCGTGGCGGGAGGAGCAATGTGCGCCAGCCACCTTGACCACCGGATTGCGATGTCCTTCCTGATCCTTGGCATGGCCTCAAAGGCACCGGTGCGGGTGGACGATGGCGGCCCGATTGCAACTTCCTTCCCGATCTTCGAGCCGTTGATGCGCGATTTGGGTGCGCAGGTGGTTCGGACCAACACATGAGATTTGCCCGCATCATCGGTATCATCGCGGCGCTGCTCTTGGCGGTGCTTGCCGTGTTGTGGCGCGGACGGCAAGGGTAGGGCGCATGAGCATCACCACAGGGTTCACGGTGGCAATTGATGGCCCGGCGGCGTCAGGCAAAGGGACGATTTCCAAGGCGCTGGCGCGCCACTTCGGGTTTGGGCATCTTGATACCGGGCTCCTGTACCGGGCGGTGGGGGCCAAGACGCTGATGGGTGTTGACCCGGAACAGGCGGCGCGGACGCTGGTCACGGATGATCTGGAAAGTGATGCCTTGCGCAGGCCGGAAGTGGCGCAAGCCGCGAGCCGCGTTGCCGCAGTGCCGCAGGTTCGGGCCGCATTGGTGGATTTTCAGCGCAGTTTTGCAGCCCGTGCAGGGGGAGCCGTTCTGGATGGCCGTGATATTGGAACGGTGATCTGCCCCGACGCGGCGGTGAAGCTGTTTGTGACCGCAGATGCGGTGATACGGGCGCGGCGCCGATATGACGAATTGTCGGGCAAAGGCATGGAAGTCACCTTTGAGGAGGTGCTGGCCGATGTGCAGGTCCGCGATGCCCGCGACATGGGCCGCGCGGACGCGCCGTTGCGCCCGGCCCCTGATGCGGTGCAGATCGACACATCGGATATGGCAATCAAGGACGCGGTTGCGGCGGCTGTCGCCCTGATCGAGGCGCGCCTTAAGGAGGTTGTACGCCGCTGATCTTTGTCCGCAAATCATGTGCAATCCCCAAGTCGAAGGCCGCTGCGAGGTCGGCATGGCTGCTGTGCAGGGCGCAGATGTTGCGCCGGGTTCAGCCGATAGCGGGACGGCGTGGTGACAGTTGCCGTAACGATCACAAGCAAACGCAAAGCCTACAGAGGTCGCATCAGCATCGACGCCACAAGCAACACATGGGCGAAATGACCGACAAGCCCGCCGGGCGAATCTGCGGACGTTCAGGTGAGTTCCAAGGGCAAAGCTCTTTGTCAGTGCAGACGCGCACCAAGCGTCGATTTGGGGGATTATCGCAAGGTTTTGCCGTCTTCACGCCAGATCACCAAAGGGTGCGTGGCGTGACGCGGCAATCGACGCTAGCCTGAAAGGGATTGGAACGGCAAAGGGGATCGGCATGATATTGAGATGGATGGCGCTGGTGATGGCTCTTTGGGCAACCGCCTTGCCGGCGCAGGAAGATCAGGCAGCTACCGAGCCTCCGATGACGCTTGAGAGGTTGGCGGCCATCGTTCAATCACTCGACCCGGATGTGGCAGTGCGGGGCCCCGCGCTGGAATTCACCCTTGAGGATATACCGGTGATCGTGATTGCGGACGCGGCTGCGGACCGGATGCGGGCGATGGTGCCGATTGCCTCGGCCGAGGGGCTGTTGGAGGCGGATTTGCTGCGTCAGGCCAATTTCGACAGCGCGCTGGATGCACGTTATGCGGTGGCACACGGACGGCTCTGGGGCGTGTTCATCCATCCGCTGACGCCGCTGGAAAAAGATGAACTCCTGTCAGGGTTGGTACAGGTGATCACGGTCGCCCGGACCTATGGCGCCACCTATACCAGCGGGGGCGCGGTATTTGGCGGCGGGGACAGCAATGCGATATACCGCGAGCTATTGGAGAAGTTGCGAAAGAAGGGGGAGGCGTTGTAGAGGGCGTGAGCCGCTTAACGCCAGAAAAGCGGGGCTTGTCAGCCGGTCAGCTCCATCCCAACGCGCGCGATGGCACAAGTATGAAGTGCCAATGAAGAACTGCGGCTACATTCGCCTTTAATTTCCGTTCTGAACCGCTATCGTTTGCCAGATGAGCGATGAAAACAACTTTGACGCTTACAAACCTGCCAAGATTGCGGCTCTTGTAGAACAGGTTGGCGTCACCAAGGCCGAGCTCCCGGTTTTTCGGATGTTTGTCCTCGCCGTTCTGGCGGGTGCTTTTATCGGATTTGGGGCGGCTGCATATATAGCCGTCATGTCTGACGTAGATGCGGCATTTGGGCCGTCAAAGCTCCTTGGGGGTGTTGCGTTTTCGCTGGGCCTTATCCTTGTCATCGTTGGTGGTGCAGAGTTGTTTACCGGCAATGCCCTTATGGTCATGGCGGCCGTAGATCGGAAAATCACGTCGCGCCAATTGTTCCGAAGTTGGGCGGTTGTGTATGTCGGGAATTTTGCAGGCGCCGGGATGCTGGCTTTGGCTTTTGGGTATTCCGGTCTTTTGGATGGCCCGATGGGGGCAACGGCAACGAATATTTCACAAGGCAAAGCCGCGCTCGAACCATTTGAGGCCCTTGTAAGGGGGGCCTTGTGCAATGCGCTGGTTTGTCTGGCAATTTGGCTGACGTTTGCCGCGCGATCCGTTGCGGGGAAAATCCTGGCGATCCTGTGGCCGATCAGTGCGTTTGTTTTGCTTGGGCTCGAACATTCCGTTGCAAATATGTTCTTTTTCCCTTTGGGATGGTTGGCCGGGTCCGAGGTGTCGGTGAATGCCGCCATTGAAAATCTGGCCTGGGTCACGCTGGGAAACATCATTGGCGGTGCAGGTGGCGTCGCGCTGGCATATCGCTTTGCCTTTCCCGGCAGGGATGGTACATGACAGCGTCGCGCGGGAATTTTCTGGTTGCGCCAACCTTTGCCGACCGCGCCTTTCAGGGCCAAACCTCCTTGCACCTGCCTGCCATTTCCCCTATACGCGCCCTGTCTAAGGGGCGGATACAAGCCACGGGACGCACATCTGAGCAGGGTCGGTAACCACCGGCCCTCTTTCTTTTGCGTTTCATGGCCCGTCAGGCGGACCAATTCACACCGTCACACCATAGGTGGGCACCCATGAAAGACCGGCGGAGACAACCGCACGGCCAGAAAACTCTTATAAGGATACGATACGCTACATGGCGAATATGATGGACGAGTTTGAAGCACTCTTGAACGAAAGCTTCGAAATGGACACGCCCCAGGAAGGGTCCGTTGTCAAAGGCAAGGTGATCGCGATCGAAGCGGGCCAGGCCATTATCGACGTCGGCTACAAGATGGAAGGCCGCGTTGATCTGAAAGAATTTGCCGATCCGGGCGAAGCACCCAAGATCGAAGTTGGCGACGAAGTCGAAGTCTTCCTGCGTCAGGTCGAAAACTCCCGTGGTGAAGCCGTTATCTCCCGCGAGATGGCGCGCCGTGAGGAAGCCTGGGACCGTCTGGAAAAAGCTTACGCCGCAGAAGAGCGCGTCGAAGGCGCAATCTTTGGCCGTGTCAAGGGTGGCTTCACCGTGGATCTGGGCGGCGCGGTTGCGTTCCTGCCCGGTTCGCAGGTTGATGTGCGCCCCGTACGTGACGCAGGCCCTCTGATGGGTCTCAAGCAGCCGTTCCAGGTTCTGAAAATGGACCGCCGCCGTGGTAACATCGTTGTATCGCGTCGTGCGATCCTCGAAGAATCCCGTGCCGAACAGCGTGCCGAAGTCATCGGCAACCTGACCGAGGGTCAGACCGTTGACGGTGTGGTCAAGAACATCACCGAATACGGTGCGTTTGTTGATCTGGGCGGAGTTGACGGGCTGCTGCACGTCACCGACATGGCGTGGCGTCGTGTGAACCACCCATCAGAGATCCTCACCATCGGTGAAACGATCAAGGTGCAGGTCATCAAGATCAACAAAGAGACACACCGCATCAGCCTCGGTATGAAACAGTTGCAGGAAGATCCATGGGATCTGGTGGCAGCGAAGTATCCGCTGGAATCCTCCCACACAGGCCGTGTGACCAACATCACCGATTACGGTGCCTTTGTTGAGCTGGAGCCGGGTGTTGAAGGTCTGGTGCACGTTTCCGAGATGTCCTGGACCAAGAAGAACGTCCATCCCGGCAAGATCGTGTCGACGTCCCAGGAAGTCGAAGTCATGGTTCTGGAAATCGACGGTGCCAAGCGTCGCGTTTCCCTTGGTCTCAAGCAGACCATGCGCAACCCGTGGGAAGTGTTTGCAGAAACACACCCCGAGGGCACGGAAGTCGAAGGCGAAGTCAAGAACATCACCGAATTCGGCCTGTTTGTTGGTCTCGACGGCGACATCGACGGCATGGTGCACCTGTCCGACTTGTCATGGGACCAGCGTGGCGAAGAAGCCATTCAGGATTACCGCAAGGGCGACACGGTTCAGGCAGTTGTCTCCGAAGTTGATGTTGAGAAAGAGCGCATCTCGCTTTCCATCAAAGGTGTCGGCGGCGACAAATTCGCAGAAGCCGTGGGCGGCGTGAAGCGCGGCTCCGTTGTGACGGTGAACGTGACCTCCATCGAAGATGGCGGCATCGAAGTGGAATACGAAGGAATGAAAGCCTTTATCCGCCGCTCCGATCTGTCGCGTGACCGTGCCGAGCAGCGCCCTGAGCGTTTCTCAGTCGGTGACAAGGTCGACGTACGCATCACCAACGTGGACACCAAGGCACACCGTCTGGGCGTTTCCATCAAGGCGCGCGAGATCGCGGAAGAGAAGGAAGCGGTTGAGCAGTATGGCTCCAGCGATTCCGGCGCGTCTCTCGGCGATATTCTGGGCGCGGCGCTCAAGGGCGACGAGTGATCATGACCGATCTGGCGGTCACCTGATCGCCGCTGAATAATTGCATTGCCCCGTGTGTCTCACACGGGGCTATGTTGTTTTTGGTGCCATATCGGCGAGGAAGATTGCCACCCCGGGCCTGCGATTTCCGAGGACAGGTTGTAACGAATCGGTGAGTTTCAATCTTTGCCAATCCAAAGCAGAGACCCTCGGGGTTTGGAGCCTTGGCACGATATGATTGAAAAACCCTCCGAAAACAGCGTGTTCCTGCACTAAAAGTCGCATCCGGTGTGATGCGCCGCCTTCCCGATGCAGCGGATATTTCCTATAGTCAAAAAAACGAGAAGCAAAACAATAGCCTCGGGGGAGAATTGCCATGATCCGATCAGAGTTGATCCAAAAGATCGCAGACGAGAATCCGCATCTTTACCAGCGCGACGTTGAACGGATTGTGAACACCATCTTTGATGAGATCACCGGGGCCATGGCCGAGGGTGACCGGGTCGAACTGCGCGGATTTGGCGCATTCTCGGTGAAGAAACGTGATGCGCGTGTGGGGCGGAACCCTCGCACAGGCGAAACCGTTCATGTAGAAGAGAAACATGTGCCGTTCTTCAAGACCGGCAAACTCTTGCGGGATCGTTTGAACGGGAAAAGCTGATGCGCTACGTACGCTATCTTTGTATCGCCATCTTCGCGGTGGCGCTTGTCTCTGTTGCGCTGGCTAATCGCATGATGGTGCCGCTCAAGGTGTTGCCGGATGAGGTCGCAGGATGGTTCGCCGTGGCCCCGTCCGTCGAGATGCCCTTGTTTGTGGTTATTCTGGGCAGCATTCTGGCGGGCCTTTTGGTTGGATTTGTCTGGGAATGGATCCGGGAATTTGGCGAACGCGCTGAGAAGGCGCGGCTGGCCCGTGAGACACGGCGGCTTGAGCGCGAGGTGGCGCGGCTGAAAGGTGAAAAACATCAGGGCAAGGATGAGGTGCTCGCGCTGTTGGATGAGGCCAGCTGAGCTGTCATGACATCACATGTGAACGTCAAGATTTGCGGCCTGACCGACGCCGCGGATGTGCCCGCAGCGATTCTGGCAGGCGCCCGCTATGTGGGGTTCGTATTCTTTGAAAAATCTCCCCGGAACCTGTCCCTGAAGGATGCCGCGTTCATGGCGGGGTCCGTGCCGGAGGGGATTTGCAAGGTCGCACTGACGGTCAACGCGACGGAGGAATTTCTGGATCAACTTACGGATCAGGTTCCCATCGATATGATCCAACTGCATGGCAGCGAAAGCCCCGAGCGGGTGACCGAGATCAAGACACGCTACGGATTGCCGGTGATGAAGGCCGTTGGGGTTGCGGATGCAGATGACCTGCCGGTTCTTGATGCCTATGTGAAGGTCGCGGATCAGATCCTTGTGGACGCAAAACCTCCCAAGGGTGCCGCATTGCCCGGTGGCAATGGCCTGACCTTTGACTGGCGGCTGATTGCTGGGCGGCGCTGGCCGGTGCCGTGGATGCTGGCAGGGGGGCTTACCGCGCAGAACGTGGCGGAGGCCATCGCCCTGACGGGTGCCACGCAGGTTGATGTGTCGTCCTCAGTGGAATCCGCGCCGGGCGTGAAGGATGCCGGATTGATCCAGGCGTTCTGTGCGGCGGCGTTGTCTGATTGAGAAGGCAAGGCCTTCATGTGATCCAATTTTGGTGATGAGGGGGCTTTGCCCCCTCAAACTCCCCCAGAGTTTATTCTGAAAGATGAAGGGGATCAGATTGTTTGATCGTAGTCACCCACGCCTGGTTCGGTGCGGATGACCGCATCGATGTCTTTGAATATGGCGCGCATTTCCTCCTCGGAGGCCGGGCTTTCGCAGACAACGACCAGGTTGGGGGTGTTCGACGACGCCCGCACCAGGCCCCATGCACCGTTGTCGAGGATCACGCGGGCACCGTTTACGGTGACAACCTCCTTGATGGCGCGGCCCCCGATGGGGTCGTTGGCGTCATGTTTGGCGACCAGTTTGTCCACAAGGCGGGCAAGGATATTGTATTTTTCCTCGTCTGAGGCATAGGGTGACATGGTCGGTGTTGCCCAGGTTTGCGGCAGGGCACGACGTAGGTCCGACATTGACATGTCGGGGTTGCGGTCCATCAGCTTACAGATTTCGACCGCCACCCGCATGCCACAGTCGTATCCGCGGCCGATGGGCTCGGCGAGGAAGTAATGGCCGGATTTTTCAAAGCCCGCCAGTGCGCCGATTTCCTTGACCCGGCGTTTCATGTGGGAATGACCGGTTTTCCAGTAGTCCGCCTTGATGCCATGTTTCAGCAGTTCGGGATCGGAAGCATAGAGCCCGGTGGATTTTACATCGGCCACAAATGTGGCGCCGGGATAGATCTTGGCAAGGTCACGGGCCATGATAACGCCGACCTTGTCGGCAAAGATCTCCTGGCCTTCGTCATCGACGACGCCGCAGCGGTCGCCGTCCCCGTCAAACCCAAGCGCGAAGTCGGCGGTGGACGCGGTGACCGAGGCGCTCATGTCGTGCAGCATTTCCATGGCTTCGGGGTTGGGGTTGTAGTGGGGAAAAGTGTAATCCAGCCTGTTGTGGCTTGCCACCACTTCAACACCCAGGCGTTCGAACAGTTCAGGGGCAAAGGCCGATGCGGTGCCATTGCCGGTGGCGCAAACCACCTTGAGTTTGCGGGTCATTGTGAAATCCCCGACAAGGTCGTCGAGATAGGCCTCGCGTACGCCGGGGACAAATTCATACCGGCCACCGTCGCGCGGCTGGCCTTCGCCGTTCAGCACGATGTCACGCAGTTCGCGCATCTCATCGGGGCCGTGGGTCAGTGGGCGCTCAAACCCCATTTTGACCCCCGTCCATCCGTTTGGGTTATGGCTTGCCGTGACCATGGCCACAGCAGGTGCATTCAGGTGAAATTGTGCAAAATAGGCCATGGGGGACAGGGCCGGGCCGATGTCGCGCACGTGAATGCCGGCCTGCATCAGGCCCAGCATCAGGGCGTTCTTGATCGACAGGGAATAGTCGCGGTAATCGTTGCCGACCGCGATGACCGGTTCAATACCCCGGCGTTGCATCTGGGTACCCAGACCCAGGCCAAGGGCGGTGATGCCAGGCAGGTTGATGTCATCGGGGTATTTCCAGCGCGCGTCATATTCACGGAAACCAGTAGGGGTGATCATCGGGTCGCGCAGGAATTCCCAGGTGTTCCGGGTTACGGTCGGGGCAGGTTTGTTCACTGGGAAAGTCTCGCTCAGAAGGTCAGGGGGTGTTCTTTGGCAAGCGCGTCAAATTTCATCAACGTGGCGATCAGGTCGGGCATTTGGTCCAGGTAGATCATGTTGGGACCATCACAGGGCGCGTTGTCGGGATCTTGATGGGTCTCCATGAAGATCGCACCGACGCCGACGGCAGCGGCCGCGCGGGCCATCACGGGGGCAAATTCACGCTGTCCACCAGAGGATCCGCCGCGCC
Organism: uncultured Sulfitobacter sp.; assembly: GCA_963976125.1. GTDB lineage: Bacteria > Pseudomonadota > Alphaproteobacteria > Rhodobacterales > Rhodobacteraceae > Sulfitobacter. The sequence goes on along the minus strand of CAXBKL010000063.1, from coordinate 4,295 downwards.
CGCCCGGTTGTTGCACCGAATGAGTTGCGTCCATGACAACCGGATAGCCGGTTTGCGCCATCTGCGGCAGGCTGCGCATGTCGACGACCAGCGTGTTGTAGCCAAAGGTGGTGCCACGTTCAGTCAACAAGATGCGTTTGTTGCCGGTGCTTTCGATCTTGGCGACGATGTTTTCCATTTCCCAAGGTGCGAGAAACTGGCCTTTTTTCACGTTGATTGCGGCACCGGTGTTGCCAGCCGCAACCAGCATGTCGGTCTGGCGGCACAGGAATGCCGGGATCTGGATCACGTCGGCAACTTCGGCGGCGATTGCGCATTGGGCCTCGTTGTGGACATCCGTGAGGACCGGAACACCATTTGCCCGGCCCACCGATTGCAGCACCTTGAGCCCAGCCTCCATGCCAAGGCCCCTCTTGCCTGCAAGAGACGTTCGGTTCGCCTTGTCATAGCTGGCTTTGAAGACATATTGCGCGCCCACGGCATCACAGGATTCTTTCAAGACGCCGGCAATCATCTGGGCGTGGTCTTCTGTTTCAAGCTGGCAAGGGCCAGCAATAACCGTCAGGGGGCGATCATTGCCGATGATTACCCTCCCGAGTGTGATTTGGGTCATGACGTTACCTGTTCTCTCAGAATGGATGTGGTGAGCGATAGCATCAAGTAGATGCCTGCAAAGATCAGGAAAGCCAAGATCGTGTTTTCGAATGCGCGGGGATATGTCGCCTGATCGGGGGCAACGGGCTCCACGGCGATGGTTAGGTACCGGACCTGGCGGTTTGCTTCGGTGCGGGCCTGTTCCATGGCGGTTTGCGCGGCCTGGAGGACCATGTCGGCCGCGGCAAGATCGGCCTGCGCCAGTTGCAGGGTCACGGCCCGTTCAGCGAGCGAATTGTCGCCTTCGGTCGAATTGTTCAGCTTCGCCTTGAGCTTGACAAGCTGTTCCTTGAGGCGGCGCACGTCGCCCTGGGCACCGTCTACCTTGGCGCGGTTGGGGCGCGAATTGTCGAGCAGCGCGGCAAGCTCCAATTCCTTTTCGATCATCATGCCTTCATAGGTGCTGATCTGACCCCGGATGGCGGCAATTTCGGCTTCGGGATCGACGCCATGCTCGACCTGTAGCCGAATGAGGGCCTCTTGCGCATCACGGCGCTTTTGCGTGGCTTTTTCAAACCCTTCCAGACCGTCACGCATGCCATCTTCGCGTTTTTGCCTGGACAGGCCGTTGACACGTTCTTCGGCATATTTCAGCAGGTTGCGGGAGAAATTTTCAGATACTTGCGGATCGGCTGCGATGACTTCCATCCGAATGACGCCTTCGGTCGGGTCATAGCCGATCTTTACGTTCTTTTTGTAAAGTTTGTAGGCCGCTTCGTTGGTTGCATCCGGCTCAAGCCGTTGAATGGCGTCAATGTCGGGGTCGGCAAAATGCGGCTTGAAGCCTGCGTCCTCGTCCAATCGCAGCATGGCGTCCTTGGATTGCAGGAATGCCTGCGTGGCAATGCTGTCGGCAGAGTTGGCAAATTGGGTTGGCAACATGCCACCAAAGGGGCTGGCCCCGCCGCCGCCTTCGCTCTGGATAATCAGGAACTGGCTGGTGGTGGCGTACATCGGTGTCGCCACCTTGTAGAAATAGTATCCTGCAATGAAGCTTGGCAATAAAACGAAGAACGACAGCCGCACGATAAGCAAGCCCAGCCGACGGCGGCGGCGGCGCGAGATGTCGCGCTGAATCTCCGAGATTTCACGCTCCCGACGTTCTGCGGGGCTGACCTCTGTCGAGGGCAAATTGGCCTTGCCGACCGGCATGGTCTGGGGCAGTTGCACCCGGCTTTGCGAATTTACCGCAGTCTGCAAGGCATCTGGTTGGCCTGGCTCTTCGCCCCCCTGCGGGACAACCAGCTCAAGCATGTTGGAACGTTGAAAGGGGTCAATGCCCTGTTTGCGCAGCAGGCGCACAGCGTCAAAATCGGAGGTGGGGGCCAGCCCGTGTTTCTGGGCCACACGCCGCGCCATACGCAATTGGCGTCCCGTCAGACCTTCTTTGCGGATCGTGTCAATGTCCAGTTCACCTGTGACCTGCGCAGCGGAGGCGACGTCGCCCTCGCGAACTGTTTGTTGTTTTGTCGGCGCGCTTTCGGGCTGCGTTGGCACCGGGCGTGGCCGCGCACGGTGTTCTTGTGAAGGGGCGGGTGCGGGTTGCTCGGGCACGTCCAGGGCGCGAAGCGCGGATGCGCCTTCACCGACGGGTCGGGCCGTTGGCGTATTCCGCTTGATGCGGAATTTTCTAGCCTTGGGTTTCGTAGTCATAGAGCTGTTTCGCTTCTTCCAAGGTGTCAAACATGCGCAGTTGCCCGCCGACCAGAACGGCAGCCGAGCGGGCAAATTTTTCGAGCGTCGCGGCCTGATGCGAGACGATGATGATCGTGGTCGTGCGCAGGCGTTCCTGCAGGATATCGCCGGCCTTGCGGTTGAATTCAACGTCCGTGGTGCCGGGCATACCTTCGTCGATCAGATAGATGTCAAAATCCAGCGCCAGCATCAGCGAAAAAGAAAACCGCGACTTCATGCCGGCGGAATAGGTACCAAGCGGTTGATCGAAATATTCGCCCAATCCACAAAGCCAGCGGCAAAAACTTTCGACGTAGTCCGGGTCGAGCCCGTAAAGCCGCGCAATATAACGGGCATTTTCCATCGCAGAGACCTTGCCGACCACGCCGCCCATGAACCCCAGCGGGAACGAGATGTTGCAACTCCGACGTATTTCCCCTTCGTCGGGCTTTTCCAGGCCCGCCATCATGTTGATAAGCGTCGTTTTGCCGGTGCCGTTGGGGGCGAGGATGCCCAGAGAATGCCCCAGATCCACACGGAAAGAAACCCGATCAAGGATGACCTTGTATTGGGTTCCTGTCCAAAAGGACTTGGATACATTTTCGAATTCCAGCATGCCTGCTCCGGTTGCTGCGTTGTCTTGCCTCGCCCTCATTTATCAGAGGTGTGTTAAGGGCTTATCCGCGGACTCTGGTGATATTATGTCCTAATTGTGCGGAAATGTACAACGCAGCTTTGCAAGCGGGGCTGGCTCAGGCAACCGCCTGCCATAGCGTCCCGGCAATCACCGCGCCAACCAGCGCGAAGCCGAGGTAGGCCGCAAAGATGCGCGGCTTGACCAGAGCCCAGACGGCAATGGCTGCGGGAATGGAACTGACACCGCCCGCAATGACAAAGGACATCGCCGCACCCTGGGTCATGCCCTGCGCCAACAACGCATCCACCAGGGGCACGGCGGCATAGCCATTCAGATAGGCAGGTGCCCCCACCAAGGCCCCCAGCAGGATCGGTCCGGGCCCGTCTCCTCCCAATATCGAGGCGATCAGATCGGCAGGCATATAGCGCAGCATCAGCGCCTCGAACAGATAGGCTAGGGTCAGCCATTTCAGCAGGAACAGCGCGTTTTCAATGGCTGTTTCATTGAACAGTTTGCGGCGCGGGGCCTCTTGCCAGAATTTCCAGACAGGATGACCCGAGAAGGGTTTTTGCACGCCACAGCACCCACCGATCGCGGGGCGCGCGCGCAGGGGATCGACAAATAGCGAGGTATGCGACGCGACCATCACGCCAAATCCGCCAAAGATGCCCAATCCGACGGCTGCCAGTGTCTTTGCCACCGCAAATTCCCAGCCCAATGTACCAGAGGTAATCGCAAACATCGCCGGGTCCATCAGCGGGGAGGCCAGCCAGAAGGCCATGACAGCCCCCAAGGGCGCGCCAACCGCCAGGAGGGCTGCGATAAACGGGATGACTTCGCACGAACAGAACGGTGACAGGCCACCCAGCAGGGCCGCCATCACGATCATCCGCGCCGGGTTCCCTTCAAACGCACGCGCCAGCAGGTTTTCCGCGCCACTTGCCTTGAGATATGCCACCGCCAATACTGCAAAGGCAATGAACGGGGCCGTGCCGGCCACAGCCTTTGCCGCAAAGGTAATGGTGGGCCAAAACTGATCCGCCGCGAACAGGGCCAGCAGCACCAGAATGGCTATGCTTATGCCCCATGCGCCGGGGTTCCAGCGTTTCGGCGTTCTGACGGCATGTGTTACATCAGCCATCATCGTCATCCTTACCGGAGGTTTGCGCATCCGCGCAGCATTCAGTCAGCAGGAAGTGGGCAAGCGCCTCGACCTCTTTATAGGCAACAGCGGCGCAAATGGTGCTGCGCCCTTGTCGTTCCTGTTTCACCAACCCCGCCGCCGCAAGCAGTTTCAGATGGTGGGTCAGCGTGGAGCCGGTCACGCCGG
>CAXBKL010000062.1:0-21244 GCA_963976125.1 uncultured Sulfitobacter sp. | reverse complement strand
TCAGCACGGGTGACTTTTTCCGTGACAAGCCGGGACATGCCGGAGGACGGGTCAAACCGCGCCCGTCTGGCCTGCCCTGCGTCAACGACGATGCGGATGCCTTCGATGGTAAGGGATGTCTCGGCAATCGACGTGGAGAGGACCACCTTGCGACCGGACGCCGCCGGTGCGATGGCCGCGCGCTGGTCGGCAAAATCCATTGCGCCAAAAAGCGGGGCAACAGTGCAGTCCGATGCCAGCGCCCCCTTCAACAGCGCCTCGACCCGCCTGATCTCGCCTTCGCCGGGCAGAAACACCAGCGCCGATCCCGGTTCCTCGTTCAATGCCTTGATGACCAGGTCGGCGGTGGCCGTCTCCAGTCGTTGTTTGCCCGCAGATCGGTCAAGCCAACGGGGTGTCACCGTGTGGCTTTTCCCTTCCGACGTGACAATCGGCGCGGCCATCAGGTCGGCAACGGGTGCGGCATCAAGGGTCGCGGACATGGCAACCAGCAGGAGGTCGTCGCGCAGCGCACCGGCAATTTCCAGACACAGCGCCAGTCCCAGATCAGCATTCAGCGAGCGTTCATGAAACTCATCAAATATCACCGCACCAACACCCGGAAGATCGGGGGCATCCTGTATCATGCGGGTCAGAATGCCCTCGGTCACCACCTCTATACGGGTGTTGCCGCTGACTTCCGAACGGCCCCGGACACGGTAGCCGACGGTGTCCCCCGCCTTTTGTCCCAAGGTGGCTGCCATCCGTTCCGCCGCGGCACGGGCGGCAAGCCTTCGTGGTTCAAGCATGAGGATCTTGCCGGAGGTCAAGCGGGCATCAAGCATGGCCAGCGGCACTTTGGTCGTCTTGCCCGCGCCGGGGGGCGCTTGCAGGACCACGCGGCCCGTTGACGTCAACGCGGCAATCACCTCTGGCAGAACCGCATCTATGGGCAGGTCAAACGACATGTACACTTTATCTGCTAAACCACGCTCAGGGCCAAGGGCAGGGGATGGACATTTTGCGCGGGCCTCGCAAAAGATGCATCCATGAATATCCAGGACCTTGCCACGCGCGTCAGCGCAGGAGAACGCCGCGCACTGGCGCGGGCCATCACGTTGGTCGAATCGGGCCGCCGCGATCACCGCGCACAGGCGGCGCAATTGCTCGCCGCACTGCCCGCCGACCGGCAGGCGCTTCGCATCGGGTTGTCAGGCACGCCCGGTGTAGGGAAATCGACCTTTATCGAGAGCTTTGGCATGATGCTGATTGCGCAGGGCAAACGTGTCGCGGTCCTGGCGGTTGACCCGTCCTCGTCGCGTTCCGGTGGGTCGATATTGGGTGACAAGACCCGCATGGATCACCTCAGCCGGGAGCCAAATGCCTTTATCCGGCCCTCGCCCAGTCAGACCCATCTGGGGGGGGTTGCGCGTCGGACCCGCGAGGCTGTGCGTTTGTGCGAAGCGGCTGGTTTTGACGTGGTGCTGATCGAGACCGTCGGGGTTGGCCAATCCGAAACCGTGGTCGCCGAAATGTCGGATCTGTTCTTGCTGTTGTTGGCGCCGGCCGGAGGCGATGAGCTTCAGGGCGTCAAGCGCGGGATCATGGAAATGGCCGATGTGATTCTGATCAACAAGGCCGATGGCGATTTGAAGGCAGCGGCAAATCGGACCTGTGCCGATTATGCCGGGGCCTTGCGGCTTTTGCGCAAACGCCCCCAGGATCCGGATGGGTATCCAAAGGCGATGACGGTTTCGGCACTCCGCGAAAATGGCCTGCAAGAAGCATGGGAAATCATGGCGGAGCTGGCGCACTGGCGCCAACAGCAGGGGTTCTGGGAGCGCACCCGCGCCGACCAGGCACGCTATTGGTTTACAGAGGATGTGAAACAACGCCTCCTGGCTCAATTGCACGAACCGGGTGCAAAGGCGGCGCTTGACGATCTGAGTGGCAAGGTGGCCGCCGGAGACATTGACCCTTCGGCAGCGGCGCAGGACTTTATCGAAAAACTGGGCGGTTATGGTACGCCTGAGGCAAAGTGATCGTTTGAGTTCGGGCGTTGTGTTGGGCCATTCTGGGTCTGCGCGGGCCACACCGCGTCAGCCGGCCTTTGGATGCGCGCGGTTGTAGACTTCCATTAGTCGGGCGGTATCCACAGCGGTATAGGCCTGTGTGGTTGACAGGGAGGCATGGCCCAGCAATTCCTGTATCACGCGCAGATCGCCACCTGCATCCAGCAGATGTGTCGCAAAACTGTGCCGCATTGCGTGTGGTGTGGCACTGGCCGGCAGGCCAAGCTGCATCCGCGCGTCCGCCATGACCTTTGCCACAGCGCGCGGCCCCAGCGGTCCACCGCGAATGGCCCTGAACAGCGGCAGATCATCCGCCTTCTGATGCGGGCAAAGGTGCAGATATGCCGATACGGCGTCGCGCGCCGCAGGCAGCACCGGCACCACGCGCTCCTTGCCTCCCTTGCCAACAATGCGCAGGGCATTTGCCAACGGGGCGTCGCGCCCCTTGAGACTCAACGCCTCCGATATGCGCAGCCCGCAGCCCCACAGCATGGTCAGGACCGCGACATCACGGGCCGATACCCAGGGCCGGCCGGATTGTTCTTCGACGCAGTCGATCAATGCCTTGGCGGCATCAACCGCCAGCGGGCGCGGCAGTTTTTTTTGAAATTTCGGTGACCTGGTGGACAGAACGGCAGTTGGTTCAAACCCTTCGCGCTCTGCCAGCCAGCGATAGAAAGCCTTTACCGCCGACAGTTTGCGCGCCATCGACCTTGCTCCAACGTCACCGCTGCGGGTCATGGCCATCCATGCGCGCATGTCGGAAATCGTGATGCGGGCCAGTGCGCCCAACCCCTGCGCATCACCTTTGTGCGCCGTCATGAAGGCCAGAAAGTCCACCAAATCCCCGCGATAGGCGGTCAGGGTGTTGTCGGCTGCACCCTTGAGACTCCGTTGATGATCCAGCCAGTTTTGCAAGGCATCACGCGCGGCAGGGCTGATCTGGCCGAAAAAAGCATCTCTGTCCGGGCCGCTCAAGACAACCAGCGGCGCATGGCGCGTTCAAAGACCCCGGCAAAGAATGTCAGAAGATCGGTCCCTTGCTGAGGTCCGAACATATGCGGGTCTTCGGCACCAAGAACCAGCAGACCGGGCAGGCGACCTTCACCGAAATCCAGTTTCAGGCAGGCTTCGGACCGGATCCAGTCGGCCTTGTCGCCATAGATATGCACGGACCCGTCCTGAAGACCACGCAGGGTGACCTGCCGGGTGGTGCCGCCGCGCCCCTGTGACAGATAGTCGTCGATAAACCCCGGTTCGGCAATGCTGAGGACATCGCCAAGACGCTGAACCGCCGGATCATTATCATTCTGAACCGATTCCAGCACCAGCTTGACCGCGTTTACGCGCAGGATTTCGGCAACTTCGCCACCCAGGTTGCGCAAAAATCCCTCAAAATCCGCCGGGTCCAGCATTCGCAGGATCGCGCGGTGAACCTGATTGGTGCCGGCCAGGTTTTCGTAGGCCGCCGCGATCACGCTGCGGTGTGTGTCCTCGAGCCGGTCCAGCCGGGTTTCCAACCGTTCCATCGCGATGCCGCGCATGTCGACAATATTGCCGCCCATGGCCTTTTCGTTGGCCGCGATCAGGGCCTGCATCACATCGGAATCGTCCAGAATAACGTCAGGCTGCGAAATGATGGCTTCGCGCAGGGTATCATCAATCTTGGGGCTGCTGCTCATATCAGTCTCATGCTGTTTGTCGGCCTTCTAGCATGGGGGCCGCAAAAAATCTGCCCCCATGATGTAGCCAAATGGACACCTGTGGCTGAATGGTGTCACGGTGGCCCGCAATTCTTCAAAGAATTTGCCCGGAGTTTTTGAAAACTCCTGATTGCACCCGGATCAGAGGATGTTCTGACCCGTTTTTGCCCAGTCTTTCATGAACTGGTCGAGCCCTTTGTCGGTCAGAGGATGGGTGGCAAGTTTCTTGATGACGTCCGGCGGGGCCGTCATCACATCGGCACCAATCAATGCACAATCCTGAACATGGTTCACCGACCGGATCGAGGCGGCGAGGATGTTGGTCTGAAAACCATAGTTGTCATATATCGTGCGGATGTCCTGAATAAGGTCCATTCCGTCAAGGTTGATGTCGTCCAGCCGCCCGATGAAAGGGGAAATGAAGGTTGCACCAGCCTTTGCAGCCAACAGCGCCTGATTGGCAGAGAAACACAAGGTCACATTGACCATGCGCCCTTCGCCGGACAACACCTTGCAGGCCTTCAGCCCATCCCAGGTCAGCGGTAGTTTGATGGCAATATTCTCGGCGATCTCGGCCAGTTTGCGTCCCTCGGCGATCATTGCATCCGCTTCCAATGCCACAACTTCGGCACTGACGGGACCAGAGACGATGCCACAGATTTCCTTGGTCACTTCAATGATGTCACGGCCCGATTTCAGGATCAAAGAGGGGTTGGTGGTAACCCCGTCGACCATCCCTAGATCGTTGAGTTCGGAAATGGCGTCGATTTCGGCGGTATCTACGAAAAACTTCATCGCGGTTCCTTGCAGTTGCGGGGGGGAGCGTTGATCTTGGGTCTAGCCTATGATCTGCCCTGCTGAAACCCTCTTTTCGCGCTTTGGAGCCTTTGGTGCCGGACCCAGAATCTCTTGACCCAGAATTTTTTGACCACGGTGCATTGGTTGCGGTGCTGACGACGCAACCGCTGGGCCGGGCGCTGGATTACCGTGCGCCGGAGGGCGGATGTTTTCGGGGGGCCTTTGTCGAGGTGCCGCTGGGACCGCGCAAGGTGCTGGGCGTGGTCTGGGGGCAGGGCAAGGGCGATTATGACCTGAGCAAGATACGCCATGTCATCCGGGTGCTGGATGTGGCACCCATGCGCGGCGAGATGCGGGAGTTTCTCTTGCGCGCGGCCAGCTATACGCTGACACCCCTGCCCGCGATGCTGCGATTGGCGACGCGGGCACCGGGGCTTGGCGATCCGCCATCGATGCGCAAGGTATACCGGCGCGGCGCGGCCGAGCCCGCGCGCATGACCGATGCACGCCGCCGTGTGCTGACAGCATTGGACGATTACGGCGATCTTTCCTTTACCCTCAGGGAACTGGCGGAAATGGCCGGGGTGACACCGTCGGTGGTCAAGGGGCTGGTCGGGCAGGGGGCGGTGCAAGAAGAAGACAGCCCGCGCGACCTGCCCTTTGCCCGGCTGGACCCGTCATTGCCCGGCAAGACCCTGACCCGGGATCAAACCGATGCTGCGCACACACTGGCCGGCGCGGTCAAATCCGGGGCATATGGCACGACCCTGCTGCGCGGGGTGACCGGGTCGGGCAAGACCGAAGTCTATCTTGAGGCTGTGGCCGCCGCATTGGAGGCGGGGCGTCAGGCGCTGGTGCTGCTGCCGGAAATTGCCCTGACCGAACAGTTTCTGACGCGGGTGCAGGAGCGTTTTGGCGCCAAACCTGCCGAATGGCATTCCGGTGTAACCATGACTGAACGCCGCCGTATCTGGCGCATGGTCGGGCAGGGGCAGGCTCAATTGGTGATCGGTGCGCGCTCGTCGCTGTTCCTGCCATTTCAAAACCTCGGCCTGATCGTGGTCGATGAGGAACACGACACGTCCTACAAACAAGAAGACGGTGTTCTCTACAATGCGCGTGATATGGCTGTGCTGCGCGCCGCCATTTGCGGCGCGCAGGTGGTGCTGGCCTCGGCCACACCGTCGCTGGAAAGCTGGGCCAATGTCGAGGCAGGCAAATACGCCCGGTTGGAGCTGACCTCCCGGTTCGGACCCGCCGTCATGCCCCGGATGGGGGCGATTGACATGCGCGCTGAAACCTTGGCGTCGGATCGCTGGGTGTCGCTAACGCTGCAGGGCGAGGTGAACAAGCGGCTGGAAAAGGGCGAGCAGGCGATGCTCTTTATCAACCGGCGGGGATATGCGCCGATCACCCTGTGTCGCGCCTGCGGGCACCAGATCGGCTGCGATCAGTGCGACGCGCGGATGGTGGAACACCGGTTTCTCAAGCGGCTGATCTGTCATCAATGCGGTGAAAGCAAACCGATGCCGGAGGCCTGTCCGTCCTGCGATGCGGTCGGGCGGCTCGCCCCGGTTGGTCCCGGTGTGGAACGGCTGGGTGAAGAGGCGGCAAGCATTTGGCCGGATGCGCGCATCGCGACGCTGAGTTCGGACATGTATGGATCGGCACGCGCGCTCAAGGCTGAAATCGCCAGTATTGCGGCCGGGGGGGCGGACATCATTATCGGCACCCAACTGGTCGCAAAGGGGCACAACTTTCCCAATCTCACCCTTGTGGGTGTCATTGATGCGGACCTTGGGTTGATGGGGTCCGACCTGCGCGCGGCAGAACGGACGTTTCAGTTGATGCGTCAGGTTGCCGGACGGGCGGGGCGGGCCGAGGCGCCGGGTGCCGCACTTTTGCAGACCTATCAGCCCGAGCATCCGGTGATCCGCGCCATTCTGGCGGGGGATGAGGATGCCTTCTGGGCGGCGGAGGCGGCGGAGCGTAAACAGGCCGGTGTGCCGCCCTATGGGCGGATGGCAGGGATCATCCTGTCGGGCCCGGATGTGGCGCAGGTATTTGACGCAGGCAACCTTTTGGCGCGTCAGGACGGGGCGCTGCGCCGGATCGGTGCACAGGTCTTTGGCCCGGCTCCGGCCCCGATTGCCCGGATCAGGGGGCGGCATCGGGTGCGTCTGCTGGTGAAAGCGGACAAGGCAGTGCCCTTGCAGGAGGCTTTGGCTGTCTGGGTGGCGCAGGTGAAGCTGAAGGGGGATCTGAGGCTGGCCGTCGATATTGATCCGCAGAGCTTTTATTGATCGCACGTCGGCTTGCGAGTGTCACACAGCCGGAACCCCCGGTGACGTATTCCGGAGCGGTCAAAGAGGGCCGGAAAAATGCTTGGCTGTGCACAGGTGCACAGCTTGCTTGTGTGTTTTGAGCCTCGTCATCCTGTCGCCGGAGGCGTATGGGTCGATCATGGCTCAGTATATCTCCCTTGAAGACGCAAAAGGACTGCCATTCTGGCGCAGGCCGGTCGCGTTGTTGTTCCTGATGGCGCTGGCCATGCCGATTGCGTTCAATACCTGGTCGGCGTTGTTGAACAATTTTGTGATCGAGGTCGCGGAGTTTGACGGGGCGGACATCGGGTTATTGCATACGGTGCGCGAAATCCCCGGTTTTCTGGCTGTAGGTGTCATTGCGATCATTATTTTTATGCGCGAACAGGTGTTGGGGCTGGTGGCGCTGATCTTGCTTGGGGTGGCCACGGCGGTCACTGCATGGTTCCCGTCGATGGGTGGCATTTTGACCATTACCATGCTCAGCTCCATCGGGTTCCACTATTACGAGACGGTGAACCAGTCCCTGCAGCTGCAATGGCTCAAGATCGAAGACGCCCCGCGCATGTTGGGCTGGTTGCTGGCCGCGGGTTCCTTTGCGACCCTGGTGGCCTACCTGGCCATCATGGCGCTCTGGGAGACCTTCGATCTGTCCTACAACGCCGTTTATCTGGTGGGTGGCGGTATCACCGTTGCCATTGCGCTGTTTGCGATGATTGCCTATCCGCAGTTTGAGGCCCCAACCCCGCAACACAAGAAGATGGTGCTGCGCAAACGCTACTGGCTTTATTACGCATTGCAATTCATGTCCGGTGCACGGCGGCAGATCTTTGTGGTGTTTGCCGGTTTCATGATGGTCGAGAAATTCGGCTATGAAGTGCATCAGATCACCGCGCTTTACCTCATCAATCTGGTGGCCAACATGATCTTTGCGCCGCTGATGGGGCGTGCGGTCGGGTATTTTGGTGAACGGCGCACATTGGGCTTTGAATACATCGGCCTTGTGCTGGTCTTTCTCAGCTATGGTGGCGTCTATTATCTGGGATGGGGAGTTGTGGTCGCTGCGGTGCTTTATGTGCTGGACCACCTGTTCTTTGCACTGGCGTTGGCGCTCAAGACCTATTTCCAGAAAATCGCCGATCCGGCGGATATTGCCCCAACCGCCGCTGTGGCCTTTACCATTAACCACATTGCGGCGGTGTTCCTGCCGGTGCTGCTTGGTCTGCTTTGGCTGGTCTCGCCGGCGGCGGTCTTTTTTCTGGCGGCGGCAATGTCGGCGGTGTCGTTCGCGTTTGCCATGATGATCCCGCGCCACCCGGTGCGCGGCAACGAAACCGTGTTCAGCCGTGCACTGCCCCAGGCAGCGGAATAGCGCCGTGGCTCAGGGCCGGTTCCTGAGCGGCGGCACCATGGGTCATGTGGTGCGCATGACCGCTACGGGTGCCTTCGGCATCACCTTCATTTTTCTGGTGGACGCGGCCAACCTGTTCTGGGTGTCGCAACTGGGCAATCCGCAACTGGTGGCGGCCATCGGGTTTGCCTATGCGATACAGTTTTTTTCGGTCTCGGTCGCTGTGGGGCTGATGATTACCGCCACCGCGCTGATTTCGCGCAGCGTTGGTGCGGGTGAACAGGGGCTGGCACGCAGGCAAGCGGGGGCGGCCATTGTCATTGCCTTGGGCGTGATGTCGATTGTCGTGGCGTTGATCGTGCTGAACCGCCACGGTCTTTTGGCGCTGGCTGGGGCAGAGGGCGAGACAGCCCGGCTTGCGGCGCGTTATCTGGCCATGACCATTCCCTCGCTGATCCCGATGTCGGTGGCCTTGGTGTGTTCGGGAACCCTGCGCGCTTACGGTTATGGAGCAAAGGCGATGTATGTCACGATGTTCTCGGGCATTGTCCTGCTGGTCTTTGACCCGTTCTTGATCTTTTATTTGGAATGGGGTCTGGACGGGGCGGCCATCGGTCTTGTGCTGTTCCGCTTTGCGCTGCTGGGGCTGTCGATCTATTTCGCGATCTTCCAGACCAGACTGGTCGCCCGGCCCCGGCTGCGCACCCTACGCAATTTGTCGCGACCGTTTACCGGCATCGCCATCCCGACCATCGCCACACAGATGTCCACCCCCGCGGGCAACTATGTCATGACCATCGTGATGTCGCAGTTTGGCGATGAAGCGATGGCCGCCTGGGCCGTGGTCGGCCGTCTGACGGTTGTTGTCTTTGGCGGTATCTTTGCGTTGTCGGGGGCCATTGGCGGCATATTCGGTCAGAACTTTGGCGCAGGTCAGATGGCGCGTGTGCGCAGCACCTACCGCCATGCGCTGATCTTCTGCGCGGCCTATACATTAGTGGCCTGGGCGTTGATGCTGAGCCTGTTGCCCTTTGTGATCGCCGCATTTGGCCTGTCGGGCCTTGGGGCGGAGGTGCTGCGCGCCTTTGCCCATGTCGGGGTCGGTGGATTTGTCTTTATTGGTGCGCTTTTTGTATCGAACGCGGCGTTCAACAATCTGGGGCGGCCTGCCTGGTCCACCTTGGTGAACTGGCTCAAGGACGGGGTGCTGAGCTGGCCTGCCGCGATGGGGCTGGCGGTGCTCTTTGGCGCGCCGGGTGTCATCTATGGTCAGGCTCTTGCGGGGGCGGTCATGGGGATCATTGCGGCAATCTGGGGGTGGTACTTTGTCAAGGGATTGCGCGGCCCGGATGATGTGGCCCTTGACCCGGCGCATCCACGGCCCTACCCGAACCCGGACAGATACCGGAGAAGATGATGCCGACATTCACCGCCCTGACGACCCTGACCGGACGCGATGCCGCCTATGCCCTGGGCGATGCGATGGAGCGGCTTGATCCGGAACCAACAGGCGTGGGCGTTTTCGAAATGGAGGATGGGTCCGGGCTCTGGGAAGTGGGCGGATATTTTGAAGCGCCCCCGGATGAGACCGCGCTGGCGGTATTGGCCGCTGCGATGGGGGCCAGGCCTTTTGTGGTGTCTGAAGTGCCCGAAACCGATTGGGTCGCCCACGTGCGCCGCGAACTGGCCCCGGTTGAGGCCGGGCGGTTTTTTGTCTACGGCAGCCATGATGCCGACAAGGTGCCGCACGGGTGTGAACCCTTGCTGATCGAGGCGGCGATGGCCTTTGGCACCGGGCACCATGGCACCACGCTGGGCTGTCTGCGGGCGCTCGACCGATTGGCAACCGAGGGATTTGCGGGCATGAATGTGGTTGATGTCGGCTGTGGCACCGCCGTGTTGGCGATGGCGGCGGCGCGGATCTGGCCGGAACCGGTGCTGGCCAGTGACATCGACGAGGTGGCTGTAGAGGTGGCGGCTGCAAATGTCAGTGCCAATGGGCTGGACGGGCGCGTTACCTGTGTCGAGGCGGCGGGCTTCGATCATCCCGCACTTTCTGCGGCTGCGCCATTTGATCTGGTCTTTGCAAACATCCTCAAGGGGCCACTGGTCGCACTTGCACCGGATATGGCTGCGGCAATGCAGCCAGGCGGTTATGCGATTCTTTCCGGTATTCTCAACGAACAGGCGGACGATGTGATCGCGGTTTATGCACAGGTTGGCATCAATCTGGTGCACCGCGAGCAGATTGTTGACTGGACCACGCTGACCCTGCAAAGAATGGCATAATTTGTGCCTCTTTTCTGGCTTAATTTAACCAAATGCCCAGTTTTTGCCACAATTCATGGTTAGAAAATATTTAACATCGGTGGGGGCCGTTTGTTACCAGAGGCTGCCATGGTTGAGACACATGACCACTTCACAAAACGTCTGAGAAAGCTTGGACGCAAGCATGCACAAATGACGCATGGATATACCACGAAGATCAGCAAAGACGGTTTGATCATCGTCAAACCCAAGCGCGCAAAACGCGGAACATCCGGGCTTCAGTTGATCCTGATCGCGGTGATGGTCTTGTTTGTCTTCAAGGCTTTTGCCCTGGCCAGCATCGGCCCGGCGGCATACGACGAACGGGTATCCTCGCTGCATGATGGTACAGTTGTCGAGCGGGCGGGGGCCGTTGTCATGGCCATTGACCCGATTTCCAAGGCACTGGCCGAATTTGCAGGTCCGATCCTGCGCTAATTATCGACATTGCCCCGACGCTATGCCGGGACAATGAGGCTCCTCCAGGACCAAAAAGCCGCGCCCTGATCGTCAGGAGCGCGGCTTTTGTTTTTCAGGTCTGCGCGTGGCGCAACGGGCTGTTCGGGTAAAAAAGGTTTTCCCGAAAGGATCTTAGCGGATCAGGTGCGACTGAGCAACGGCGTCGATGTCGCCGCGGATCAGACCGATGTCTTCCAGTTCACGGTCGGACAGATCTGCAAGCGCCTTGCGGGTAATGCGTGCGTCGTTCCAGTCTGTGACCGTTTCCAGAATTGCCGCAACGAATGCGGAGATGCGGGATACGGCTGTTGCGGAGCCGAATGCGGTGCGGGATGTGTCAAAAGCTGCCATGGTAGCCGTCCTTTTTGTTTGATCGTGTTATGCTGGTTTCTCCAGCGGTGTAGTGGGCAAATAGGCCCGGCGGACGCAGGTTACAATTGCAGAAATTGCATGTGTGAGATGCGAAATACGCATGGGTCGAGATGACAGGTAACGGTCAGTAAATTATGGCAAAATCATGGGTGGGCGCTGTCGTTTTTGTCTATCGCGAAGACGAAAACAGACCGAGTGATCTGAAAGCGACAAACCCCGCGTCGCAATCTGGTCAAAGACCAAAAAGCGTTCCCAATGTTCGCGTTTCGTGCTAGTGCATCAAAAAAGCAACAATTTTGGCGGGGCGGCAAGCAGATGCGAATAATAGGCATTGATCCGGGGCTGAGAAACCTCGGATGGGGCGTTATCGACGCAGTGGGAAACCGCATGGCGCATGTTGCGAATGGAATCTGTCGCTCTGAGGGGGACGATCTGGCGCAGCGGCTTCTGTCCCTTCACCAGCAGCTGACACGGGTCTTTGAGGAATGGCACCCCGAAGCGGCTGCTGTTGAACAGACCTTTGTCAACAAGGATGGGGCGGGCACCCTGAAACTGGGACAGGCACGAGGCGTGGCAATGTTGGTCCCGGCGCAGGCCGGACTTCGGGTTGGGGAATATGCACCCAATACCGTGAAAAAGACCGTTGTGGGGGTTGGACATGCTGACAAGGCCCAGGTGGCCCATATGGTTCGCATACAGATGCCGGGCATTGCAATTGCCGGGCCTGATGCCGCCGATGCCTTGGCGATTGCAATTTGCCACGCCCATCATGGCGGTGCCAGCGCGCTGGCGCGTGCCGTGGCGAGGGCGGCGGGATGATCGGAAAAATCACGGGCAGAATTGACTATCGCGCAGCGGACCATGTGCTGATTGATGTGGGCGGGGTTGGTTATCTGGTCTATTGCACCGACCGTACCCTTGCGGGATTGCCCGCACAGGGAGAGATCGTGGCGCTCTATACCGATTTGCTGGTGCGCGAGGACGTGCTTCAGCTCTTTGGCTTTCAGACACTTGCCGAGAAGGAGTGGCATCGCCTGTTGATCTCGGTACAGGGGATCGGGGCCAAGGCGTCGCTGGCGATCCTTGGCACGCTTGGACCGGACGGGGTCAGCCGTGCGATTGCGCTGGGCGATTGGAATGCGGTCAAGGCAGCAAAAGGCGTTGGCCCGAAAATTGCGCAGCGGGTGGTGCTTGATCTCAAGGACAAGGCACCGGGCGTCATGGCGATGGGTGGGACATTGGCACAGGCACAGGGCGACGCGGGGCCATCAGTCATTGAACCCCTTGCCCCCGCTACGGCCACCCGCGTCCCTCAGAACACGTCGGCGCAGGCAGAGGCTTTGTCGGCGCTGGCCAATCTGGGCTATGCGCCCGGCGATGCCGCAGGCGCGGTCGCACAGGCCGCCGGAGAGATGGAGGCCGCCGATACCCCGACGCTCATTCGCGCCGCGTTGAAACTTCTTGCACCAAAAGGCTAGGGTGCGTTCATCAGGCCCCCCTGCGGGCCTTCTTCGCATGAAAGACCAGATGTCCGATATTGACCCCACTATCCGGCCCGAGCCGATGCCAGAAGATTTTGACCGCGCCCTGCGTCCGCAGATGCTTGACGAATTTGTCGGTCAGGCAGAGGCGCGGTCGAACCTGAAGGTATTTATCCAATCGGCCCGCCAACGTGGCGAAGCGATGGATCACACGCTTTTTCATGGCCCCCCTGGTCTGGGCAAGACTACATTGGCACAGATCATGTCGCGCGAGTTGGGCGTGGGATTTCGCATGACCTCTGGCCCTGTCTTGGCAAAGGCAGGTGATCTGGCGGCGATCCTGACCAATCTTGAAGCACGAGATGTGTTGTTCATCGACGAAATCCACCGCCTGAACCCGGCGGTCGAGGAGGTGCTCTATCCTGCACTGGAAGACTATGAGCTGGATCTGGTGATTGGCGAGGGGCCAGCGGCGCGCACGGTGCGCATCGAGCTCCAACCTTTCACGCTTGTGGGGGCGACGACCCGGATGGGCCTGCTGACGACGCCGCTGAGGGACCGCTTTGGAATTCCAACGCGGCTCCAGTTCTATACCGAGGACGAGCTGTTCATCATCGTGGAGCGCAATGCGCGCAAACTTGGCGCCCCAGCGGATGAGGCAGGGGCGCGGGAAATCGCGCGGCGGGCGCGGGGCACGCCGCGTATCGCAGGCCGTCTGCTGCGCCGGGTTGTCGATTTTGCTGTTGTCGAAGGGGATGGCCGCGTAACCAAGACGCTGGCCGATATGGCGCTGACCCGTCTTGGGGTCGACCATCTGGGGCTGGACGGCGCGGACCGCCGATACCTGCGCCTGATTGCGGAGAATTATCAAGGTGGCCCGGTTGGCATCGAAACGATGTCAGCGGCCCTGTCCGAAAGCCGCGATGCATTGGAAGAGGTGATCGAGCCATTTTTGTTGCAGCAGGGATTGATCCAGCGGACGCCACGTGGGCGCATGTTGGCACAAAAGGCCTGGACCCATCTGGGGATGCCCCCTCCCAAAAGCCAAAGTGACCTTTTTGAGTAGTGCGCCTCGATGAAAGACATCCGCGACGATCTACGTGCCTGCACCCTGTGCCGTGACCGTTTCGCCGGAACCCAGACGGCGCATGCCCCCAGGCCGGTGATCTGGTTTTCCCCCGGTGCCCGTATCCTGATCGCAGGTCAGGCACCGGGCATGCGTGTATATCAAAGCGGCAGACCGTTCACCGACCCCTCCGGCGACCGTCTGCGCGATTGGTTCGGACTGGATGAGGCGACGTTCTACAACCGGGCCCTGGTGGCCATTATACCAATGGCATTCTGTTTTCCCGGATATGACGAAAAGGGCAGTGATCTGCCTCCGCCGCCGGTCTGTGCAAGGACGTGGCGGGCGCCTGCGTTGGAAATGGTGCCGGACGTCCGGCTCAGCGTACTGATTGGTGGCCATGCGATGAAATATCACCTGCCTGGGTTCACCAGGGTGACAGATGCAGTCGCAGGCTGGCGCGACCATCCGCCGGGCATCTTTGCCTTGCCTCATCCGTCCTGGCGCAATACCGGATGGCTCAGGAAAAACCCATGGTTCGAAACCGATGTGCTGCCGAGATTGCGCAGGTCGGTACAAGAGGCGCTAGATGACTGACCTGACCCCACTGGACGAAGCCCACGCCGCGATGATGGCCGCGCAAGACGACGATGCCGCGCGGCTGCGGTTTTACGAACGGGTTGCGGATGTTGAACTGTTCCTTTTGCTCGAGGCCGAGCCGGATGACGATCGGGTCACGCCGAAACTGTTGGACGGGGGATATGTCGTGGTCTTTGACCGGGCCGAGCGGTTGGCCGCTTATGTCGGCGACCCGGCACCCTATGTGGCGCTTGCAGGCCGCGCGATTGCGTCAATGTTGGCCGGGCAGGATCTGGGCATGGCGGTGAACCTTGGTGTGGCCCCGTCCGAGATCCTTTTACCCGCCGGGGCCGTGGCTTGGTTGCGCGATACGCTTGCCCATCAGGCGGGTGAAGTGGAAACGCGGATTGAACGTGTGCTGCCGCCCGTGGGCCTGCCGGAAACGCTGATCGCGGCGATTGACGCTAAGCTGGCCACCGCAACCGGCATGGCCGCAGGGGCCTTTCTGGTGGGGGTCGAATACCCCGGCGGCGGCAAGGGGCATCTGCTGGCCTTTGTGGGGGCGATACCACGGGCGCAGGATGCGCTTGTGCGGGCCGCATCGGAGGCGCTGACATTTTCGGGGATCGAGGCAGGCGCGATGGATGTCGGATTTTTTGCGCCACATGATCCGACGGTCGGGAAATTGGCGAAGGTTGGGTTGCGATTTGACCTGCCCCAAGGTGAAGGTTTGCAACAAACCCCCCGGATGCCACCCGGATCGGACCCGTCGAAACCGCCAATATTGAAATAATTGCGGTGCATTTGGTTGGGCATTCAAACATGTCGTCACAGACCCGCGAGGTCACATGCTCGTGGGGTGCAATCGGGATCGGCTTTGCCTAGCTTGGGATCAACCAGAACCCGATAGGAGACCAAATTCATGAACCGTTTCAGCCTGACCCTTGCCGCCGTCGCGACGGCCCTGACCCTTGCCGGGCACGCATTCGCGGGGGAACAATATGTCGATGAAACAGGCTTTGCCGTCTCGGGATATGATGTCGTTGCCTATTTCGACCTGCCGCAAAACCCCGTGGGGCAAAGCCGGCCCGCCGCCGTTCCCGGCAAAGCGGAAATCACCGCTGAATACAACGGGGCGGTCTTTGCGTTTTCAACAAAAGCCAACCGGGACAAATTTGCGGCCAACCCCGCCAAATTCGTCCCTCAATATGATGGGCATTGCGCCTACGGTGTCTCCAAAGGCGGTAAGGTGCCCGGCAATCCGACCTTGTGGCGGATCGTCGATGACAAGCTTTATCTCAACATCACCAAGAACGTCGCGGGGTTCTGGGAAGAGGACATTCCGGGCAATATCGACCTGGCCGAGGGCAACTGGCCCGGTATTGAGCCAACCCCCGGTTCGGACCGGACCATCCCGCAGTTCAGCTCTACCGCGCCGCTGAAATGACACCGGCGTCTGGTTCCCCGCAGCCAGACAATCGCAAGGCTCCGACGCGCATCTCGCGGCGGGGTTTTGTCGGTGCAGCAGCGGTGGGTTCTGCTGTGGCGGCCTTTGGTGCTTTGCGGTGGTTCAATGTTACGGCGGATGTTGTCGGTACTGATCTGACGGCACCGCAGGCCTGGCAAGCAGCCGCGCGGGGCGACATCACGCTGGTCGACATTCGCCGCTCTGACGAATGGCGCCGAACCGGTGTCCCCCAAGGCGCTGTGGCGCTCGACCTGCGGCGCCCGGATTTTGTGGAGGCGCTGCTGGCGCAGACGGCGGGGCAAAAAGACACACCGGTGGCGTTGATTTGCGCACGGGGTGTGCGCTCTGGGCGGTTGGCGGCGCGGTTGCGAGAGGCCGGGTTCAGTCGGATCATCGACGTCCCCGAAGGCATGCTTGGCTCCGGTGCTGGTCCGGGATGGATCGCGCGCGGTCTGCCGGTCGTGCAGCCGGGGTAGGCTGCGCCGGGGGAGGTTGGTCAAACCCGTCCGGTTGATACCTGTACGATACTGACCGGCATCGCTGATCCGGGCAAATGTACAGGCGGCCAAAGTGCGCCACCGTTAAACCGGAGCGTCGTCGCGCCTACGGGAATAGGCGGTGTATCCTGATTTCCAAGAAGTGCTACAGGCTGCTACTCTGCCGGGGCTGTCTTTGCATCCAGCAGTTGCATCTTGAAGCCGACGCGGGCGGTCTGTGCGCGTCGTGCAATGGCCGGGACGCGCAGAGTTGCGGGGCTGTTCATGGCAAGCGCGCGCGGCGCGCGTTTGGCAATGTTCAGCGCCGACAAGGCGGATAGCGGCACCGCCAGTGTCAGGCTGAGCACAATCGGGATCAACCACACCGAAATCAATCCCGCCCAAAGCCCACTCATCAGCACCAGACCGAGAGCGGTCTCAAGCCAATGTACCCGGATCAGAGTGGATACCGGATAGCCGGCACCATCGCGCCGCTGAGGCGCCCAGGGTTCTGATCGGGTGAAGGCCGCCCGCAGGACGGCCCGCGTCTGTTGGATCATCATGATGGGCGCATAGGCAATCGACAGCACCACTTCGGTCAGGAAAGCCAGTAAAAAGGCGCGATAGCCGCCATAGACACGGGCCGCCTTGGGCGTTGCGGCGATAAGGCACGCCCCGGTAATCTTGGGGGTCAACAGCATGGCATACATGATGATCAGGAAAACCACGGAATCGATATGGCTCATGGCCGGGGGCCAGTCGGGAAACAGCGGATTGGCCTCGTTGAAATAGCGGATCACGTTGGTTTTTTCGTCAACGCCGAGCAACGACCAGAAAATCAGCAACACAAACCACGCCGGTGACAGCAGGTAGGCCACAGCGCCATGCAGCAGATGAAAACGCGATACAGGGTGCAGTCCCCTGGTCCCGAGAAGCCGCAGGTGTTGCAGGTTGCCACGGCACCAC
This sequence comes from uncultured Sulfitobacter sp., assembly GCA_963976125.1. Lineage (GTDB taxonomy): Bacteria > Pseudomonadota > Alphaproteobacteria > Rhodobacterales > Rhodobacteraceae > Sulfitobacter. The sequence goes on along the minus strand of CAXBKL010000062.1, from coordinate 3,843 downwards.
CGCCGGTCGCGCAGGACATAATCCACCAGCGTGCCGGGTGTTTCTTCGTAACTTCCCGTGACCCTTGGCAGGAACCGCACGCCCCACCCCGCCCGCCGCAGCAGTCCCGCTTCGACAAAATCATGACTGAGGATCAGATCACTGCGTCCTCTTGCCTGCAAATGCGGGAGACCTGCGCTTTGCGCAAAGGCGCGGGTTCTGATGATGGCGTTGTGACCCCAGTAGTTTCCCTCGGAGCGCGACCAAAGAGCCAGACCTTCGGCCAACAGCCAGCCATAGGCGATGTTCGAAAACTGTTGAAGCCGCGCAAAAAGGGTCTGGGCCCCGATCAACATCGGAAAGGTCTGGATCAATCCGGCATCGGGATCGGCCGACATCTCTGACGCCAGCCTGTCGATGGCGCGTCCGCTCATCAGACTGTCCGCATCCAGCACCACCATTGCCTCGTAATTCCCGCCCCAGCCAGTGATCCAATCCACCAGATTGCCGACTTTCTTGTCGGTGTTCGCGGCGCGGCGGCGGTAGTGCACGGGGAACCCTGTTGGTGCCGTGGCGCGCAACCGCTCAAAGGCCTGCCATTCCTGCGCGGCAATCGCGTCATTTTGGGTATCTGACAGGATGAAAAGCCCATATTGATGTCGGGTCTTTCGGGCCGCCAGGTCGGCTAGCATTGCCTCGGCATTGCCAAAAACGTCCCACGGCACCTCGTTGTAGACTGGCACCAAAAGCGCCACGTCGATGGGTGTAACATCGCCGGGACCACGGTCTCTTGCGGTTTGCCGTGAAAGAAGCCCGGCAATGGCGACGCCGACTGTGCTTACCGACAGGGCAACCCAGATGAATGTTGCGCTAATCATGCTGAGCAAGGCCCACTCAAGCCCGGTCATGCCTTTTCCGGCAAACCATCCATACAGGCCATAAACCAGAACTGCCGTCCCCAGGAGCGCAGGGCCAAAGACAGCCAGCCGCCAAAGAAAGGACCGCCGGGAAGCACGCGCAGGGCTGCGCGTTTGGGGTGCTGTGCGAAGATCCTGAATGGCCATCGACAGCGGCGCACGTGCCGGCATTGCGCAGGGCTGGGGGTGGCGCTCGATCATGCGGTCCACCGATAGAGCCAGACTTCACTCAAGGGGCTGCCATCGAGACGCAGTTGGGCGCGGAACTCGGCGAGCGTGGCGTCCTTGGGGTCGAACGTGAAAGCGAGCCGGGGACCGCCGGTTTCGGGGTTCATCTGGACGATGCCCGGTGTGACACTGCCTGCGTTTGAACGCACCAGTACTTCAATCTCGCTCAGATCATCAGGGACACGGGCGTCCGGGGCAAAGTCGATTGCGATGATTACACCGCCTTCGGGGCGGCCACCCATCGCCGTATTCAGCACCCTGACCGGAACCTGGGCGGCCGACGTTACGGGATCCGCGCCCCAGTGCAACGTATAGCTCATCTGGTGTGCATCGCCGGAGGAGAGGCGGGCGGAGGGCCGCCAGTAGGCAACGATATTGTCGTAAATCTCCAGATCGGCAGGGATTTCAACCAGCGTCACCGATCCGCTGCCCCATCCTTCACCTGGCGTGACCCAGACAGAAGGCCGGTTGTGGTACAACGCCTCCAGGTCGTTGAAGTCCGAAAACCGCCGCTTGCGCTGGCACAGGCCAAACCCGCGTGGGCTGTTGTCCGAAAAGGCGCTGATCTGAAGGGTTTTGGGGTTTGCCAGTGGCCGCCAGATGACCTCGCCCGCGCCGTTGTGGATCAGCAAACCGTCGCTGTCATGTACGGCGGGTCGAAAGTCTGAAAACCGGGTCCGCATTGTGTCGTCGAACAAAAACATCGACGTCAGCGGTGCAATGCCCAGATGCGTGATGTCGGTCCGGGCAAACAAGGTCGCCTCGACCTTCATTTCGAGCACCGCGCCGTGAGTGATCTCAAACCGGTAACTGCCCGCGCAGGACGGGCTGTCGAGCAGCGCATGTATGATAACCGTCGGAGTACCGGGTTGCGGCGTTTCAAGCCAGAACGCCGTGAAGTCGGGAAATTCCTCGCCCATCGGGTCGCCGGTCTTGAGCGCAAGACCACGGGCCGACAGGCCGTATATCTCGCCTGTGCCGATGCCCCGGAAATAGCTCGCCCCCTGGAACACCGCATATTCTTGAAAGATGCCGGGTTTTTCCAGTTCAGCGCGCAGGCGCAGGCCGGAATAACCCAGCGTCTTGTCGATCTCGACGTCCGGGAATTTGTCGGTTGTGTCGAAAACCCCCATGTCAAACGCCACGCGGCGGGCCTGACCGCTTTCAACAACGTTCAGCGCGACCGCCTGCGGGAAGTAGAGGCCCGGCGGGAACACATCGACCCGCTGCGGAACATCGCTGCCCTGCCAAAGTGCGTTGCGCGCATCGAACCAGATCTTGCGATATTGGTCGTAGGTCAGATTGCGCCAGCCTTCGGGGATCAGCGGGCGTGGCGCATAGGGTTTGGCGGCCAAGGCACGGGCCTGATCCGTCACCGTGTTTGCATCAAACGCTGTCGATGTATCACCCAGTTGCAATCCCGGTTCGTCGGCCAATGCCGCCGCCGGGACAACCGCAAGTGCAGTGAGTGATTTCAGAACTTCACGCCGGATCATGCGCTGGCCTTTGCGCGCCAGGGGTGCGATTTGAACCACCCGGCTCCATAGGCCACTGCAATCAGGACACCGGCCCCTGCCAGATTAACCAACAGCGATGTCGCGGTATCACGGCCAAGCACATCCATCCCAAAACCCATGATCCGCGCGGTGAACATGCTGACCACAAAGACAGCGAGGCTTTGCTGCCCAACTTCGAGGATGACGGCGAGCACGACCGTCCAGCCGCGGGCAATTATCCCGGTGCCGCGCGCCAGAAGCCGGCTGCCCTTGTCACCGGCAGCAACCCAGACGAGATAGGCAAGCGCCAGAAAATGCACATAGCGCAGGATGCCAAAATCGGACTTGCTGATGAGACCCGTGTTGGCGACGCGCCAGTCCTTGGCCCAGTCGAACCCGAATGCGCGCACGCCGATGTTGCTGAGCGGGACATTTGCGATCACCAGCACCGCCGCAATCGCCAGAAGCGTGGTTGAAACGGCTGGCCGGGGCAGCCAACCGCGCATGAAGGCAAAACCGGTAAAGAAGATCAACTGCCATCCGAACGGGTTGAAGAACCACTGCCGGTCGGTCCAGGGCTCCGCCGGAAACTCAAGATGGTAGGCACCCAGATCCAGCGCCTCAAGCAACGCGGTTTGGCCCATCAGCCAGACCCCGATGACAAATGCTGCAACCAGTCGCAGATCAATGCGCGCCAGCCACATGACAATCGGCATCATCAGAAGCACAATCATATACATTGGCAGAATGTCGAAATAATTTGGCACATAGCGCAGGGTCATGAAACTGAGCAGGATGTCGGGATTGTCCCACTTCTCGCTTTCGACAAATATCATCCACAGGTTCAGCTGACCCCAGTAATTGCGGCCCGTAATGTCCAGGTCGGTCAGATAGACCGTCAACGCCAGGGTGGCAAAGAACAATCCCACATGTGCCCAATAGACCTGCCAGACACGAAACAGCACCCGCGCGGTGCCCAGAACCCATCCCATCCGTTCAAATGCACCGCCAAAAGCGATGGCGCTGGCCATGCCGGAACAGAACACAAAAATCTCGGTCGCATCCGAGAACCCCCAGCGCGCCGGAATCCAGGAGGTCAGGAAATTGCCGGGGGTATGGGCGATCAGGATGATGAACATCGCGATGCCGCGAAAGAAATCCAGGCGCAAATCGCGCACCCGTGTCGCGCCCGCCGCCGCATGTGCGGCCACAGGGGGGGAAGG
>CAXBKL010000061.1:0-21428 GCA_963976125.1 uncultured Sulfitobacter sp. | reverse complement strand
AAGCGGGTAACCCGGACACGCAATCGGGCGTCGACATTATTGTCGGCCCCGGCACTGAAGTCATCGCAGCAGAAGGCCGCATCCTGACCGCAGGCGGCATGGACAGCCACATCCACTTCATCTGTCCACAGCAGATGGAGGACTCGCTTCATTCCGGCGTGACCACCTGTTTTGGCGGCGGCACGGGGCCCGCGCATGGCACGCTTGCCACCACCTGCACACCGGGGCCCTGGCACATCGGGCGGATGCTGCAATCATTCGACGGCATCCCGATGAACATCGGCTTGTCTGGCAAGGGAAATGCCAGCCGGCCACAGGCCCTGGCCGAGATGGTCAATGCGGGGGCATGTGCGCTGAAATTGCACGAGGATTGGGGCACCACGCCCGCCGCCATCGACTGCTGCCTTTCGGTGGCGGACGACATGGACGTGCAGGTGATGATCCATACGGATACGTTGAACGAGAGCGGCTTTGTCGAGCATACAGTGGCCGCCATGAAGGGCCGTACCATCCACGCGTTTCACACCGAAGGCGCAGGCGGCGGGCATGCCCCGGACATCATCAGGATTTGTGGGGATGCAAATGTCTTGCCGTCCTCGACCAACCCGACACGGCCCTTCACCGTGAACACGCTCGAAGAGCATCTCGACATGCTTATGGTCTGTCACCATCTTGATAAATCAATTCCCGAAGACATCGCCTTTGCAGAGTCGCGCATCCGGCGTGAAACCATTGCCGCCGAGGATATACTGCACGATATGGGCGCGTTTTCGATCATCGCCTCTGATTCACAAGCTATGGGACGTGTGGGGGAGGTGCTGATCCGGACCTGGCAAACTGCGGACAAGATGAAAAAACAGCGCGGTCCCCTGGTCGAGGAAACCGGTGACAACGACAACATGCGCGTGCGTCGCTACATTGCGAAATACACCATCAATCCGGCAATTGCCCAAGGGGTGAGCCACGTGTTGGGCGACATCACGGTCGGCAAGCGCGCCGATTTGGTGTTGTGGAGCCCTGCGTTCTTTGGCGTGAAGCCCGAGATGGTCTTGATGGCGGGCACGATCGTTGTTGCGCAAATGGGCGATCCGAATGCGTCGATCCCCACGCCGCAACCGGTCTACAGCCGTCCGATGTTCGGGGCGTATGGCAGTGCGCTGCGTCATGGCTCTGTCAGTTTTGTCTCAGGGGCCGCACAAGAGGCTGGCATTGGTGAAAAACTGGGCCTTACCAAACAGACGGTAGCCGTAAAAAATACCCGTAACATCGGCAAGGCGGACATGATCCTGAACGATGCCCTGCCACAGGTTGAGGTGCACCCCGAGACCTACGAGGTGCGCGCCGACGGGGTTCTGTTGACCTGCCAGCCTGCCGACGTACTGCCGATGGCGCAGCGCTATTTCATATTCTGAGAGGCCCCTATGACCCAACTTCCCATTGCACAAACCCTGCATCGCAAGGGGCATTGGAGCGGCCCTGCGACCACATGCGAACTGGATTATGCCGAAAGGTTCGTGCGCCGGAAACGGCTGACGATGGTGTCAGGCGACCCGTTCGTTGTCGATCTGGCGCAAACCACCTCGTTGGATGACGGCGACGCGCTTGAGCTTGATACCGGCGTGCTTGTCCAGATTGCTGCGGGCGTCGAAGCCCTGTACAAAGTGTCGGGCCCTGATCTTGTGCGGCTTGCCTGGCATGTGGGCAACCGTCACACGCCCTGTCAGATCAACACGGATCATCTGCTTATTCAGGCTGATCCCGTTATTGGTCACATGCTCGAACACCTTGGTGCGGTTGTTGAACCGCTGACCGCGCCTTTCACCCCGGAAGGTGGTGCATATGGTCATGGCCGCACCCATTCACATGAACATGGGGCCACCGCACATGACCACTGAACGTGGTGTTCTCACCCTCGCACAATGTTTGTCGCCCGCCTTCCCCGTCGGGGCCTTTGCTTATTCGCACGGGCTGGAATCAGCGATCCATAGTGGGGTGATTGCCAATGCCCGCGATCTTCAAAACTGGCTGGCCGATGTGCTGAACCACGGCAGCGGGAGAAACGATTGCATTGTCTTGCGTGCAGCCCACGCCTCTGGCTCCGATGCGGCATTGGAGGAGGTGAATCAAACGGCAGTCGCGGTTTCCGCGTCCAGCGAACGTGTGCTGGAAACACTGCTTCAGGGGAGCGCGTTCAATCAAACGACAACTGCGATCTTTGGCGGCGATGAGGCCGCTCTTTGTTACCCCGTCGCCGTTGGAAACGTGGCGTCTCAGCTGGGGTTGGACGTCGGCCTGACCGCTGCGATGTATTTACACGCCTTTGCCAGTAATCTGGTGTCAGCGGCTGTACGTGCCGTTCCCCTGGGCCAGACCGACGGTCAAAGGGTTCTGGCGGCCCTTCTTCCGCTGTGTGACCAGATTGCCCAAGATACGCAGGGGGCCACACTGGATGATCTGAGCAGCACAGCCTTCGTCTCGGACATTGTGGCCATGCAACACGAAACGCTTCAACCAAGGATATTCCGCTCATGACAGAACTCAACGGTCCTTTGCGCATCGGTATCGGCGGTCCTGTGGGGGCCGGAAAAACGACGCTGTCGGCCTGCCTTGCGCGCGCCTTGCAGCGCGATTACTCGATCGGGGTGATTACCAATGACATCTACACCCAAGAGGACGCGGAGGCGTTGATGCGGATGCAAATCCTGCCGCAGGATCGCATTATCGGCGTTGAAACGGGCGGTTGCCCGCATACCGCCATTCGCGAGGACGCCTCCATCAATCTGGCGGCCATTGCGCAGATGCGCGCGCGCCATGCCGATCTTGATATTGTTCTGATCGAAAGCGGCGGCGACAACCTGTCAGCGACATTCAGTCCCGAACTGGCGGATGTGACGATTTATGTGATCGACGTGGCCGCCGGCGAGGACATTCCGCGCAAAGGGGGGCCTGCGCTGACCAAATCCGATGTACTGGTCGTCAACAAAACCGATCTTGCGCCACATGTTGGGGCCTCTTTGGAGGTGATGAAGCGGGACTGCGAAAAGATGCGGGGCGGGCGGCCGTTTGTCTTTTGTGCGCTGCGCCAGGAAGAGGGGATTGATGAGGTTCTTGGGTGCATCCTGGGCATTGGAGGGCTTGCTGCATGATCCGCCCTGCCCAACGGAGAACTACGCGGTTTCCGGTTTAGGACGTCTCGCGGTTGATGCCGTTTCTGTGCTCGCATCTATTCCAACAAGGGATGTGAACTATGGGACTGAAACGAATGGATGAAAGAATCCCGCCAAGATGCGGTGCGCATTGCACTGACAGCGGGGTCAACCCGCAAGCAAGTGGCAGGTGATTTGGGTGTGGGGATCTCGACGCTGAATAGGCGGATCACGGCGCACGGGGATACAGATGTGGTGTCGAAAGAGGATTTGAGCCACGCCCGAGAGAAACAGCAGCTTCGACGCAAGACACCAATGCCGGACGGCGGATGCTCGTTTATGTGAGAGGGCGCATTCTCAAGGAAAAGGGGAAGCCTGAAATGGTCGACGATGTTCTTCGGTTGCCAAAAGCCGAACACATAGACGGACACCGCTGTGATGTCGTTCGGCGCGGCACTGAAAAGCCCCGTCGCTTTTCACCCGAAGGTGGCTAAAACCAGCGTATCGGGCGCAACACAAGGGGGCAGACCCACGGCAATATTCAATTTCCCCTACAATCGGCCCACAGAAGATCGCCCCGTGTCACTTTATCTCCGCAATCTTGGTATCTACTGTCGTAACACGCCACAGCGGGCTGAAACGGATTTTGCAAAAGGGGCAGAGCCATCGACCGTCACATGATCCTTACCCTTGGTCGCAGCGGCAGCAACACGCTTGTCGATCTTCTGAACCAGCACCCACAGGTATTGAATGTCAACGAAGTCCTGGAAACATGGACGCCGCCGGGAAAGCTGCGCAAGCGGCTTCGGCTTTATGATGGACGAACGGCGGATTATCTGGCGGCCATGACCCGACCGTCGGCGTTTCTGCGCGGCATGCTGGCTGTGCGCAATCTGGGGCGACTGGTGTCTGGCAGGCAGTCAGAAATCAAACCGCTGCACCAGATCAGAACCATCGGTATCAAGGATTTTGCGATCTTTCTTGAACGCGAAGGGTTGCAGGACTGGCCGTTGCAGCAAACTGATCTCAAGGTAATTGGTCTGCGGCGTGCAAATGTGCTGGACCGGATGATGTCATGGCAAATGCTTGCCAGGACCGGCGTGGTCTCCAGCAAGGGGGAGCATCATGGCAGGGACGGCGCGGTCGTCTTTGACCCAAAGGCATTTGTACAGGCGTTGGAAGTGGTCGACACAGAGAACCGCTTGCTGAACAACATGCTGGACGCCCTGCCCAGCGACCGGGCCCGGATCGTCGACTACGAGGAATTCTTTCGTGATGCGCCGACGCGGCAGTCGATCCTGAACGATCTCTTCGCCTTTTTGCAAGTGGACCCCTGGACCCCTGAAATCCGCATGAAAAAGATCATCTCGGTTCCGCCTGCGCAGATGATCAAGAACCGCGATGCCTGCGCCGCCGCGCTGATCGGCACACGATTTGAAGGTCTGCTGAACACCTGAGGCGTCCCATCACTGGCCCCTGCGCCACCGCGGCCTGTCAGAAGAGGCCGGGGTGATCTGCGCCAGCCCCGATTGCGCCATCAGACGCGCGGATTCCTGCGCCAAAAGACGTTCTTCGGCTTCTCCTTTGACCGGAACGCGGCCCATCTCAAGAAATAACGGTGCCGCCAGGGGCGTGACCCGCGACAGTACCTTATGATCAATGCGCGTACCGACCCGCGCGATCATTTCCTCGATGCGGCCAAAATCCACCAACCCCCGCAAAGCCTCTTCGCGGGTAATCTGCAACATCAGATGATCCGGGTCATAGCGCGCAAGCGTGTCATACAGGATGTCGCTTGAGAAGGTCGCCTGCCGTCCGGATTTCCGCGCCGAGGGCGAATTGCGTTCGATCAGCCCCGCAATGGTGGCCGATGCGCGAAAGGTCCGTTTCATCACCGCGTTGCCCGCAAGCCAGGTTTCAAGACCAGTCTGTAATGCGTCGAGGTCAAAAAGAGGGGCCGGATCGCGCAGCGCATCGAGACCCCAGATCAGCGTGGCGTAATCGGTGGCGACAAAGCCGAGCGGGTTCAGGCCCAACTCCTCCATCCGTTTGGTCAGCAACAGGCCAAGCGTCTGCATCCCGTTGCGCCCGGCAAAGCCGTAGACCACCGTTTGTTCCTGCCCATCATGGGGAAAGCTTTCGATCAACAGCCGACCCGGTTGCGGCAATTGGCTGACCTCGCGTTGCAGGTGTAGCCATTGGGCGGTGTGTGAAGGCAGGTCCGGCCAGTTGGTTTGCGTGAACATCTCTTGCAAGCGCGCGGAAAGCTGGGTGGATGTGGCGAATTTGGTGCCCGAAAAGGTGGCAATCCTGGGCTTTCTGCCCACGTCCCTGCTGACCTCGACGGTCATGTCGCGCAGCCCCTCGTATTTCACGATCTGTCCCCCGATCAAAAACGTATCGCCGGGCGTCAGGGAGGCGGCAAAGCTTTCTTCAATCTCGCCCAGCGGCTTGCCGCCGCGATTGCGGCGCATCCGCACCTTGAGCGTATCGGTGTCCTGTATCGTGCCGATGTTCATGCGGATGCGTTGCGCATTGCGCGGATCACGCAATTGCCACCGGCCATCGGGCATCTGGATCAACCGCTGCCAACGGTCGTAGGCGCGCAAGGCATAGCCGCCCGTTGCACAGAATTCGAGGCAGGCGTCAAAGTCCCTGCGCGTGAGGCTGGCATAGGCGCCGGCGGACGTCATTTCGGCGTAAAGGGCATCCGCCTCAAACGGCCCGGCGCAGGCGGTAATCAGGATATGCTGGCACAGGACATCGCGTGGGCCAGGGCCACGGGGATCGCCGTCCAACTCCCCGGCCAGAACTGCCTCAAGGGCCGCCACGCATTCGATCACCTCAAAGCGGTTCGCGGGCACCAGAAGCGCCTTGGATGGTGCGTTGTAGCGGTGATTGGCGCGGCCTATGCGCTGGACCAGTCGCTTGACGTTCTTGGGCGCGCCGATCTGGATCACCAGATCCACATCGCCCCAGTCGATCCCCAGATCAAGCGAGCCGGTGCAGACAATCGCACGCAGATCGCCGCGTACCATTGCCGCTTCGACGCGGGCGCGCTGGTCACGGTCAAGCGATCCGTGATGGATGCCGATGGGTAGGCTTTCGCTGTTTGCAAGCCATAGATTGTGAAAGAAAATTTCCGCCTGCGCACGGGTATTGTGAAAGATCAGCGTGGTGTTGTGGCGTTTGATTTCTTCCAGCACTGCGGGAATCGCATAGGCCGCACCGCCGCCGGACCACGGCGGGGCCTCGTTGGTGGTGAGCATCCGAATGTCCGGTGCTGGGCCGGGATCGGCCAGCAATATTTCGCAAGGATCGGGATGGCGGGCCATCAGTTGGGCGATGGCGGCCGGGTCTTCGACCGTTGCCGAAAGTCCCACGCGCTTGAGGTCGGGACAGATGGTTTGCAACCGGGCCAGCGCCAGCATCATCTGATCCCCGCGTTTGCTTTCGGCAAGGGCGTGAATTTCGTCGATCACCACCCTTTTCAATCCTTTGAACATGCGTGGCGCGTCATCGTAGCTGGTCAGCAATGCGAGGCTCTCGGGGGTGGTCAGAAAGATGTTGGGCGGATCGGCACGCTGGCGTTTGCGCCGGGTCGCGGGGGTGTCACCGGTGCGCTCATCAATGGTGATGGGCAGGTTCATATCCTGCACCGGGGTTGTCAGGTTGCGTTTGATGTCCGCCGCCAATGCCTTGAGCGGCGAGATATAAAGGGTGTGCATGCCGTCATGGGTGCCATCGGCCAGATCAATCAGGGTGGGAAGAAAGCCGGAAAGGGTCTTGCCGCCGCCCGTGGGGGCGATCAGCAAAAGGGCCGGCGCATCCGCCCGGTCCAGCATCTGTTGCTGGTGGGGATGAATGGACCATCCCTTGGAATGGAACCAGTCCCGGAAGGAAGGGGGCAATGCCTGCATGCCGTCCTAGATAGCAGGTGTTGAAGCGGGGGCCAGCCCCGCCGTCAATCGCCGTCAGTTCACGATTTCTTCTTCGCGTACAAACATGTTCGCCCAGGCCCGATCAATCAATTCCGGGGACATCTGATATGGGATACCTTCGAATTCACAGATTGAAATCATCTGGTCGATCAGGAATATCGGCTGGTAGTTGGCATAGATGTTGTCGATTGTCGGGTATTTGGTTTTGAACAAATGCACCAAGGTCGCCTCATCCAGTGGCATACCGCGCTTTTTCGCAACCATGGCAAAAATCTTGAGGTAGTTCTGCTGGTTTGGCCCGTCGATCTTGATCTTGAAGAAGATCCGGCGCAATGCGGCCTGATCAAAGATCTTGTTGGGGTGGAAGTTCGTTGAAAAGATCACCAGCGTGTCAAATGGCACCTCGAATTTCTCGCCTGATTGGAGGGCAAGAATATCCTTGGATTCCTCCAATGGCACAATCCAGCGGTTTACAATGGCCTGTGGCGGTTCCTTTTGGCGGCCAAGGTCATCGACGATAAAAATCCCCCCTGTCGATTTAAGCTGCAGGGGTGCCTGATAGGTTCGTGCCGTCGGATTGTAGACCAGATCAAGCATGTCCAGGCTGAGTTCGCCGCCGGTGATCACGGTGGGCCGCTCACAGCAGACATAGCGCGTGTCGTACCGCGTCACCCGGCGCAGGGCGGTAGGGTCTTGGGTGTCTTCTTCGGCTTTGGAATGCACAATCGGGTCATAAACAGTGATGACCTGCCCGGCATATTCGATGGCCCTTGGCACATATACCTTGTCACCCATCGCGTCACGGATCCCGTTTGAAATGGAGGATTTACCGTTGCCGGGGGGGCCGTACATCAAGATGGACCGGCCAGCAGACACAGCAGGCCCAAGATGATCCAGCAGGCTGTCCGGCAGGACAAGATGCCCCATCGCACCGACCAGCTGACTGCGAGAGACCTGAATGTTGCGGATCGACTGGCGTTTCACCTGTTCGCGGTACACATCAAGCGGGACGGGCATCGGGCCAAAATATTCCGACTGAGCGAGGGCATCCAGCGCTCGGGCTTTGCCCGCATCGGTCAGCTGATAGCCCATTTCATTGCCGTTGTTGGCGTTCAGTGTGCCGGTCGCCTCGATCAACCGCTGTGTGCGGCCCATGTCGATCAATTCCTGCGTCACCTGCACCGGCAGGCAAACGGCCTTGGCCAGATCGCTGACCATATCGGCATTCTTGCGGAACATCGTCTTGAGAATGATGTCGCGCATCATGACGATGGGCAATCTCATCTCTTCCAACCGTTTTGGCGGAGGAGGGGCCATCACAGTGGTCGTATGCATATTCATCGGTGAGATCCTCTGGCGGAAACAATAGCGTTCAGCTTGCAGGATAATCGCTAAATATGGCGTTTATCAGGCACCAAGAAGCGCGCCGAGGATCAAATAAAGGGCAAGGCAAGGGCCGAGGGCAAGGCCCATCGGGAACTTCTTGCCCCGCTGCCAGCTTTCCCAATCGGGTGCCATGCGCCGCAGGGGCGTGTGTTTTGCCCCCCGATGGGTCAGCGCCGCAGCCAGAAGTGTCGCCATGAACAGCATGACCACAAGTTGCAGATCACCAATTGCGACGAAGGGTGCCGCGGCGGCGATGAATTTTGCGTCACCGGCCCCCATTGCGCCTGCGGCATTCAGGACAATCCCGACCACAAGAACGATGACCAGTGAGGCCAGCCGCCAAAGATAGTCAGGGAAGGGGATCAGGAAAAAGCCTATCACCACAAAGACCAGCGCCAGCGCCACGACAGCCTTGTTCTTGATCCGCATCAGGGCCAGATCGGTATAGGCCACATAAAGACACAGCGGCAGCACAAAGGGCAAAACCCAAAGAGCAAAGGTCGCGTCAATACTCATGGGCTCAGCTTGCTTCGAGCGCGCGAAGCGACCTGACGGCGGCTTCGAAATGTTGCGGGTGGGTGTCTATGGCCTCGCGCAGCAGACCCTTGCCGGTTTCGACATCGCCCTGTTTGATCGCCGAAAGCGCCATGGTGTGCAGCAATTGCGCGCGTTCTGTCTGATCCATCGGGATCACGGGCAGGGAATAGTCGCGCTGAGCCGAGCGGGCGAGGACCAGGTTGTTCTTGGCGGTGAAAAGCGTGGGATCCTGGCGGATGGCATCGGAAAACAGGCGTTCCGCATCAGCATAGGAACCGCGCGTGAGTTTTGAGTAGCCCCAGTTGTTCATCACCGACGCGGGCGTCGTGGTCAGCCCGATGGCGATTTCGTAAAAGCTGTCTGCTTTTTTCCAGTCTTGCTGGCTGTCCGCGACAAGCGCCTCAAGGCGGTAGCGTTTGAAGGTTTCATGGGTCGGTGGGATCTTGTCGAGCACCTTCTCGGCCCTGGCCCAGTTGCCGCTGCGGATCAGCGCATCGGCATATTCAACGCTGTCGTCCTGTGTGGCCTCCGGCATTTTGGTGACTTTTTCCCACTCCGCCACGCCTTCGGTGACGCGCTTTGCCCGGATCAGCGACGAGGCAAGCCCGCGTTGGAAATCAATACGATCCGGGCTTTGCTTCAATGATCGGGCAAAGTAGCTGACGGCCTCATTCGGGTCAGCGACGGTCAGCATGACGTCGGAAAGGTTGGTTTCGTCGACGACATTCACGTCCTTGAAGGCCCGTTCAACCGTCTCGTTGCCGTTTTTCTGTTCGCAGCCTGCCACTGCGGTAACGCCTGCTATGCAGGCGGCCAAAAACATAGGGTGGCGCATTTGTGCGTCCTTTTACTGCTCTACCTCGTGTCCGGTGTCGTCAGAGCGGGGCGGTGATAAGATAGTCCCCGGCCGCCCGCCGCACCAGTTTATAATTGTCGTCGTCAACATCATTGATAACAGAATTGTCAGTTTTTGCGAGTGCCAAGCGCAGATTGTCCCGGATTGCGTCACTTTCGCCATTGTCCAGGGCATAGGCTTTCTTGAACACCAACTCCGCTTCGGCGGTTTTGCCCCGTTCCATCAAGACCACGCCAAGGTTATTCCAGACCTCTGGTTGCTCTGCGTCGGACTCGACAGCGCGGCGCAGGACCGCCTCCGCCTGGCCCAATCGGCCAAGCCCAAGGTTGGCACTGCCCAGCCCGGACAGGACTTCGACGTTAATACCATGCTCCAACGCCGCGCGGTTAAATGACTTTATCGCCAATTCGTATTGACCCGCCGCGATCAGCCGATGGCCGACTTCAATCCCGTCCACGGCGTCGCCGCTCTGATCCACACCGGGGGCATAGACCTGATCCCCGGCCGCAGGAAAGCCGCCCGGTGCACAGGCGGTCAGACTGAAGATGGATAAGACAGCGAGGGCGCATATCAACCTGCGCCCAGGATGTGATGACATTACTGGCCCGGAGCCCCCATGTTGCCCAACTGAGTGATACCGTGAACCGATGGGCCAACCAGAATGATCAGCAAGGGCGGCACGGTCAGCATCATAGTGGCAAGGGTCATCTTTGTTGGCAACTTGTTTGCGGCTTCCTCGGCGCGCATCACGCGTTTGTCCCGCATTTCAGCTGCATAAACCCGCAGAGCATCCGCAATGGACGTACCAAAGGCCGCGGATTGGTTCAGCACGGTCACAAAAGACGATACGTCCTGCACCCCGCACCGTTCGCCCATGTCATTGAGTACGGAAATCTTGTCCTTGCCGGCTTTCATTTCGTAGGCAACAACTTCGAATTCTTCGGCCAGTGCCTTGTAGGACGCGCGCAATTCTCCTGCGACCCGAACAATACATTGGTCCAGCGATTGACCGGCCTCGACGCATACAAGCATCATGTCCAGCGCATCGGGAAAGCCGCGTTCGATCTCTTCCTTGCGGGAGTCGACCCGTCGGGTGATCCAGTATTTGGGCAGAAAATACCCGATACCGCCCGGACCGATGGTGTACATCATGGTCTTTTGGGTGCTCAACCCTTCGCCGCCGCCGAGGAAATTGATATAGATGATGCCACCCAGCAAACCCAACAGGCCAAGCGCCATCTGCGCAAAGTAGAATATCCGGACCGCATCTCGGGACTGGTAGCCGGCCTGCCGCAGCATCAGTTGTTTGGCGCTCAGTTCGGCCATGTCCTCGGGTTCGAGAAACTTGGCGAATTTCTGAAGCTGCTGGTTGCCGTCCGCATGGCGGAGGGTCTGTTTGCCGTCTGATGTCTTGGGGGCGGTTGTGACGCGTTTCAGCTTGTTGAGCGGATCCTCCGGCTGGCGCATGATCATCACGACGCAAAAGAGAACAAGCATCAACCCCAGCGCGCCAAGAACGATGATCAGACCAAGTGGTCCAAGGATGGCTGTGATTTGATCGTTGATCGAAGCAAGGATGTCCATCTGGTGTGCCTCCTACACTTTGATGTCAGTGAGCATGCGCATCACGAACAGATTGGCGGCCAGAAAGATGCCAACGGCAAAACAGGCCGGAATGAAATAGGGATTATCCAACACTTCGTCGTAGTAGTTCGGATCACCCACGTTGATTACGATCAGCGCAACGATGGGAAACGCGGACAGGAATTTGCCGGACCACTTGGCCTCGGCCGTGATCGCTTTCACACGGCGGAACAGGCGGAACCGCGCGCGGATCACCTTGGCCAATCCAGCAAGGATTTCGGCCAGGTTACCGCCAGATTGCTGTTGAATGGTCACGGCGACGGCAAGGAACCGCAAATCCTGCATGTCCAGCCGTTCGGCCATATCCTTGAGCGCCTCGCCCACATCCCGCCCATATGCGGCTTCGTCCGCGATGACACCGAATTCGGACGCAAGCGGATCCTGGATTTCCTTGGACACGATTGAAATTGCGTTCGTAAAGGGGTGCCCTACCCGCAGGGAACGTACCATCAGTTCAACGGCATCGGGCAGTTGTTCCTCAATCATGCCGAGGCGTTTGTTGGCCTTGGACGAAACCCAGAAGTATACCGCGCCAATGCCTATTCCCACGGCCAAAATCGCTCGTACATAGGTTTCGGTCTGGGTGCCGATGGTCAGCCCGACAAAGGCAACGGCTGCCACCCCTCCCATGAGCATGATCAATTGCTGGGGTGAAAAGGCAATCGCGGCCTTCTGTGCCTTTTCCGACAACAGGGAATAAAGGGGGATGCCCTTGCTATCCATGTGCTGGCGCATTTCCTTGCGCAGCTTCTCAAGCACTTCTTCGCGGCGTGTGCCCTTTTCCAGCATCTCCAGACGTCGGTTTACCCGGCTGTTCAGGCTGATGGATTTTCCGAAGGCGACCAAATAGATGCCTTCGACAAGCACGAGTACGCCGACAAAGATCAAGCCATAGATGATTGGTTCTGCGCTCATGATCCTGGCTCCTTATTGGGCTGCAATGGGTTCGTAGATGGCCGACGGCAGGTCGTAGCCCCACATGCGGAAGCGTTCGGCATAGTGGCTGCGCACACCTGTTGCGGTGAAATGACCGATGATCTTGTTTTCGGGGGTCAGGCCCACCCGCTGATAGCGGAAAATCTCCTGCATCGAGATGACTTCGCCCTCCATGCCGGTGATTTCAGTGATCGAGGTCATGCGCCGCGACCCGTCCTGAAGGCGGCTGGCCTGAACGATCAGGTTTACCGCCGAGGAAATCTGACTGCGCACCGCCTTGAGGGGCATTTCGATACCGGCCATGGCGATCATGTTTTCAAGACGTGAAACACCGTCCCGAGCAGAGTTCGCGTGAATCGTCGTCATGGATCCATCATGGCCGGTATTCATGGCTTGAAGCATGTCGATCACTTCTTCGCCACGTGTTTCGCCGACGATGATCCGGTCAGGACGCATACGCAGAGCGTTCTTCAGGCAATCGCGGGGAGAGACCTCGCCTTTGCCTTCGACGTTGGGCGGGCGGCTTTCCATCCGTCCCACGTGAGTTTGTTGCAGTTGAAGTTCCGCCGTATCCTCAATGGTCAGGATGCGTTCGGCATTGTCGATAAAGGAACTGAGCGCGTTGAGCGTTGTTGTCTTGCCCGAACCGGTACCGCCAGAAACGATGATGTTCAGCCGGGTTGCCACGGCCGCTTGCAAATAGGCGGCCATCTCTTCTGTGAAAGCCCCGAAATTCACCAGATCATCAATGCCCAGTTTATCCTTTTTGAACTTACGAATGGAGACAAGGCTGCCGTCCACCGCAACCGGCGGGACCATTGCGTTGAAACGCGAGCCATCCTGCAAGCGGGCGTCGACGTAAGGGTTGCTTTCGTCCACACGGCGGCCCACGGCGCTTACGATCTTGTCGATGATGCGCAACAGGTGGCGTTCGTCCTTGAACGTGACATCGGTCAGCTGCAGCTTACCATCTCGTTCGACAAAAATCTGTTGTGGCCCGTTGACCAGAATATCGTTCACGGTTTCGTCTTTGAGTAATGTCTCCAGCGGGCCAAGGCCCGTGACCTCATCATAAAGCTCGGAGTTGAGCGTCATGCGGTCTTCGCGGTTCAGGACAATGCTCTTTTCAGACAGGATCTCCGACGAGATGGCATTGATCTCCTGCCGCAAGTCCTGTTCGGTTGCATGTTCCAGCGCGGCAAGGTTGAGGTTGTCCAACAGGGCGCGGTGCAGCTCAAGCTTGATGTCGCCCATCCGCTGCTTGCGTTTTGTTTCCTTGTCGACCGGCACAGGCTGTGCCGCCTGCGGGGCCCTGCGCCGCACACCTTGAGTGGCAGCAGGGGCCGTCGGCGCGTCCTCGACCACGGCGATCTTGGCCGTGGGTTGAGCAACCGAAGTCGGTTGGACGCCGGGTTTTTTGTACTTGGAAAACATAGGTGTATCCCTGTGATCGGAAATCAGGCTGCTTGTGCCTGGTCGTCCTTGAGGTCATGAATAGATGCGGCCAGCCGGGCAATTTCGCGGCGCAGCGGGCTTTTGGGTGCGGCATTGGCCAGTGGCAGTCCGTGATCGTTTGCCTGTGTTATGGGTTTGCCACCGTCCGGCATTTGTACATCAATCGAAATCGCCAGTGATTCCGCCAATCTCTTTACCCGGCCCTTTGCGCTCAGGTCGGTGAACTTTGGCGCGCGGTTCAGGACGTAGCGCAGTTTTTCGACCGGAAGCTCCTCCGACTGCAGGGCGCGTTTGAACCGAAGCGTGTTCTGCGCACAGCGCATGTCCAGCTCGATCATGGCAAAATAGATATGGGCGTGGGTCAATACGGCCTCGGACCACTGAACCAGTGTCGAGGGCATATCAACCACTACATAGTCAAACTGGTTGCGCGCCATTTCAAGCACACGTGTCACGTCTTCCGAGGTAAGCAAATCCAGCGGCAGCATTTCGGCCGGTGCGGTCAGGACATGAAGGGTGTCTTCAAAAGTGACCAGCGACTGGGCAAAGATTTCCTCGTCCATGTTCTCTGTGTCCGACAACATTTCATAAACCGCTTCGCGCCGCTGCAGATCAAGGAATGTCGCCACGGCTCCATATTGCAGGTCCAGGTCAATGAGACAGACCGACGGGCTGTCGTCCTTGCCCGCTGTTGCCAGTTCCCATGCCAGGTTGACGGCCATGGTTGTGGACCCGACACCGCCCGCCAGACCGTGCACAACAATCAACGCTCCGTCTTTCTGACTGCCGGGGCGTACATGCGACGTGGCCTGTGGCACTGGCGCCGGGGCTTCTTCGGCGGCGCGGACGCGGGCAATCGCCTTGACAAGTTCCCCTTCGGGAAGCGGGTAGGGGACAAATTCATCCGCCCCGTTGCGCAACAACGAATGCAGCGCAGCGGGTGTGACATCCTCGGCAATCAGGATGACCTTGATGTCGCGCGCCTTGGCCTGATTGATGATCTCTGACATCAGAACGATGTTTTCTTCGTCGGTCTCATCCAGGGCCAGCGCGATAAATTCCATTGTCGCGGCTTCGGGTTGTCCAAAGAATGCAAGTGCCTCGGCAAATCCAAGATCGCCCCAGCTTTCCCCCAGCGCCGCTTCCATGTCCTCGATCAACAGATCGAAGTTTTGCACGTCGCGGCTGACTGTGCATGCAACGATTGGTGCTGCTTGCGGTTGTGGCATTGTACTGCTCATCGCCTAATTCCTTCACCTACAAGGGTTTGGCAGGCAAAGTTGCGGCATCTGAGTGCGCGTTTCCTTGGCTGCGGCCACCCATGTCTGACCCTTTGTCCAGACACATCTGTCCTATAGGAGAAATATCGCAGCCAAGTTGGGCGAGATTGGGGCCAAAAAGCCTCGATTGTAGGATTTTGTGAAACGATCAGGACAATTGGCGGGGATTAGCCAATTGTACATTTTTAACGAATTTTGGCTATCGGACCAAAATTCTTACTCAAGACCGCCAAGTGTGGTCTGTGAGATCGTCGTTGGCGCAGCGGCGCTTGCCACATAGTCACGGTAAATGATCTGCGCGTATTTCCCATCCAGAACGGTGGGATGACGTTTCACAAATCCGCTGACTTCGGTGACGGTGCGTCGATTGCGACGTTCGCGGCCCTGAGTAACGATCAGGGGCTGGGTTTCGCCAAAAGAGACCACCGCTTCGAGGCGGCTGCGGCTGATGCCCAGTGTCGATAGATAGGCAACGACAGCATTGGCGCGGCGTTGGCCCAGTTTGCGATTGTAGCGGTTGGATCCTACCAGATCGGTGTGGCCAAAGACCCGGAAACGGATTTCGGGGAATTGTTTGATCCACCCCGCCTGTTGCTGAAGCACCCGGCGCGCATCAGCGTCCAAATCCGCGGAATTGAACGCAAAATTGACCGTCGAGGTCACTTCGGTGGCGAACCGATTGGCCAGATCAAAGGTATACTGACGTTCGCCGGTCATAATCAGGCGGTTGTTCAACGTCGCATTGCCGAAATAACCGGTATCGGTCAGAGCACCGGCTTCGCGGTAAAACTGTGTATAGACGGGATCGGAACTGGCGCAGCCCAAGAGCAATGCCAGTCCGGCGGTGGCCCCGGCGATTTTTGTTTTTCTGGCCAAAACGCGTGTCATCAAATCAGTCCAATACGTAGCCATATGACCCGCCAAAGTCTTGTTTGGCAACCTCTCCTGCCGCACCCTTTCGGGGAGTGCGGGTGCCGGCAGCGGTGCGTCCAAACAAGAACAGATCCTTTTCCGTCGGTGGTTTGATCCGGTCCGTCGGCAGCACCAAAGCGTCTCCGCGTGTTGGCGTCACCAGATGGGCCGTCACGATGATGACCAGTTCGGTCTGGCTGCGTTGATAATCAGCGGACCGAAATAGCGCTCCCAAGATGGGCACGTCACCGATCCACGGCAGCTGACTGGAGTTATCAGTGAAGTCATCTCTCAAAAGCCCTGCAATGGCAAAGCTTTCTCCATCCCGCATCTCGACCGTTGTCGACGTTTCGCGGCGCGTGAAAGCGGCGATTTCGATGCCATTGCCCAACAATAGACTGTTTGTCGGGTCGATGGCCGACACGGCGGCCTTGAGTTCCAGATTGATGATGTCTTTGTCCACCACCCGTGGGATGAAGACAAGTTCGACGCCGAAAGGCTTGAATTCTACAGATATTCTGTTGTCGCTTTGGGCGACCGGGACGGGGTATTCACCACCCGCCAGGAACTTGGCCTCTTGTCCGGACAATGCGACAAGATTTGGCTCGGCCAGGAATCGCACGACGCCCTTTTGTTCCAATGCTTCCAGAAGCAGACCAACCTGAGTGGACCCGGCATTGAAGCCAAACAGCACAGCACCGGCGTTTTGATTGGCCGCCGGGATGTTGCCCCCCAGCGCCGTAGTAACGGCACCGGATGTGTTGTTGCTTCCTGTGCCGGCGTTTATCCCGGTGCCGCTAATTGCACCATTCAGGGCAAGAGAAGAGCTGAGGGTTTTGGACACGTTGCGCTGCATTTCGGCGAAACGGACTTTCATCATCACCTGCTGGATGCCGCCGACGCTCATCAGATTGGACACCCGTTCGGGCGCATAACGCTCCGCCAGATCAAGCGCGCGTTGCAGTCTTTGGGCCGAGGACACCACACCGGACAGAACGATGCCGTCATTTGCGGTGCGCACTTCGATTTTTTCGCCCGGCAGGATCTGGCGCAGACGTTCCTTGAATTCAGAAACATCCGCCGCGACCCGCACATCGACGTTTGTAATCAGTTGTCCGCTGGCGTCCAAAAGAGTGAGGGTGGTTAGCCCCGGTGATTTGCCAAGAACATAGATCGTCCGGTCCGAAAGTGACGAAATATCGGCAATGCCGGGGTTGGCGATGCTGAGTTCCGCAAAGGGGATGTCGCTTTCGACCACCACGGCGCGATTCATCGGAACGTGCAACGCCGAGTTCGTACCCCGTTTGACCACCCGCAGCGTTTCAGCCGCGACCGGGGCAGGCGCCATTAATGCCAGGGGCATGGCACTCATCGTCAGCCCCACAAGAGCCGCTTTCAGGAATCCGTCGATTTTCATGTGACCTGCCTTTTTGATCACGCCTCAGAGATGGGTCTTTTCGCCCGTCGTTTGGATCACTCTGCGCCAGTTTCGTTTTTTATGCAAGAATCAAGGTGTTCAGTGCGGTTTCTTATGTGGATAAATGGCAACATCGCCAGATGTAGCGAGGGCGGCGCAAGACTGCACCGCCCGTTTGTATCGTCATGATTGGCCGGTGCCGCTTCAGTTTGTGCAGGGGATCGGCAGTTCCATCACTTCCGCGCCACGACGGGTACGGATCGTGCAGACCTTTTCGGCCTCGACTTCCTCTTTGACTTCCTGCGTCGCAATTCCAAGCAGGGACCGTTGATCGACTTCGATGGCCGACGCGATGGTGTCGTCTTCTGCACCAACAAGTGCCAGCGAAAGATCACCGGTCGACTGGGCTTGCGCAAGGGCTGCAACCTGTTGGGGGCTGACGGCCACGGTCACGGTCCGCGCGATTGTTGTTTCATCCATGTCGCCACCGGCGCTTTGGTCAATCGCAATCAGGCGGATACCCGTTTCAATCAGTTTGGTGACGTCGCCGCTTTTTTCAGATTTGCGGCCCAGATCGACGCGGCCGGTCCAATAGACGTCTACCCGGTCGCCGGGACGCAGGAAGCCGGAGACGCCGCTTGAGACGTCAACTTTGATGGTGAACGCCCTCATGCCCCGTTCAAGACGGGAGGTCAGACCGGCATCCTCGCCTGGTGCTGTCACCTTGATGGCCATGATGGCTTCGTCTTTTTCCATGGCGCGCAGAACCACACGCAATTCATCTGTGTTTTCAGGGAACAGGCTGGCCAGTTCGGTGAATGCCCCTTCGGGTATGGCGTTTTCAGGCCATTGCACCTCGCGTACATCTTCGGTGGTGAGCCGTTGACCGTATCGCAACGGCTTGACGGCGACAAAGACCGGGATCGTCGGAACAACTTGCGCCAGGGCCTGTTGTGCCCGCGCGTTGGCTGTCTGGTACTGCGCAATCCGATCCTTGGCCAGATACACGGCCCCGCCAGCAAGCGCGATGCCCACCAAAAGGACCAGTCCAAATACCATCCGCATATCAAATACCTTTTGCTCTTTGGTGTCGGGTTGATCCCGGCACTCCTTATTCTCATCACTCTTAGCTGGCGAATGTGGCCAATGTTTGGTGACCCCGTGGCACAGATGCGGAAGCACCCCAACTGCGCGCTTCGCGGCCTTAGATCATTGAGCGAGGGGGTCTGGTCTCAGGCGCGACGCCTAGTCGCCAAATGCACCGGCTTCGATCGTCGTCAACATATCAGAAGTTGCGGTGCCGACGCTGTCCGTTCCCCCCGAAATGGAAGCAAATGCAGCAAAGGCAAGACCAACAACAGCAGCCGTCAAGACGACCCAATCGACGGTCACCGCGCCACTGTCTGCTTTTTTGAAAATCTTTAGCAGTCTTATCATTTTGAAATCCGAACATGTCATGGCAATGCCCCCCATCCCATCGAACGAAAAAGGGGCCACATTCACGTTATGTAAATGTGGCCCCTCCAACTGTGCGTTAGCACAGAAAGGTATTAGTCGCCGTCTGTCGCGCCAACTGCGATACCGTCGAGGTATGTGGCTGTGTTCGCAGTGATGCTTTCAGCACCGGTCTCGATGGATGTGTACGCGGCAACGGCCAGGCCAACAACAGCAGCGGTCAGTACGACCCAGTCAACAGTTACGGCGCCGTCTTCGTCTGCACGGAAGTTTTTGATAAAGTTCATCATGGTATGTCCCTCCAAGGATCATGTAAGTTTTAGGTTCCAACCCCGCCGTCCTGTGTGGCACCGTCTCTCTCAGTTGAGTGCCTGTCCGACTTGGTATGACCCTATATAGACCTCTGATTGGGGCATGAATTTGGCACCAAATGTGACTTTTTGGTTTACAGAAGCGTAATTTTCGATTTTTTTGACAAGCCGCTGAAATAGAACAGTAAAAACAAGAAATTTTTGTTTACGAAGTATGAATGACATCGAAATTGCCGCCAATTGAGGCGAAATCGCCATGTTCTTTGCCTTGATTGGCTAGTTTGAAGCCGGAATCTATGGAATATTCCCGCCTATAGAGCGTCAAAAACAAAAAACGCAGGCAAGCAATGTTCCGAATTCTCATTCTTTCGCTTGTGGCGGGCTTTTTTGGCGTCGCCCCCGGTATCGCGGACACGCCCAAGCCCTTTCCTGAGTTTGAGGCCAAGCGGGTCAAGCCACCCAAAGCGGGCGCACAACGGATCACAATACAGATTGACCCCTCTCAGCAGGCGGCGGCACGACCCAAATCCACTGCCCAGCCATCTGCATTGCCCAGCCCGCCGGTGTCCGAGGGAAGTTTCAACTGGTTCTGGGAGAAGATTTCACCAGAGGCTGAACGGTCGGGGCCGGGCCGGTTGCAGGCTGCAATGGCAATACTCGCCGCGCAGGGCAGCAAGGTGCCATCGCCGCGCATGCAGCACATGCAGGACATTGCCAGGGCAAATGGCATCGACATCCTGCGCTCCACGATCGGCACGCAGGTCTCACCGGCGCTTGTCCTTGCGGTCATCACAGTGGAATCTGCGGGCCAGCCCGATGCGGTCAGTGGCGCAGGGGCCGAAGGATTGATGCAGCTCATGCCTGACACGGCCACGCGCTTTGGTGTGGTGGACAGCATGCTGCCGGCCCAGAACATTCAGGGTGGCGTGAAATACCTTGATTGGCTGATGGAAGAGTTTGACAGCGACCCGATCCTGGTGCTGGCAGGGTATAATGCCGGGGAAGGGGCGGTGCGGAAACATGCGGGTGTGCCGCCGTTTCCCGAAACCCGCGACTATGTGCCAAAGGTGCTGTCGGCGTTTCAGGTCGCCAAGGGGCTGTGTATGACGCCACCAGAGCTGATCAGCGACGGATGCGTATTCGCAGCGATGAACTGAGCGGGGGCGGACTTTTGAAAAGTCCGGGTCGATTTTTTCGAAAAAATCGTGAAGCCGCAAACAACGAGGCTATTGTGGTGCGTCGGAACGGGCTTTTCAAAAAGCCCGTTCCGATTTCTTTAAAGTAACCGGCTCCGCCTCAGGCGAGGCCGGTACCTTCATTCAAACAATCGTCGCCTCGGTCGCGGCACGCAGGTCTTCTTCGCTGACGCCGTCCGCACATTCGACAATGCGCAAACCTCCCTCGACAACATCCAGCACCCCAAGGTTGCTGATGATGCGGTCAACTACGCTCTTGCCAGTCAGCGGGAGCGTGCATTCCTTCAAGACCTTGCTGTCACCATGCTTGTTGGTGTGATCCATCACGACGATCACGCGGCCCACACCCGCAACCAGATCCATCGCGCCACCCATGCCCTTGACCAGCTTGCCGGGAATCATCCAGTTGGCCAGATCACCGTTTTCCGCTACTTCCATCGCGCCCAGAATTGCCGCTGCGATCTTGCCGCCCCGGATCATGCCAAAGGATGTGGCGCTGTCGAAATAGGCTGTGCGGCGCAGTTCGGTGATGGTCTGCTTGCCCGCGTTGATCAGATCGGCATCCTCTTCCCCTTCATAGGGAAAGGGGCCCATGCCCAACATGCCGTTTTCCGATTGCAGCGTAATGTCCTTGTCGCCAACATAGTTTGCCACCAGCGTCGGAATACCGATACCAAGGTTTACATACATGCCGTCTTCAAGCTCTTGTGCGGCGCGTGCCGCCATTTGATTGCGATCCCATGCCATGGTTCAGGCCTCCTCGCGCTGGCGCACAGTGCGCTGTTCGATGCGTTTCTCATGCGTGCCCTGCACGATGCGGTGCACATAGATGCCGGGCAGGTGGATGAGATCGGGGTCCAGCGACCCGGTTGGGACAATCTCTTCGACCTCGACCACACAGACCTTGCCGCACAAGAGCTTGAAGACGGCATGTATGTAAACCTTGGTATCGGTAT
>CAXBKL010000060.1:0-21651 GCA_963976125.1 uncultured Sulfitobacter sp. | reverse complement strand
CGGGGTGCCGATCAGCACCTTGTCGAAAACCGGGGTGGGGTATCGTGGTTTGCATGCAAACGACTGCCACCCACCCCACAACCCCGGCATTGCCGGGACACGGAACAAGAAGCGGGTGCGCTCGCTTCCTGACGACGTTCAGGCCGCAGGCAATCAAACACCGAGCGGTTAAAAAATCGAGCTTGAACGGCGAGACTAAGGGAGGGCTTCGGTTCTCCCTTTTTTCGGTTTGAAAGGATGAGAGCCGACTCCAGCTTCGCGAAGGGCGAAGGTTCTGTCAGAGGAGTGTGCCTTTGCAAGGCAAAGACCCACGGAACGGCGAGACCGGCCTCTAGGGTTTGGTCGTTTTGTTTCTTTCATGGTGAATCGCTACCCACTCCGAAACGATACGCGGCATTTCTTCAACAACTTCACGGCCAAACAGGATTTCATCAGCATAACCCATGTGAAGCGAGTCGAACATTCGACAGAGGTATGATTTGCCACATTCCCACCAAGTAAAATATGCATCCGCTATCAAGTAGTGCTTCACATCAATACTTTCGTGTTCGCTCAACTCCTCGATCTCCATACCATCCAGCAAAGTTTCATAAACACCGCCAGAAACACGACTACCGAAAGTCGTTGTGTAATAATACTCTTTGATCTCCCAAACCGCTATTGGATTGATAGTAGAGGGAAACGCTCCATCCAAACGCCGCGCCAATGTGCGCAAGGGTACGCCGCCATGTGTAATGGTGGTAAGTTCGCGGGGATCATAATCACACGGAAGTTCCCCTATGTGACGTTCAACCATCATGTTCACAAGCGCTGTGAGAAACGCTTCAGCGCGCTTTTCACCCTTCTGTTTGTTCATCGGAATTGGGCACTTATGTTCAAATTCTGCAAGGGTTTTTTCGAACAAATCTTTGGCCTGCTCCGCATTCAAGAGTCTCGGCTCTACTTCGTCCATCAACACACGTGAACGCTCCGTAAAATAATCCAGAAGATCGGTTGCAAGCTGGGTTGGTTTGCCCTCCAAAACTAAGCTCTGTGAATCTAAACCGAGTTTTTCAAAAGCAGCCACCATCTGCTCAACTGTCGGGATTACGATCTTACCCCTCCTGCTATAGCCAACTTTCTGGCTCAGCGAACGAACAGACGCCCAGAAAGACTTGGGCTTATTTAGAAATTTGGGGATCGGCTTCATGGGGTACCTTATTCAACAGGGCTACAAATTGTAGTTCAAAAAACGCCCAAAGCAATCCCTTCGGCAGCGCAAACGCCATTAACTTCCAAAAGGTCGAGACGGCGCTCCCTACCTCTTGCTTACTGATAATCTACAGGGGAACACGCAGCGTATTGGCCGGGTCAATCTGCCTCGGACCCGCTTCAATGCAGGTTTTCTTCAATGAGGGCAACAGTATCCCGCATTCTTTGGTGCCGAGTTTTGTCGCATGAGCTTTCTACGTCCGCTTGTCGGATACGCCAAATTCCTATATTTCTCGAACAACAACGGGGGCATCATGCAGTTAGCACTTGATACAAAAGAACCGATCGTATCCGCGGATACAAATACAACCCTCGGCGTCCAGCCTTACAAGACACAGCTTCTGAAATGGATAGGGAACAAACAGCGTTTCGCGCATGAGATCATTTCCTTTTTCCCCGAAAGGTTTGGGACATATCACGAACCCTTCCTGGGATCGGGCGCTGTCCTGGGCGTTTTATCCCCGAACAAGGCCGAAGCCGCTGATAGCTTCAGCCCATTGATCCGCATCTGGCAAACACTGAAAAGAGACCCTGAAACCGTCAAGAATTGGTATCGGGAGCGATGGTTGGAGGCGCAGGAAGGCGAGAAGGTCGCACAATATGAGAAGATCAAGGCGCGCTACAATCAAGGCGCAAACGCCGCCGATTTCCTGTTCCTGACCCGCACGGCATACGGGGGTGTGATGCGCTTTCGCAAGGCTGACGGTTACATGTCCACTCCATGCGGCGCTCACAAGCCCATACACTTCGGGACATTTGGGCGACGGGTCGATGAATGGGTGGAACGTGTACGTGGAACAGAGTTTTTCCATCGTGAATATGCGGAATCTCTGGAACGCGCCGGTGACGGGGATGTTGTATATTGCGATCCACCCTACAGCCACAGCCAGGCTATTCTCTATGGGGCGCAGGGCTTCGATCAGGCAGATTTATTCAGGTGCATCGAAAAGGCAAAAGCACGCGGGGTTTTTGTCGCGCTAAGCCTCGATGCCACAAAAAAGTCCGGAGATACGGACTGCGCTTACGACTATCCGGCCACCTTGTTTGAACGCGAAGTTCCTGTGAATTGCGGGCGCTCAATGCTCAAACGTTTCCAGATGGGCGGGCAGACCCTCGAAGGGGAAATAGTGACCGATCGTCTATTGTTGACCCACTAAGCACTCTCTCCGGTCAATCGCGCCGCTGCCGCGCTCCGGTTGAGCGGCACCCCCACTGATGACACTACGCTGGAAGATGCCGCGGTGCGCGCTGGTTTTCTGCTCTTGGAATGAGGGCAGGCGATGCGGCGGGAGGCGTGGTTTTCCGATGCTCCTATCGCCGCCCTTGCGCCGGGTCGGGAACCCGGCATCCGCAGGTGCCGGGTTTCTTTTGCGATCAGCCGGGCAGGTGGATGGTGAACCGTTCCCGGATTGCCTTGTCCAACATTGGATCAAACCTTGCGGCAGAAGGTTCGCTCAGGATTGCCTCCTTGCGCGCGGTTGCCTTTTTCACCAGGTTGGGCTTGCCCAGTTCGACCCATTCCTTGGGTGAAGAACGATCGCCAAGTGCGGGATATACATGGTCCATTTCCATCCGGCTCAGGGTCTGTTCAGTGCCCAGGTAGTGGCCCGGTCCCCCCAGACATACCTGCTTCATCTGATCCAACGCCAAGGTCTCGTCCGTCACCTCGATGCCCCGGACACAGCGCTGCGCCTGTCCGATCAGATCGTCGCCAAGGATCAGCGATTCGTGGCAGAATCCCAAAAGCGAGGCATGCATGCCGGCGGCCTCATAGATCATGTTGCATCCCGACAGACCGGCCATCACGTTTGAGCACATCTGCTCCCATCCTGCCTGCATGTCAGGCATCTTGGAATCGGCGATACCGGCGGCGGCGCCACCGGGCAGCCCGTAGAATTTGTGCATTTGCGAACACCCCGAGGTCAGCAGGGCCTGTTCCCCGGACCCGCCCGTCATGGCTCCTGACCGCAGGTCAAGACCAAAGGGCCACGTGCCGAACACGGCCGGGTGTCCCGGTTTGACCGCGTTGACATAGACCAGCCCCGCCAGACATTCGGCAACCGCCTGAACGATGGCGCCTGCCACGGTAGACGGGGCCGTCGCCCCCGCCATGCCCGCCGACAAAAGCAGAACCGGCATACCGCCTTCGATAACCTTTTCCATGACCTGACAGGATTCGGTGGCAAATTTCATCGGCGGCACGACAAAGCAGTTCGAGTTCGACATGAAGGGCCGCGCCCGCCAATTGTCCTCGCCGCCCGCAATCATATGCAGCATTTCCAGCGCATCAGCGACATATTCGGGCTGTGTAAAGGAGGTTCCGATATGCTTTTTGGTGCCGGAACAACAGGCGTAAATCGTGTTCAGGTCCATCTCCAGGTTGTCGGAAATGTCCCGACAGACCATAGGGCGTTGCAGGAAATGGATGTTGTCGAGGCTGTCGCAAATCCTGGCGGCATCGTGCAGATCCTGAACCCCGCATTCGCGGTAGTTGTTGCCTTCGACATCGACCATGTGGACCGCCGCCCCGGCGGTGCCATAGTGCACGCGGCTGCCCGACAGCTCCAGATCATTTGCCGGATCACGCCCGCAGAATGTGACCGACCGATTGGCGCGGGCGATGGTGTCCTCGACCAGCGCGCGGGGGAAACGGATGCGGCCATCATCGCCCAGCACAGCCCCCGCACCGGTCAGATATGCGATGCCCGTCGGCGGGGCATCGGCCAGACCGATCTGTTCCAGCGCGTCCAGTGCTGCGCGATGGATGGCCTCCATTCCGGCCTGTGTCAGGGGTTTGTAGGTGCCGCCCTCCATGCCGGGGCGAATGGGGCGCAGATGTTGGGCCAGAGGTTTGCTGCGGGCAGCACGGCGGGCCGCGCGACCGCCGCTGCGAGAAGGAGAAAGATCAGTCATCATGTGGTTCCGGAATAAGAAAGGGGGTCAGGGCGAATTCACACCCGCACTGGCGCGCCTCTTGCCGCGCGACCGCGTTCCGCACCGATGGTCAGTACGACACGCGTGATAATGCACAGATCCATTTTCACTTTTGCTCTCCTGTTGAGGAAACTTGCTAATCCGGAGCGGTGAATTCTGTTCCATTTGCGCCGCCAAGGTTCATTTGCGACCCCTGCATCAGCATCATCTTCAACGCCGCCTCGGCCAATTTCTGCCGACGGCTTGTATGCTGTGAGCAGGCAAATGCCGATGAAACAGCCGGGGGGCGCAGCCGCAGAACCAAATGCCTATGTGCCGTGTTGGGCATGCAGGACCATCAAGAAGGCCCGGAAAACATGCGTAACAAGGAGCAGAATAATGACCTACCTTCAAAAAATCGCAACACTGTCCGCCGCTGCATCCATTGCCCTGGGCGGGGCCGCCTTTGCCGGCAATCTTGAGGTGCCAGCCGCCGAGGCGCCGATCACCCTGCCGGCACCAGTGATCTCGGCGGACTGGACGGGTTTCTATACCGGTCTGCAATTGGGCTATGGCGATGTGAACAGCGACAGCGGCTTGTTGAACGGGAGCAGCGGGCTTTATGGGTTCCATGCCGGATACGATTTTGACTTTGGCACCTTCGTGTTGGGGGCAGAGCTTGACTACGATAACGGCGACATCGGCCTTGGCGGGGTTGCGGGCAACATCGATTCGATTGCCCGGCTCAAGGTCAGGGGCGGGTATGATTTTGGCGATACCCTGCTCTATGCGACCGCCGGTGCGGCACGGGCAGATACCTCTTTTGGCGATGAAACCGGTCCATTTCTGGGGATCGGCGCAACCTACCGGGTAAGCGACGGCTACACCATCGGTGCGGAGGTGTTGCAGCACCGTTTTGGCGATGTCGGCGGGGTTGCGGGAAACGATCTGGACGCAACCACCATTACTCTGCGCGGCGGCATCCGGTTCTAGGCCCGCAATTGTGCAAAGGGAGAGGTCGACGCCTTGCTGCGCCGACCTCTCCCGCGCTCACACCTGGTCTTCGGCAAAGGCACAGAGCGTTTTCAATGCCTGTTCAAATGCCCCGTCTTCGATGGTCATCGCGACCCGCAGATGACCTGCCGCCGCCACGCCAAAACTTTCTCCGGGCATCACCGCGATGTGTTGGGCGGCAAGCAGGGCCAGGGCAAAATCCTCGCCCGACATGCCAGTGCTTCGGATGTCGAGCATCAGGTACATCGCCCCCGCCGAGAGGACCAGCCCAACGGCATTTTGTCCCGCCAATACCCGTTGCGCAATCTCCCGGCGACGCCGGAAGGGGGCGGCGATCTCTTCTTCGAACGCCGCGCCCTGTTGCAACGCAAAGAGCGCCGCATCCTGTACAAATCCCGGCACCCCATAGGTGGTATGGGTCGACAGGTTGATCATGTGTTCCACAATGTCCTGCGGCCCCACCACCCATCCGATGCGTGATCCGGTCATGGCATGGGATTTGGACATTGAGCCAACCACGAGGGTGCGATCCTTCATGCCGGGCAGGGCGCGGGGGGAAAGATGCTCCCCCTCCCAGACCTGGGTGTCATAGACTTCGTCGGAAATCAGCCACAGATCGTGGTCCATGCAAACCTGCGCAATGCCTTGCAGTGCGGCGCGGGAATAGACCACACCGGTTGGATTGTTGGGTGAATTGATCAACAGGGACTTGGCCCCGCCCGCCGCCGCTGCGATGTCGGCGGCGCGGGGTTGAAACGCATCCTCTGCGCGGGTCTGGATCGCCCTTGGCACGGCGCTGACACCGCGCAGGGTGCCGGGATAGGTGGCATAATAGGGGTCGAGGTAAAGCGCCGTGTCACCGGGGTCGCAGACCGCAAAATGCGAGGCATAAAGCGCGGATTGCCCGCCGGGTGTAATCAGGATGTTGTCGCGCGTTGTCGGCACGCCTGTGCGGTCCGTGACCCGCTTGGCCACCATGTCGCGCAGTGCCTTGATGCCGGGGATTGCGGCATAGCCTGTGTGGCCCGCCATGGCCGCGCGGTGCATGTCCTGCAAGATCGGAGCGGCGGTGCGGATGTCATGTTCGCCGATGGTCAATTCGGTCACGTCCACACCGTCGGCAATCATGTCACGGGCCTTGTTGAAGACACCCCAACCGTCCGAGCCACCGCCCAGCAAACCCGTGATCCGCTCTGAAATATTCATGCACACCTCCAAAATCAATTCGGGCAGGGGCGCAGAGGTGATCCGATTCGTCAATCAACCTTGACGTGGCGCTTATGGGCGGGGTACTCAGACCCCATGACCACGAAGACCTGCACAATTATCTGCACCATTACCTGCTGAGATTTCTCGCGGGCGTGTTCATGTCGTTTCCATTATGAGAGATATGTGGCAAGTCCGCGCCAGACCTGCGCGACGAGGGCTTTATGACGACGACCAAGATCAAGCTGTACAACACCAAGACCCGGACCAAGGAAGAGTTTGCTCCGATCGACCCCGAAAACGTGCGGATGTATGTCTGCGGTCCCACGGTTTACGACCGCGCCCATCTGGGCAACGCGCGGCCCGTGTTGGTGTTTGACGTGCTCTACCGGTTGTTGCGGCATGTTTATGGGGCCGATCACGTGACCTACGTGCGCAATTTCACGGATGTGGATGACCGGATCAACGAGACCGCGCAAAAACGAAAAGAGGCGGGGGCCGAAGGCACGCTTGAGGAATTGATCGCCTCCCGCGCGGATGAAACCATTGACTGGTATCATCAGGACATGGATGCGCTGGGCGCGCTGCGCCCCGATTTTGAGCCGCGCGCGACCGAATACATCGGCCAGATGATCGCGCTCAGTCAGGACTTGATTGACCGGGGGCATGCCTATGTCGCCGAGGGGCATGTGCTTTTTTCGGTGGAAAGCTATGCGGACTATGGCGCGCTATCGGGGCGGTCGGTCGATGACATGATCGCAGGCGCGCGGGTGGAAGTGGCCCCGTACAAGCGCAATCCGATGGATTTTGTGCTTTGGAAACCCTCGCCCGATGACCTGCCCGGTTGGGACAGCCCGTGGGGCCGGGGTCGACCCGGTTGGCACATCGAATGCTCGGCCATGGCGCATGAATTGCTGGGTGCGCATTTTGACATTCACGGGGGCGGCAACGATTTGCAGTTTCCCCATCATGAGAACGAAATCGCGCAATCCACCTGTGTCGGGCACCAGTTTGCCAACGTCTGGATGCACAATGAGATGTTGCAGGTCGAGGGCAAGAAGATGTCCAAATCGCTGGGCAACTTCTTTACGGTGCGTGATCTGCTGGAGCAGGGGGTGCCGGGGGAGGTGATCCGGTTTGTGATGCTGTCGACGCATTACCGCAAGCCGATGGACTGGACCGAGAAGAAGCGGGCGGAGGCGGAGAATGAGCTGGAGTATTGGGCTCTTTCGACGAAAGAAACGACAGCTTCCGCTAAGGTTCCCGAAGGAGTAATCTCAGCGTTGTCTCAAGACCTGAACACAATGGGAGCTATCACCGAGATGCGACGGCTAGCGAAGGCTGGCGAATTCTCAGAGCTGTTGTGCGCCGCGAATTTTCTTGGACTAAAACTTCCAACAGTTGATGAAAAAACGGGACAAGTATTTGATCATTTGGTTGACGGCGAATTACACCGCGAAGTCATTGAAACTGCCATTCAAGAACTGGCAAAAGCGCGTGCAGCAAAAGATTTCTCAACCGCTGATAGGATCCGGGACATCCTAGGTTCTGCGGGGATCACTCTGAAGTATGACAGCGATGGTGGGATTACTTACAAGCGGGAAGTCGGCGCTGATCTAAACAAACTAGAGGCCCTCAAATGACCGCCTCGACAACAACACAGAACGGCGCCCAACCACGGGGGGGCGTGAAGCGCCCACCCATGGGGGTGGTTGGGCGCTGTTCGTGCTACAAGCACGAACGGGTGTTTGGATCGACTGTTCGGGACAATAACCAATGAAACAACGCCTTTGCCTTTACGACACCACGCTTCGCGACGGTCAGCAAACCCAGGACGTGCAATTCTCCACCGAAGAAAAGCAACAGATCGCCCGCGCATTGGACGCGCTCGGGGTGGACTATATCGAGGGCGGCTGGCCCGGCGCGAACCCCACCGACAACGCCTTTTTCGACGCCGCCCCCGACACCCGCGCCAATATGACCGCCTTTGGCATGACCAAACGCCCGGGCATGTCGGCGCAGAACGACGATGTGCTGGCCGCCGTGTTGAACGCGGGCACCAAATCGGTGTGTATCGTGGGCAAGACCCATGAATTTCACGTCAAGACCGCGCTGAACATCACGCTTGAGGAAAACCTGACCCTCCTGCGTGACAGCATCGCGCATATCGTGGCCTCCGGGCGTGAGGCGCTGTTTGATGCAGAACATTTCTTTGACGGTTACCGCGCCAACCCCGGTTATGCGCTGGACTGCCTGAAAACGGTTCACAATGCCGGCGCGCGTTGGATCGTTTTGTGTGACACCAATGGCGGCACCCTGCCGTCCGAGGTGGGGCGGATCACAGGCGAGGTGATTGCGGCGGGTATTCCGGGCGATCATCTGGGCATCCACACCCATGACGATACCGAAAATGCCGTGGCCTGCACCTTGGCAGCCGTTGATGCCG
The DNA here is from genome assembly GCA_963976125.1 of uncultured Sulfitobacter sp. Lineage (GTDB taxonomy): Bacteria > Pseudomonadota > Alphaproteobacteria > Rhodobacterales > Rhodobacteraceae > Sulfitobacter. The sequence continues at coordinate 12,821 of CAXBKL010000060.1, read as the reverse complement.
GTGCGCGCCAGATTCAAGGCACGTTGAACGGTCTGGGCGAACGCTGCGGCAATGCGAACCTGACGGCGCTGATCCCGATCCTGCTGTTGAAAGAACCCTACGCCAGCACCTATGAAACCGGGGTGAGCCTGAAGGCGCTTGAATCCCTGACCCGGACCAGCAGGATGCTGGATGAGATCCTCAACCGCATTCCGCAAAAACAAGCCGGTTTTGTGGGTTCCTCCGCCTTTGCCCACAAGGCCGGGCTGCACGCCAGTGCGATCCTGAAAGACCCCGCAACCTATGAACATATCGACCCCGCATTGGTCGGTAATGCCCGTGTGATCCCAATGTCCAATCAGGCGGGGCAATCGAACCTGCGCAGACGCCTGACCGAAGCGGGGCTGAATGTGCCCAAGGGGGATCCGGCGCTGGGCCGCATTCTGGAAAAGGTCAAGGCGCGAGAGGCCGAAGGGTATGCCTATGACAGCGCACAGGCGAGTTTCGAGTTGCTGGCGCGCGATGAGTTGGGCCAGATGCCCGAGTTTTTCGAGGTCAAACGCTACCGCGTCACGGTCGAGCGGCGCAAGAACAAGTACAACAGGATGGTCAGCCTGTCCGAAGCGGTTGTGGTTGTGAAGGTCGATGGCGAAAAGCGCCAGTCCGTCAGCGAAAGCATGGACGAGGCAGGCAGCGACCGGGGGCCGGTCAACGCGCTTGCCAAGGCGCTGGCCAAGGATCTGGGTCAGTATTCAGCGATGATCGAAGACATGCGGCTTGTGGATTTCAAGGTCCGCATCACCCAGGGCGGTACTGAAGCGGTGACCCGCGTCATCATCGACAGCGAGGACGCGGATGGCCACCGCTGGTCGACGGTCGGGGTCAGCGCAAACATAGTTGATGCCAGTTTCGAAGCTTTGCTGGACGCGATCCGCTGGAAATTGGTGCGGGATCTGGGAACGGACACATAGTGGTTTTCCAGATCGTCAAATTTGCCGTGATTTCACTGCTTGTCGTGCTGATTGGCGCGGTGATCCTGATCTTGTCACAACGGCCAAAAGTGCTGACGGATGGGCAGGGGCTGGATTTCACGCAAACTCTGGCGCGCACAAACGAGGCCCCCGCGCCACAGATCGCAGTGACGATGCGGGACGGTTTTGCCCTACAGGTGCGCGAGTATCCCTCTTCCAGTCCCGATGTGCCGCTGGTGGTGTTTGTCCATGGCTCTGGTTGGCATGGGGTGCAGTTTGACGCGCTTGCCAGAAAAATTAGTGACCGCGCGGATGTGCTGGTCCCTGACCTGCGCGGTCATGGCGCCAAGCCCGGCGTGCGCGGCGACATATCCTACATCGGGCAGCTCGAAGACGATCTGGCGGATCTGATCGCCGCGCGGCGCAAGGACGGGCAGGCGCTGATCCTTGCCGGTCATTCGTCGGGCGGCGGGCTGGTTGTGCGGTTTGCCGGCGGGCCACATGGGGCGCAGATGGATGGCGCGGTGCTGATGGCGCCGTTCCTGAAATACGATGCGCCGATGACGCGGCCCAATTCGGGGGGCTGGGCGCAGGTCATGGTGCGTCGGGTAATCGGCTTGAGCATCCTGAACACCTTCCGCATTCGGGCGTTGAACCATCTGACGGTCATTCAGTTCGCGATGCCCAGGGCGGTTCTGGATGGTCCCTTGGGCCCTACTGCGACCACTGCCTATTCCTATCGGTTGAATACGTCCTTTGCGCCGCGCGCCCGCTACCTGAAGGACGTTGCAGCCCTGCCGCGCTTTGTGCTGATCGTGGGCGCCATGGACGAGGCCTTTGATGCGGCCCTTTACGCGCCGACGATGAGGGAGGCCACCGACAAGGGCAGCTATGTGATTGTCCCGAGCATCGGCCATCTCGACATCGTGGATGCCGGTCAAACGCAGGCGACACTTGAAAGGTTTCTTGATGACTTCTGATCCTATGACAGCCTTTTTCCAGCTGCACCGCAATCTGCCGCGCGAAGGGCCGGGCGAGCCCGCCGATGTGGCCTGGGCGGCGCAGATTGCCGGGATCGGTGCAAAGGCCGAAATTGCCGATGTCGGATGTGGCCCCGGTGCCGATATTGACGCCCTGATTGCCGCCGCCCCGCAGGGGCAGGTGACGGCCCTGGACAAGACCCCGCATTTTGTTGAAGAGGCGCGGGCGCGCTGGCAGGGCGATAGCCGTGTAACGATCCTCAAGGCGGATATGGCTGCGATCCATAACAGATACAACCTGATCTGGTGTGCGGGCGCGATTTATTTCATCGGGGTTACCGAGGCATTGACCGCCTGGCGCAAGGCATTGTTGCCGGGGGGAGCTGTGGCTTTTTCCGAGATATGCTGGTTCACCGACACACCATCCGAACGCGCCCGGTCGTTTTGGGCGCAAAATCCCGGCATGACCGATGAGGCGGGCGTTCAAGCGCGCATCCAGGCCGCCGGGTATGAGGTGTTGGGCAGGCGGCAATTGTCGGATGCGGCATGGGAGGCGTATTTTGGACCGATTGACCAACGTATTTCAGCCCTGCGGCCGAGCGCAGATGCAGCCCTGACAGAAATCCTTGACGCGGCGGAAGAAGAGGCGGCGTGCTGGCGCGCGCACCGCAATGAGTTTGGCTATCTGCTGAGTGTTGTGCGCCCGACATGAACTTTGATGCGGATCTGAATGCCTGTGCTGCTTTGGTGCAACGGGGCGATCCGGTGCGGTTTCGCGCCGCAATGGCCGCCCCTGTGGCTGCGCGCCGGGTCTTGTTTCCGCTTTACGCATTCAATGTCGAAGTGTCGCGCGCGCCCTGGGTGACGCAGGAACCGATGATTGCAGAAATGCGCCTGCAATGGTGGCGCGATGTTTGCGAAGAAATCGCGCTAGGCAATCCTGTGCGGCGTCACGAAGTGGCAACACCCTTGGCCGCAGTCATCCGTGCGCAGGACGGTTTGGCGCTGGATACGCTGGTCGCCGCGCGGCGGTGGGACATCTACAAGGACGCCTTTGAGGACGTTGCGCATTTCGAGCGCTACCTGGATCAAACCGCCGGGACATTGGCCTGGGTCGCGGCGCGGGTATTGGGACCGGCGGACGAAGCCGTCGTGCGGCAAGCTGCCGTGGGGGCGGGTGTCGGGGCGTGGTTGCTGGCGATCCCCGACCTTGAGGCGCGGGGGCGCATTCCGCTGTTGGACGGTACCGCAGAAGCCGTGGCTGCCTTGGCTGCGCGGGCGCTTGCGGGGATCAAGGAGGCACGCGCCCGAAAATCTCTGGTGTCAAAGGCGGCGCGTCCGGCACTGTTGCATGTTGGGTCGTTTGACCGGGTTTTGCAGGCCGCAAAGTGCAATCCGCAAGCTGTTGCAGAGGGCCAGCTGCCTGATCCGATTGAAAATGACAGGATGGCCTTGCCCTTCCGCGCTTTCACGGGCCGCTGGTAGCGCGATCAGGCGGGTTCTTCGGTCTTGCGCCGCAGCACCAGCCACAACAGCGACCCACCCGCAAGCAGAAGGAATGGCACCATCGCCATGTTCACGGCCGCCCAGCCTTGCGCGGCGTCACCACCGGAACAGTTCATCAACCCCCCCGATGCGAGCGAGGCAAAGGTCACCCCGCCAAAGACCAACAGGTCATTCAACCCCTGCATCCGGCCCCGTTCATGCGGCGCGTGGCTGCTGGCGAGCATGGTGGTGGCCCCGATAAAACCGAAGTTCCACCCCAACCCCAGCAGGATGAGGGCGACATAGAAATTCGGGAGCGCAACCCCGTTCAGTGCCACAATCCCGGCGATCCCAAGGATCAAGATGCCAAGACCCATGATCCGCTCTACCCCGAAACGGGCAATCAGGTGGCCAGTGAAAAAGGACGGGGCGAACATCGCCAGCACATGACCCGTGACAATATTGGAAGCGTCCGCGACAGCAAACCCGCACCCTACAACAGCCAGCGGCGTTGATGTCATCACAAGGTTCATCAGCGCGTAAGCGACCATGCCGCAGATCACGGCAACTGCGATGCGCGGCGTCGTGAGAAGCTCCCACCGGGTGCGACCTTTCGGAGAATCGACGGTAGGCACCGGGGGCTTGGGGATGTCGAGCAGGAGAAACAGCGCCATGCCCACCACATTCAAAAGCATCGCAGCCAGGTAGACCGGAAAGAACCGCATCACGGTCGCGTCCGCCCCGGCAGTCAGGATGGCGACCAACTGCGGACCGATTACCGCCGAGATCAAACCGCCCGCCATTACATAGGAAATTGCCTTTGGCCGGAAGGCATCAGAGGCAGTATCAGCGGCGGCAAATCGGAAAAAGCCCTGGCTGGACATGTAGATACCGGTCACATAACTGCCGACCAGGAAAACCCAGAAGTTGCTGATAGTCAGGGCATAGGCGCTGATGATTGCGCCGATCAATCCGCCAATGGCCCCTACGACGAAACCCGACCGCCGTCCGAATCTCTGCATCACGGTTGACAGCCAGGGGGCGGTTGTCATGGACCCGAACACGATCAGGGAGATCGGCAGGGTTGCAAGACAGGCATTTGGCGAAAGCTGTTGCCCCGCAAGCCCGCCAATCACAAAAATCATGGTGATCTGACTGCCCAGAAAGGCCTGCGCCGCAACAAGAACAGCCACGTTTCGCTTGGCGCGGGTGTCGTCAATCATGTCGTCTGTTCCTCAATCCAAAGGCAGACCTACGCCTGCGCTGCAAGAGGGGCAACCCCTTGCGCCTGCGACCAGTGCGCCTAAGGTCGCGCGCATGGTAATGCCGCGACATATCCTGCTGCTGGCAGGCAGTTCCGAATCCCTGCAAATCGCCGAGGCGGTGACCGGGCAGGGTTACGGCGTGACGGTGCTGTTTCCACAGGTGCCGCGCGCGGATGGTCTTGATACGATGGCCGGTGAGGTCATCGATTTTGCCGATGTTCAGGCGCTCAGGGACAGGGTTGCCGGAATGGATATGGTTGTGGATGCCAGTCACGGTTTTGACGCCACGGCAACGGCGGCAGGTTTTGCTGCCGCCAAAGAGATGGATGTGCCTTTTGTCACCCTGGCGCGGCCGGTCTGGTCCGTCACCGAGCATCCGCGGTGGCGGGCAGCGGCGAATATGTCCGCCGCGATGGGCATGGTTGACGGAAAACGGGTCTTTGCGGCAACCGGATGGGATAGCCTGGCCGGGGCCGCACGGTTTACAGGGGACCGTCTGTTCCTGCGGCAAAAGACCGAACACCGGCGCAAGCCCCCTTACCCCTTTGTCGAACTGGTTTTTGGCGACGGGCCTTTTTCGATCGCCGGTGAATGTGAGCTCTTCAGGCAGTTGCGGGTAGACACGATTGTCTGTCGCAATCTTGGGGGACAGGCCAGCCGGCCAAAGCTGGAGGCGGCGAAGATGCTTGATCTGGAGGCCATTCTGATCGAACGCCCGGCGGTCCCTTCGGGGGCCTGTGTGGTTGAAACCCTGCAAGGTGTGCTGGACTGGATCGGGGACCAGTGACAACGCTGGGGCGGATCATCCGGGGGCCGGTGGATGTACGTGAGGGTGCGAATTGGCTTGCCAGCCATGACCCCCGGCTGGCCTGGGTGCTAGACCGGACCGGACCGCTGCCGCTGCGCCTGGCGCCGCAGGGGTTCAAGGGGCTGCTTGACATCATCGTCAGCCAGCAGGTCAGCGTGGCCTCAGCAAATGCGATACGGGCGCGGATGGATGCCGCGCGGCTGACCAGTGAAGCAGCGGTTCTGGCGGCCGGTGAGGAGGGGATGCGCGCGGCGGGGTTCAGTAAACCAAAAGCCCGCTACGCGGTTGCGCTTGCGCAGGCAAAGCTGGATTACATGAGTCTTCGGCAGATGCCGGATGCGGAAGTCATCGCCGCCTTGACCTCGGTGCTTGGCATCGGGCCCTGGACCGCCCAGATCTATGTGATGTTCTGCATGGGCCGCGCGGATATGTTTCCGCCCGGTGATCTGGCTCTGCAAGAGGCCGCGCGGGTGATTTATGATCTGCCCGCACGCCCGACGGCACAGGAATTGGAACAGTTGGCCGAGACGTGGTCGCCGTGGCGGTCGGTTGCAGCGCGCGCGCTCTTTGCCTACTACCGGGACATGAAGAACAGGGAAGGTCTGGGATGACACGGGTATTGAAATCCGAACGGCGCGCGGCACAATCGGGAGAGACACGATCCATTGTTGTGTTCCTGCATGGGTACGGGGCAAACGGAGCCGATCTTTTGGGGTTGGCCGATCCATTGGGGGAACATCTGCCCGATACGATGTTTGTGGCGCCGGATGCGCCGGAAAACGTGCCGGGCATGCCAAATGGCTATCAGTGGTTTCCGATCCCGTGGATTGATGGATCGAGCGAAGAGGAATCCGAACGGGGAATGATGCAGGCGAATGCCGATCTCAATGCCTTTCTCGATGCGCTGATGGTGGATGAGGATGTGCTGCCTGAGCAGGTGGTTCTTTTCGGGTTTTCGCAGGGCACGATGATGGCCCTGCAGGTGGCCCCGCGCCGTGAAGACGCGGTGGCGGGGATTGTGGCGTTTTCGGGCCGGCTCTTGTCTCCGGAAACGCTGGCCGATGAGGTTGTGGTACGGCCACCGATCCTGTTGGTGCATGGGGATGCCGATGATGTGGTGCCGCCGCAATCCTTGCCACAGGCCGCAGAGGCCTTGCAGGAAGCGGGATGGCAGGACGTCTATGCCCATGTGATGAAGGGGACGGGTCACGGGATCGCCCCCGATGGGCTGAGCGTGGCGCTGGCCTTCATGCGCGACAAGCTGGGTCTTTGAAAGCGGCGGCGCTGACAGCGGCGTAGTCCGCGCGTCGAGCGGCTGACCTCCGAATAGCCAGATGGGGCCGCAGGGCGAGGCGGCCCCTTCGATCGGTGACAGCGGGGGAGCCTCTGTCATCATCCTGGCGCCATCCGGCCCGATCCCACCCGCGACATCTTGTGGTCGAGCTTTGTCTTGCCAGAGGGAAACCACGAGATATAGTTGGTCAACACGGGCAGGGGACGACACCAGCGATGGACGGCGATTTCAGAACCGAATTTACCAGACAGCCAGCGGGGTTGAAGCATCGGCCGGCCCTGGTGCTGAATGCAGACTACAGGCCACTTAGCTATTATCCGCTGTCGCTTTGGCCCTGGCAGGATGCGATCAAGGCCAAGTGGCTTGATCGGGTGGATATTGTGGCCGAATATGACGATATGGTGCACAGCCCGTCGATGGCGATCAGGATCCCATCGGTTGTTGTGTTGAAAGACTATGTAAAACCTCAAAAGCGCGTGGCCTTCACGCGCTTTAATTTGTTTCTGAGGGATGAATTTTGCTGTCAGTATTGCGGGGCCAGGGGTGATCTGACCTTTGATCATGTGGTGCCGAGGGCCAGCGGCGGTGTGACCTCGTGGCAGAACGTGGTGGCCGCGTGCAGCCCATGCAATCTGCGCAAAGGGTCCAAGGCGTTGCATCAGACCGGATTGACACTGCGCAAGCCACCCCGGCAGCCGGGGGCAGAGGAATTGCGCAATACCGGGCGGAAATTTCCGCCCAACCATCTGCATGAAAGCTGGATGGACTTTCTCTATTGGGATGCTGAACTGGAGGCATAGGCCTCATCGGCGGTGCCTATTCGGAGTTTTCAGCGCGCTGCGGTCCAGAGGTGTCACAGATCGAGGTCGATCCAGACAGGCACGTGGTCAGAGGGTTTGTCGTGGCCGCGCACGTCCTTGTCGATCTGACAGTCGCGCAGCTTGTCGGCGCAGGCCGGGCTGAGCAGGACATGGTCGATGCGGATGCCGTTGTTGCGGTTCCAGGCGCCCGCCTGATAATCCCAGAAACTGTAGTGGCCGGGGCCTTGGGTGCAGGCGCGGAAGGCGTCGGTCAGGCCAAGGTTCAGCAGCCGACGCCATGCGGTGCGGGATTCCAACCGAAACAGGGCATCCTCGCGCCATTTTTCGGGATGCGCGGCGTCTTCGGCCTGAGGAATGATGTTGTAGTCGCCCGCCATCAGAAATGGGGTTTCTTCGGCCAGCAATTCCGTGGCGCGGGCGTGCAGGCGCTCCATCCAGGATAGTTTATAGTCATACTTGGGGCCCGGCGTGGGGTTTCCATTGGGCAGATAGAGACCACAGAGCCGCACGGCGTCGGTGTCACCGACCACGGTTGCCTCGATCCAGCGGGCCTGCGCGTCGCTGTCATCACCGGGCAATCCCCGGCTGATGTCTTCCAGCGGGTATTTCGACAGGATGGCCACACCGTTGAAGGATTTCTGGCCGTGGGTTTCCACCTGATAGCCGCGGTCTTCGAACAACTCGCGAGGGAAGTTGTCGTCAATGGACTTTATCTCCTGGAGCAGCACGACGTCGGGCTCTGCCGCGTCGATCCAGGCCGGCAGGGCGTCGGCACGGGCTTTGATCCCGTTGATGTTGAAGGTAGCGATTATCATCTGCGGCTCCCATTTTGCAGAAGAGCTATTGCCGAAACTGCCTGATGGGGCAAGGGGAAGGGCATTACCCAAGGCGAGATATGGCGCGAAACGAATCAACCACAGATTGTCAAATGCGGAAGGTGAGGCAAAAATGGCCAAAAATGGGCGGTGGATGTTCGAAATAGCTCCTGTGGATAAAAATTTTTTCAACTGTGGATAATTTCTCGGACGCGACTATCAGAGGGAAGATTGAGACTGTTCTTAATGTGGATAACTCATGGTGACATTCAAATTTTGGCAAAATTGGGTTGGCAGATCGCCTTTTGCGGGCATTCAATTAGGGACTGCAACTTTAAATTGAAAATCTGCCAAAAAGGACACGACAATGACTGCACTTGCATATATCGAAACGCCTCTGATGACCCCCACTGCCACCGCTGAGACCAGCGTTGCAACGGGGTCGGGGCTGGACATGTTTACCTCTGGTTCCGCCCCCACCAGCAGCGACGTGATCGCCGGCGATGGCCTTGATCTGTTTACCACCAGCAGCATCAGCAGCGGTGCAAAACAGAGCGATGGAGAACGGGTCGAAATGTTCACGACCAGCATCTGAGCATTGCCCTTGTGCGGGGTTCGGCGCCACGGTGCCGGACCCCCGTATCTCCCTTTCGAACTTGTGGGATCGTCATGTCAAATGTCATTGCTTTCACCCCGGTTGCCCGGCCCGACGCGGCGCAATCCATCGCCGGACTGATCGCCGGTTTCTCAAAGGCGCGCCGTCCGGTGGATGATGTGTTCTGGCTCAAGGAAAATGCCGAATTGCTTGGGATTCTGGCCGCGGGCGGGATCGCGGTATCGGGCGAGGCGCTTATGCCTTTTGAGGGGTTTTATGACGGCATGGAAGAGCGCATGCGTTTCTTCCCGCAGTATTACCGGTTCTTGTTGTCCATTGTTCTGGATCTGGAGGATCTTGGCATGCCGGGCAATCGCGCAGAGCGGTTGTGCGCCTGGGCTGCCGCAGAAGGGGTTGCCGAAGCGGAATTGTCCGACCTTCAAAGGGCCGAGGCCCGTCGACTTCTGGCGCGGCGGGGGGCTGCGCCATTGCTGGGTGATGATCCGCTATCCGCACGGCTGCGCAGCTTCATTTCCCGCTCGGCGACATTTGCGATGCCGAACAAGAAGGCCGCCTATGAGCTGACCCATATAGTCTTTTACCTGTCGGACTATGGCCGGATCGATCCGCAACTGGACGACGCGGCCCTGACCAGTCTCGAATTTGCCGGGGTTCTTGCCTATCTGGATCAGAACGTCGATTTGCTGGCCGAGGTGTGCATTGCATTGCGGTTCGCCGGTCGGACGCCAAGTGCTATCTGGACCGAGGCGGTGGCGACGGTCAATGACGACTTGATCGTGCTTTCGGATACCGAGGAGCCGCTGGCGGATGCATATCACCTTTATCTGGTGGCAGGCTGGGCACAGCACCTGGCCGGACAAAAAGCGTTTGCCCAAGTCCCTCCCGAACCCGCGCTGCGGTTTTTGGCGCCAAATGTGCAGACAGGCGCATTGCGGTCCCTGTCCGAATGCCTGTTTGATCTTGGCCCGACACGCAACGCGGATTGGGCACAGATGCGCGGCCATATCATGCCCTATCTGGGACCGGACGGGCATCAGGTTTTGTATCAGGCCGAACAATCCACCGACAAGTTTGACGCGTTTTTTGAAGGGTTTGCGCGCGCCAATGTGATTTGCGGTGGCAAATGACGTCGCGCCCCGGTCGCTACATCGAAAAGGACGTACCACAGCCACATGCGGACGTTGCATTGGGGTTTTCGATGACAAACCGCGCGCCGATCAGTTCTTCGGAGAAATCTATCACCGCATTGGCCAGGAAGGGCAGAGAGATGCTGTCCACGACAACCTTTTGCCCGCCGCCTTCAAGGACCAGATCGTCGTCTTTTGGCTCGTCCAGCGCGATTTCGTATTGAAACCCAGAACAGCCACCACCCTCGACCGCAACGCGCAGCGCCTTGCCCTGATCCGAGGCACCAATTTCGGAAAGGCGATCAAAGGCGCGGGCTGTAACTTTGGGCGGCAGGTTCATCATGTTCTCCAAGGCTGCGGTTTTCATCCCTTGTGGCATATCATATAGGGTCCATGGGACAGGCCACAAGGACAAGCCGCAATGCGCGCCTCATATGCCTCTGATCCTGCCACTGCCAGGGGACGGCGCGTGGCAGAAGAGGAAAGCACGTTCCGCTCCTGCTATCAGCGGGACCGGGACAGGATTATTCACGCCAGCGCCTTTCGCCGGCTCAAGCACAAGACGCAGGTCTTTGTGGAGCATGAGGGCGACTATTACCGGACGCGGCTGACCCATTCGATCGAGGTGGCGCAGGTGGCGCGGACCATTTCAGGCGCGCTGGGACTGAATGGCGAATTGACCGAGGCGGTGGCCCTTGCCCATGATCTGGGGCACACGCCCTTTGGCCACACCGGCGAAGACGCGCTTCATGCGCTGATGGCCCCCTACGGCGGGTTCGATCACAACGCGCAGGCGATCAAGATCGTGACCTCGCTGGAACGTCATTATGCGTCCTTTGACGGGTTGAACCTGACCTGGGACACCCTTGAAGGGATTGCCAAACATAACGGGCCGGTTGTCGGTGATCTTCCTTACGCGCTGGCTGAATACAACAGGCTGCATGATCTGGAGCTGCACACCCATGCCAGTGCCGAGGCCCAGGTCGCGGCCCTTTCCGATGACATTGCCTATAACAATCACGACCTGCATGATGGGCTGCGCGCGGGGTTGTTCAGCGAAGCGGTGATTGCCGATTTACCATTGATCGGTACGGCCTATGCCGAGGTGGACCGCCTTTATCCCACCACCGACAGCTACCGCCGCCGCCACGAGGCGCTGCGGCGGGTATTCGGGATGATGGTCGGTGATGTGATCGAAACCTCGCGGGGGGTGCTGGCGGGGGCGGATGCGCAATCGGCGGCTGACATCCGGCATCTGGGCCGCCCCGTCATCCGGTTTTCCGATCAGATGTGGCAGGCCATTCGGGCCATTCGGGCGTTTTTGTTCAAACACATGTACCGCGCGCCATCGGTAATGGAGAAACGCGCCGAGGTGACGCAGGTGGTCGAAGACCTGTTTCCGCTGTTTTTGCACCACCCGGAGATGTTGCCACGTCACTGGGCGGCGCAGATTGCGGAGGCGGGGGACGATCGGATGCGGCTTGCGCGGATGGTCTGCGACTACATTGCCGGGATGACGGACCGGTTTGCGCTGACCGAGCATGCCCGGCTGATCGGAAGTTAGGGACACGACCACAGGACCAGGCGCGGTGAGGGGTCGGCAAGCGCGCCAATTGACTGCCCACACCCAAGTGATACATGGGCAGCAACGAAGGAACCTGACATGAATATCTTTGCCGAAATCCGCGACCTTATCATCAGCACTCTTGACCAGATGGTTGCAGCAGGTGCGTTGCCCGACGGCCTGAACTTTGCCCCCATTACCGCAGAACCGCCGCGCGACCCTGCCCATGGGGATATGGCAACCAATGCCGCGATGGTTCTGGCCAAACCGGCAGGTATGAAGCCGCGTGACATCGCGGATGCCCTTGCGAACAAACTGAGCGAGGATGCGCGCATCACCTCTGCCGACGTGGCCGGGCCGGGGTTCTTGAACCTGCGCCTGGCCCCCGTTGTCTGGCAAGGAATCGCCGGGACCATTCTGACACAAGGCACCGATTTCGGACGCGGATCCCTGGGGCAGGGGCAAAAGGTCAATGTCGAATATGTATCCGCCAACCCCACCGGGCCGCTGCACGTCGGCCACACGCGGGGGGCCGTATTTGGCGATGCGCTGGCATCCTTGCTGGATTTTGCGGGCTTTGACGTGACGCGCGAATACTACATCAACGATGGCGGCGCGCAGGTCGATGTGCTCGCCCGGTCGGTGTACCTGCGTTACCAGGAGGCCCATGGCCAGGAGGTTGCCTTTCCCGAAGGCACCTATCCGGGTGATTACCTGATCGCGGTGGGAGAGGCGTTGAAGGACAGGGTGGGTGATGCCTATCTTGGCAAGGGCGAAGAAGGCTGGCTGGAGGATGTGCGCAGCTTTGCAACCGAGAAAATGATGGAACTGATCCGCGCCGACCTCAAGGCATTGGGCGTCGAGATGGATGTGTTCTATTCCGAAAAGTCGCTGTATGGCACAGGCCGGATCGAGGCGGCGCTGGACGACCTCAAGGGCAAGGGCCTGATCTATGAGGGGGTTCTGGAGCCGCCAAAAGGCAAAAAGCCCGAAGATTGGGAACCGCGCGAGCAGACGCTGTTCAAATCGACCGAACATGGTGATGACGTCGACCGTCCGGTGATGAAATCTGATGGCGGCTGGACCTACTTTGCAC
>CAXBKL010000059.1:0-22357 GCA_963976125.1 uncultured Sulfitobacter sp. | reverse complement strand
ATGAACTGATGAAACTGAGATAGTGGAAAACGTCGCAACAACCCTTGAGCCTTCACGGGAGCTCAGGCACCCGGACATGTCCAACACCTCATTCCCATGGTACACCGCGTTCCGGGAAATCGGCAAACTCAGAGTGACGCTAGACAGCGCCACCTTCGCGCCTGTATGATTTATCAAATCGTTTCAGGAGTTTCGCCGTGACATCTATTCTGATCTTGAATGGTCCAAATCTGAACCTGTTGGGCACTCGTCAGCCGGATGTCTATGGTGCGACGACTCTGGCGGATGTCGAAGCACTCTGCCAGGAGACCGCACAGGCGCTTGGACTGAACATCGCCTGCGCGCAATCGAACGCCGAAGGAACAATGATTGATCACATTCATGCCGCCAAAGGCACGCATGATGGTATCATCCTGAATGCCGGTGCCTATACTCACACGTCGGTTGCCATCATGGATGCGATTTCATCGGTTGAACTGCCCGTGGTCGAAGTCCACCTCAGCAATATTCATGCGCGCGAATCCTTTCGCCACACCTCCTTTGTCGCGCCCGTCGCACTTGGGCAGATTTGCGGGTTTGGGGCCAATGGGTATATTCTGGCGCTTCACGCACTTAAAGATCACCTCGTAAGGATATGAATTTAAAAGATCATCTCAATACCATATTGAGCAGCCCTTCACTGGAAACCCTCTGGGAGGTTCACACCGGGAAGATGGCGGAGTTCGGGTTTGATCGTCTGCTCTATGGCTTTACTCGATACCGGACCCCCACGTCGCTGGGCGATCCTGATGATTTTGTCATGCTGACCAAATTCAGCCGCGACTACACCGCTGGGTTTCTGGATGGTGGATTGTATCTCAGGGCGCCGATGGTCCTGTGGGCCCTCGACAATGAAGGCGCATGCAGTTGGACAGTCTTGAAAGAGCGGATCAGGAAAGACGCAGTCACACCCGAGGAAGAACAGGTTATTGCGTTCAATCAGCGGTTTGGCGTGACGGCGGGATACACCATCAGCTTCAAGTCCGCCTCGCTGCGTTCAAAAGGCGCGATAGCGCTGGTCGCGCGGGAGGGGTTGGATCAATCGCACGTTGACTCCATCTGGGACAAACATGGGACAGATATTGAACTGATGAACGAAGTCGCGCATCTGAAGATCCTGTCGTTGCCGCATCAGACCCCTGCCCGCGCGCTAACCCCGCGCCAGCGGGAGGTTCTGGAATGGGTTGGCGACGGCAAGACGACACAGGACACGGCCTTGTTGATGGGGTTGACCCCCGCAACGGTCGAAAAACATCTCAGGCTTGCGCGTCAGGCACTTGCCGTCGAGACGACCGCGCAAGCGGTGTTGAAGGCAGCATTTGCCAATCAGATGTTCGTTGTCGATGCGCCGCGTCGATCAGCAGGATGATTGATCAAAAGGCCGTAAATTTATCAAAAGGTAAGGAATCCCTGACTGGCACGCTGGGCGGGGTTGACGCATGGTCAAACTGTCCCTGCCACGTGAATTGATCATGGGGGACATCCGCGCCGACATCTTTGAAATTGCAAGGCTCTGTTGTCGTACCGGACTCAGTGGGGCGTATTCTTCAGCCCCACTGACCTGGACCTTGGTTATTGCCGCTCCGCGGTAGCGTTGCCGTGTTCAAGCCACTGGCGCTCGTCGGCAGTCAGCTCAAATCCCTCCAACACATACTCATAAGCGTCCAGTTGTTCAGCGGTCAGTTTACCGTGCCATTTGCCACTGGTGCCGCTGTGAAAAAATTCCGAATCCGATTTCATGAAACCCTTCCCGCCAGACGGGGCATATCGGTCGGCATTTGATTTCATATGATCAAATGTCGCCGCCTGGACCAGTTCCGCCATCAGCGCAGGTGGATATTCAATCCCCAGAAGGTCCGCCACTTTTGCAAATGTCCCCGGCAAATCACGGGTCATGTCAGCATAGTGAAACAAGGTGACATTTGGCTGATCCGACAGCGCCAGCGCGGCCTTGTAGTGCTGAACGATATGGGCCAGCGGCATGGCGTCCGCGTCAAACCCTTCGGCGGCCCCATCCAGAAACCGTCTGAACGTCGTGTCGTCATCGCCTTCGGGATAGAACAGGTCAAACCAGTTCATCGGGATGTTTCGCACGTGCTTGCGAAACGAAAAATGCGCGTCGAGCGGATGCCGGAAAACACACAGGTATTGCCCCCGCTCATCATGAGGCAACCCATCCATTGGCGTATGGCTTTTCAGGCTGCGGCGGTGCTCCATCGCCGCCAACCGTTCCGCGACCTCGTCCATCTCGCGGATGCGGATGTCGACCCACGGCATCTTGACCGACAGTTCGGTTTCAACGTCAGGATCACCCGACAAGAGCAGGGCGACGATGGTCTGCATCCATGTGGTGCCGCATTTTGGCGGTGTGACAACAAAGACGTCGTCGGGCCGGATCGTGATCCTGTCCCAGCGGCGGTTGTCGGTCAGTGCGCCGACATAAAGTTTGCGGTCCATCGGTGATCCCCTTGCTTTCAGGTCACGGGCATCAGACAGGGAAAGGCCATCTCTGCGCAACAAAAAAGGGGCGCAATACTGCGCCCCTCTATTTGAATTCGTGAAGAGGTCTTAGCCCTGAACGGCCTTGGCGACCTCTGCGGCAAAGTCTTCCTTGATGACTTCGATGCCTTCGCCCACTTCCAGACGCACGTAGCCGGTGATGGTGGCACCTGCCTCCTTGGCGGCCTGACCAACGCTCACGTCGGGGTTGATGACGAATTGCTGGTTCACCAATGTCACTTCGGACATATACTTTTTCATCCGGCCAACGATCATTTTCTCGATGACTGCTTCGGGCTTGCCGGATTCGCGGGCGATGTCCATCTGGACCTGTTTTTCTTTCTCGACCACTGCCTGGTCAAGATCATCCTCTGACAGGGACGCAGGGTTGGTTGCCGCAATGTGCATTGCAACCTGCTTGCCAAAGGCTTCATCGCCACCGGTCATTGCAACCAGAACGCCGATCTTGCCCATACCCGGTGCGGCGGCGTTGTGGACATAGGAGACCACCGTATCGCCGTCGATGGCCGACATGCGGCGCACGGACATGTTTTCGCCAATCACGGCAACGGCGTCGGTCACAGTCTGCTCAACGGTCTTGCCGTTCATGTCAGCCGCTTTCAAGCCGTCCAGATCGGACGCGCCCAGAGCAACGGAGGCGATGCCGCCGACCATTTTCTGGAAATCGGCGTTCTTGCCGACAAAATCGGTCTCGGAGTTCACTTCAACCGCAACGCCGTGGCCGTCGCTGACCTGAACCGCAACCAGACCTTCGGCCGCCGTACGACCGGATTTCTTGGCCGCCTTGGCCAGACCTTTGGTGCGCAGCCAATCGACCGCCGCTTCCATGTCGCCGTCATTTTCGGTCAACGCCTTCTTGGCGTCCATCATGCCTGCGCCGGTGCTGTCGCGCAGTTCTTTGACCATAGATGCTGTAATCGCCATCTTTTGGTTCTCCTTTTGCAATACTTCAGACGGGGCAGGTATCCCCTGCCCCCATGTCAACCCAGTGGTGCCGGGATCTAGCTTTCGACGGCTGCTTCTGCCGCTGGTGCTTCTTCCACTGCCGGGGCTTCTTCGGTCAGCGCCTCTTCAACCGGGGCTTCTTCCATCGCACCCAGATCGACACCAGCCGCACCCAGTTGGGCGGACATGCCGTCAAGCGCGGCGCGGGCTGCCAGATCGGTATACAGACCAATGGCACGGGCCGCGTCGTCGTTGCCGGGGATGATGTAGTCGATGCCATCAGGCGAGCAGTTGGTGTCGACCACAGCCACAACCGGAATGCCCAGCTTGTTGGCTTCGGCAATTGCCAGCGCTTCTTTTTTCACGTCGATGACAAAGATCAGGTCAGGACGGCCACCCATTTCGCGGATACCGCCAAGCGATGCCTGAAGCTTGCCCTGGTCACGTTCCATGCCCAGACGCTCTTTCTTGGTCAGACCTTCAAAGCCACGCTCGGACTGCTCGTCGATACCCTTGAGACGCTGGATGGACTTGGACACGGTCTGCCAGTTGGTCAAGGTGCCGCCAAGCCAGCGGTGGTTCATATAATACTGTGCGCATTTTTCTGCCGCATCCGCGATGGGCTGTGCAGCCTGACGCTTGGTGCCGACAAAAAGAATGCTGCCGCCCTTGGCGACCGTGTCACGAATGACTTTCAGAGCCTCGTCCAACATTGGGACGGTCTGTGTCAGGTCCATGATGTGAATGCCATTGCGCGCGCCGTAGATGTACGGACCCATGCGTGGGTTCCAGCGCTGCGTCTGGTGGCCGAAGTGTACGCCTGCTTCAAGCAGCTGGCGCATGGAGAACTCAGGAAGAGCCATGTCTTTAATACCTTTCCGGTTTAGCCTCATCGGGGGTATGATCCAGAAGGACCAACCGGCGGACGTTCTGGGATTTCTCCCCAAAAGGCCCAACCCCGACTGCGGGTTTAAGTGCGCGCCTTCTAGGACGGATTGTAATCCGGTGCAAGAGCCAATGGGGTGCCATCAAAAGCCGCCCCGTCAAGGCCCTAGACAGAGGCCGCGCGGTGACGCAGTGTATGGCGCAATAAAAACAGCAACACCACCAACGGGACACCTCTCATGAACACATATGCTGCCCCCCTGCTGGGCCTCGTACTGGCCCTGCCTGCCTGGGCCGATCCACTTACCCTGACCCTTGCCGACCCGCAGCCGGACGCCGCCAGCCTGGCACCGGGTCTAGCTGTATCCTATGCCTACGGCAGCCCGATCAAGACCCTGGCACATGCCAACGGACTTCTTGCGGATGCCGTACCCGGCCCGGCGTTGATCGGCCTGTCCTATCTCGACAGTGAACCGGGTGAGATGACGTTGACGTCAAAGAAGGAAACCAAGGTCGCGGCGGCGATCAGCGGCTTCATCAAATTCGACGCCGCGGGCAGCTATCAGCTCGAGATCATCAGCAACGACGGCATCATCGCCAGCATCGGTGGCCAGCAGGTCGCGCTATATGATGAAGTACATGCATGCGAATCCAATGGTGTGGCCGAGGTCGAAGTGCCCTCTGCGGGCTGGTACGCCCTTGAGGCCACCTATTTTCAGCGCAAGGGATCGTCCTGTCTTTTGATGGACTGGGCCAATGGCGGCGAGATGGAGCCGGTCCCGGACGAGGCCTTTGCCCATCTCAAATGACCCGGTGCGGCGGTAATGCGTGGTCGGGAACCGGGCGGCGCGCTACTTTTCCCCCCGCGGCAGGATCACCGTAAAAGTTGACCCGTCGCCAAGGTCCGAATGGATGCGCAACCGTCCCCGGTGACGGTTCAGGATATGTTTTACAATCGCAAGTCCCAGACCCGTGCCGCCCAGCGACCTGCTGCGATGACTGTCGGCGCGGTAAAAGCGTTCCGTCAGGCGCGGCAGGTGCAGCGGATCAATGCCCGGTCCGCGATCGGTGACCATCACACGCAATCCCGGCGCACGCAGTGCCGGGTCATGGTCCATGCTTTCAGTTGCAATTGTGACGCCGTTTCCGGCACCGCCGTATTTGATCGCGTTTTCGACCAGGTTTGTGAAAACCTGTAACAACTGGTCGCGGTCCCCGGTCACGATCAGGGGATCGGCGCCCAGATTAATGCCAAGCGATACATCTTTGTCCACGGCCAGTGGCATCAGGTTGCGCACCGCCGTTTGCAAGACCTCACCGACGTCACATTGATCCGTGGGCCTATCGCGCTCGTCACTCTCGACACGGTTGAGCGACAGAAGGTCGTCGACCAGACGATTCATGCGTCCTGCTTCTTCGGCCATGATGCCAAGGAACCGGTCCCGCGCCACGGTATCGTCCTTTGCCGGGCCACGCAGGGTTTCGATGAATCCCGACAATGCTGTCAGGGGTGTGCGCAATTCATGGCTGACGTTGGCAACAAAGTCGCGGCGCATCTGGCTTGCTTCGGCCATTTGGGTGACATCCTGAAAACTTGCGATCAGCGACCCGCTGTTTTCCACGGCCTTCAGGGTCACGTCGAAGGTGGTGTTGGCACCTGTGTTTCCGGCCAGAAAGGCCGCGCGCCTTGCCTTTTTGTCCTGCAAACACGATTCGACTGCTTCAACCAGAGCCGGTTGCCGCAGTGCCGTGACGAAGTGACGGCCCAGAGCCGCCGCCCCAAAAAGCTCGGCCGCCGCCGGGTTCATGGCAAAGATACGTTCGTGACTGTTGATGCCAATCGTCGGCAGCGGCAGTGCAGCGATGATGTCGGACACGAAGTGTTCTTCTGACATGACCTAGACGGGTTTCAGATCCCGGCGGAACCGCGCGGCGTTGTCGGCATAGTGCAGGGCGCTTGCCGTCAGCATGCTGATTGCGGCAGCGTCCAGTTCACGCACCACTTTTCCCGGCACGCCCATCACCAGTGATCCGTCCGGGATCACCTTGTTTTCCGTAATCAGCGCCCCTGCCCCGATCAGGCAATTCTTGCCGATCCTGGCCCCGTTCAGGACCGTTGCCCCCATCCCGATCAACGTATTGTCGCCAATGGTGCAGCCGTGCAACATGACCTTGTGGCCGATGGTGCAATTTTCGCCAAGGGTCAGCGGAAACCCCATATCCGTATGAAATACACAGTTTTCCTGTACGTTGCTGCCGGAGCCGACGTGGATCAATTCGTTGTCACCGCGCAGCGTGCTTGCAAACCACACGGAACTACCCGCATCCAGACGCACCTTGCCGATCACATTTGCGTCCGGCGCAACCCAGGCATCATCGTGCACGGTCGGGGTCTGGTCCCCCAGGGCATAAATTGTCATGGCAGCTCCTCAAATTCGGTGTGCAGCTTTCGCACGTGGGCGGTCAGGTCAGGCTGTTGCGAGCGCCGCAGCCGTGTTGCGGTTATGATGGACTTGAGCTGGGCCTCGGTGGCGTCCAGATCGTCATTAATCAGGACAAAATCATACCCGTCCCAATGGCTGATCTCGTCCCAGCTTTTCTGCATCCTGCGCGCGATTGTCTCGGCGTTGTCCTGACCGCGCGCAACAAGGCGACGGTGCAATTCGCCGATCGACGGCGGCAAAAGAAAGATCGACAGGGTGTGTTGCCCCAGAACCGAATTGCGGATCTGCTGTGCGCCCTGCCAGTCGATGTCAAAAAGCACGTCCTTTCCCGCATCAATCGCCGCCTGTACCGGTGCGCGGGGAGAGCCGTAAAAATTGCCGAATACATGCGCGTGTTCGAGCATGTCACCATTGGCCACCAGCGCCTTGAAGTCGGTTTCGGACAAGAAATGATAATCCGTACCATCGACTTCGCCCGGCCGTGACGGTCGGGTTGTGGATGAGACGGAAAAACACAAATCCGCGTCCCACTCGCGCAACCGCCGCGCCAGCGTGGATTTGCCCGCGCCGGAGGGCGAGCTGAGGATGATCAAAAGACCGCGTCTATCACCGGTGCCGGGTGCCATCACCTACTCCACATTCTGTACTTGTTCACGCATCTGGTCGATCACCGCCTTGAGCGCGAGACCCGTTGCGGTCAATTCCTTCATCTGCGCCTTGGAGCACAGCGTGTTGGCTTCCCGGTTGAACTCCTGCATCAGGAAATCCAGCTTGCGGCCCACGGCCCCGCCCTCGGACAGCAGGGCCAGCGCCGCGTCGACATGGGCGCGCAGCCGGTCCAGCTCTTCAGTGATGTCCGCCTTGACGGCAATCAGGGCAAGCTCTTGGGTGATCCGGGCCGGGTCCAGCCCATCGGTGTTGTCCATCACCCGCGCCAGATTGCGGCGCAGCGTCTCGACCATCTGCGCGTTGCGGGCCTGTGCGGCGTTCCCGGCCTCTGCCGTCAGCGCGGCAATCTCATCCAACTGGTTGCTCAGAACAGCGCCAAGCGCCTGCCCCTCGGATTGGCGCATCGCATCGAAATCCGAAACCACCGTGTCAAAATCCGCCAGCAGAACCTTGCACAACGGCGCGGTGTCATCGTCATGGGCCTTTTGTTCCAACACTCCGCGCATTGTCACGATGTCGGTCGCTTTGGACGGCGCCAGAGACACCCCCGCGTCCATTGCCCGGCTTTCAATTTCTTGCAGGGCGGCCAACACAAGCTGAACCTGTTCATCGTTGATTTCGAGCGTGCCGCCACCTTCTTCGCGGGACAGGCGCAGGTTGCAGGTGATGTTGCCGCGCGCCGCCACGGCACCGAGTTTCTTGCGCAGCCCGGTCTCCAGTCCATCCACCCAGTCAGGCACGCGCAGGCGCAGGTCCAGCCCCTTGCCATTCACCCCGCGCAGCTCCCAGGTCCAGCTGAAAGGGGGTTCGGTGCCGCTTTGAGAGGCGAAACCAGTCATGGATTTGATCATGCGGGGGCCTTTGCTCGATGTCGGTTCGACAGTGAAATAGGGTGAAACCCCCAGCCGGGGCAACCCCCAGCGTGATCCTGGCATTAACCAGCAGGCCAGAAAGCCGAGCAATTTAACGAAACATGCGGTATTAAGGTTCCGGTAACGAATTTGGGACAGCGCGACACTGACGGTGGTGCGCAGGCGGCTCAGGGCGCCGTTCTCAGCAACCGTATTGGACGAATGAAGGTGAACGCCGATGGACAAGCACAACCATAACGCGCAGAATGTGATCCGTATGGCAGAATACAAACCAGAAACCGGATACACCGCCGTTGCGCAGGTTGAAGCCTATTGGGAGGCGCTGCGTGGCATGAATCAATTGCCCAAGCGGTCTCAGATTGATCCGCGTGGCATCGAGATGGCGCTTGAAAACACCTTCATCCTTGAACGTATCGCGCCGGGCATAGCCCGCCTGCGCATCGCAGGCGGGCACCTGAATGACCTGATGGGCATGGAGGTGCGCGGCATGCCGCTCACGGCGCTGTTCTGCCAACCCGCGCGGCGCGGCCTGTCTGATCTGCTGGAAGAGGTTTTTCAGATGCCGGCCACCGCGACCGTTCGGATGGTCTCCCATCACGCCCAAGGCAAACCCGCGTTGCAGGGGCGTATGGTATTGTTGCCGCTCAGGAGCGATCTAGGGGATGTCAGCC
Organism: uncultured Sulfitobacter sp.; assembly: GCA_963976125.1. Classification (GTDB taxonomy): domain Bacteria; phylum Pseudomonadota; class Alphaproteobacteria; order Rhodobacterales; family Rhodobacteraceae; genus Sulfitobacter. Next base: position 13,312 of record CAXBKL010000059.1, on the reverse strand, counting down.
GCATATTGGGGTGTCTTGTGGCACAGGGCGATGTCGGGCTTGCCCCCCGCCGGTTTGAAATGCTCAGCAAAGATATACGGCGGCTTGGCCGTGGCCCCGATGCCGGGTCAGCCAGACCCCCGATGCCTGCCCCTGCGGGCACGTCGGTTCCAGGGTTTGCGGAACCCGCAACGCGCTTTGAGCCAAACGGAGGCCTTGAGCAAAGTGCAAACCGGCCGAGTTACCTGCGTGTGGTGCGATCGGACGATTCCGCCTAGTCAGGTTAGCGACGCAAACAGCCCGAAAACAGAACAGCCCCGGATTTGATCCGGGGCTGTCACATTTTTTCTTAGCCCTCACGGGGATGCCGCAGTCAAAGCGGTCAGATCAGCCTGCCGCTTTCGCCTTTTGCTGCACCCGCCGCGCGGTCAGCTCTTCCGCGACCAGGAATGCCAACTCAAGCGACTGGCTCGCATTCAGACGTGGGTCACAGGCGGTGTGGTAACGGTCCGACAGATCCTCATCCGAGACCGCCCGCACGCCGCCAGTGCATTCGGTCACGTCCTGGCCCGTCATTTCAAAATGCACACCGCCGGGAATTGTGCCTTCGGCCGCATGTACGCCAAAGAACTCGCGCACCTCGCGCAGAACACTTTCAAAAGGCCGCGTCTTGTATCCGGTGGAGGATTTGATTGTGTTGCCGTGCATCGCGTCACAGGTCCAGACCACATTTGCGCCCTCTTCCTGCACCGTCTTGATCAGCCGTGGCAGATGTTCACCCACTTTACCCGCCCCGAAACGCGCGATCAGCGTCAGACGCCCGGCCTCGTTCTCAGGGTTCAGCTTGGCCATCAGTTTCTTGAGATCATCGCTGGTCATCGACGGGCCACACTTGAGACCGATGGGGTTCATCACGCCACTGGCAAATTCCACATGTGCGCCATCCGGCTGACGGGTGCGGTCCCCGATCCAGATCATGTGGCCGGACCCGGCAAGCCATTGCCCGGTAAGGCTGTCCTGACGGCACAACGCCTCTTCGTATTCCAGCAACAGCGATTCATGGCTGGTGTAGAAATCCACAGTGGAAAATTCATGTGTCGTGCTGGCGGTGATTCCGGCAGCGGCCATGAAATCAATCGTGTCCTGAATGCGGGTCGCAATCTCGGCGTAGCGGTTGGTTTCCTGACTGTCGGTGAACCCCAGGGTCCAGGAATGCACCTGGCTCATGTCGGCAAAGCCGCCGGTTGAAAACGCCCGCAACAGGTTCAGCGTTGCCGCAGCCTGCGTATAGGCCTGCAACATCTTTGCAGGATCGGGGATGCGGGCCTCGGGGGTGAAGTCCAGACCGTTGATGATGTCACCCCGGTAACTTGGCAACTCAACGCCATCGACCACCTCGGTGGGGGCCGAACGCGGCTTGGCGAACTGCCCGGCCATGCGGCCAACCTTGATGACCGGCACCTTGGCCCCGTTGGTCAGCACCATCGCCATTTGCAACATGACTTTGAAGGTGTCGCGGATCGCATCCGAGCTGAACTGCTCAAAGCTTTCGGCGCAATCGCCGCCCTGCAACAAAAATGCCTCGCCGCGGCTGGCCGCTGCCAGTTGTTCCCTGAGCTTGCGCGCCTCACCGCCAAAAACCAGGACCGGATACCGGGACAGCTGATTTTCGACGGCCTGCAAGGCCGCGCTGTCAGGGTAGTCAGGCATCTGAATACGCGGTTTGTCGCGCCAGCTCGATTTGCTCCAAGTGGTCATGTTCGTCTCTCCGGTCCCATGTACGCTGAGGGGTTGGGGTCTGTCAGCGCTATCAAACATCTTTCTATACAAAAGCCAGCCCCCAGTGACCAGAACCCAATTGCGCCCTCTTGACCTTCTTTGGCGGGCGTGGGCAGTGTAAACGTCACCTGCTGGTTCAAGATGCACATTGAACCAGTCAATCCACTCTATCGAAGGACGCCGCGATGTCAGAACCGCGCTCGGCCACCCGCATTCCCGTTGACCCCGACAAACCGCGTCGTTTTGTCTTTGTCCTTCTGGATCAATTCACCCTGCTCAGCTTTGCTTCTGCGGTTGAATGCCTGCGCATCACCAACCGGATGGCTGGCAGACAGGCCTATAGCTGGCGCATGATTGGCGAAGGCGGCGAGACGGTGACCAGTTCGGCGGGGGCGGTTTTTGAGCTGGACAGCGATCTGGACGAGCTTGGCCGCGACGAAACGATCATGGTCTGCGGCGGCATCGAGGTGCAGGCGGCAACGACCAAGAGACTGCTGGGCTGGCTGCGCCGCGAGGCGCGCAAGGGCGTGATGGTCGGTGGGCTGTGCACGGCAGCCTATACGCTGGCGCGGGCCGGGTTGCTTGACGGGAAAAAGGCGACGATCCACTGGGAAAACCAGGACAGCTTTTCTGAGGAGTTTCAGGAGGTCAACCTGACCAAATCGGTGTTCGTGGTGGACGGAAACCGATTGACCACCGCCGGTGGCACGTCGTCCATTGATCTGATGCTCAAGCTGATTGCGGACGATCATGGCGAGGAATTGGCCAATGCGGTTGCGGATCAGTTGATCTATTCCTCCATCCGTACCGATCAGGACACCCAACGGCTGAGCGTGCCAACCCGCATCGGGGTACGCCATCCCAAGCTGAGCCAGGTCATCCAGATGATGGAAAGCAACATCGAAGAACCGATCAGCCCCTCGGTTCTGGCGCGCGATGTCGGCATGTCCACCCGCCAGCTTGAACGGCTGTTCCGGCGCTATCTGAACCGCTCACCCAAGCGATATTACATGGAATTGCGCCTGCAAAAGGCCCGCAATCTGTTGATGCAGACAGACATGAGTGTCATCAACGTGGCCCTTGCCTGCGGCTTTGCATCGCCGTCACATTTTTCCAAATGCTACCGCGCGCATTATGACACCACCCCCTACCGCGAGCGCGGCAGCCATTCGACGCGATTGTCGATCTAGACGCAGGGCGCGGCCCGACGCCAACGGCAGGACCGACCATCTGCCTGAGCTGGCAAAAATCGCGGCAAAGACCGTGATCTTTGCGCCTTTGCGAATGCCGGCTTGCCCTGTGTTGGCCACGCCGCCGCTTAGCCCAGCAATAGAATGTCAGAGGCACCTGCGCTGCGGCGCAGGGCATGGACGTCCGCAATCTCGGGATCATTGGCCCAGGCGATGGCGGCGTCTTTGTCGGGAAAGCTGAGCAGGGCGGCCACATTGGGCATTTCTGGCGCGCCGTCCAGCACCGTGAAGTCTCCGGCAGCACTTTCAACTTTGCCGCCATGTTTAGCAAGCGCGGCACCGGCCACATCGCGGTATTCGACTAAGGCTTCCGGGTTGGTCACAGTGATTTTGGCGTAGGCGTAGATCATGTCTTTTCTCCGTTGAGTGATGATGAAGAATACATAGAGTATCCCCATCATGTAAGAACGCGTGTGTTTGCATATGAAACATGCGAAACTGCATGGATGAGTGTTGCATGGGACGATCTACGCACCGTCATGATGCTGGTTCGCCATCAATCATTGGCTGGCGCGGCTGGTGCTTTGGGTGTCAACTACACAACTGTTGCGCGCCGGGTTCGGCGTGCCGAAGTTGCATTGAACCAACCGCTTTTTGAACGGCTGCGCGACGGTTACCACCCCACACAGGCCGCCCATGTCCTCGCACGGCATGCCGAACAGATGGAAACGACCGAGCACAGCATGATGCGCCAACTGCAAGGGGCGGAAACGGAGCTTTCGGGCATGCTGACACTCACCGCGCCACAGTTGATGATTGCCAGCTTTCTGGCACCGGTCATTGACCAGTTTACCAGGGCGCATCCCGGTATTGACCTGCGCATACTCGCGACAAATGACCTGTTGGATTTGACCCGGCGTGAAGCTGACCTTGCAATTCGTATTAGCAGAAATCCTGGCGATACCTTGATGGGTCTGCGGCTTTTGAAGCAGGAAAACGCAAGTTTTGCCAATCAGGACGTAGCGGATCGCATCAGCGCTGACCCTTGCGCGATGATTGATTGGATCGTCTATGATGCCCATCCAAATGTGCCCCAGGGGATCGGTCCAGAGTTTCCCAACAACAAAGTACGATTTCGCTTCGACGATATGGTCGCAATGATAGGTGCGGCCCAGGCTGGATTGGGGGTGGTCCGGATGCCGATGTTCCTTGGGCGTGCCTCAGAAAGGTTGGTGCAGGTTCCTGTTCTGCAACCGCAACCTTATGCGGATGTTTGGGTGGTGGGGCATCCCGACGTTTGGCCCTCGCGAAAGCTACGCGCGTTTCGCGAAATCTTGGTGCGCTACTGCAAGACCCATCGTCAGCAGTTCCTGGCCTGATGGCGGGCATTTGAGCTGCTCCCGTAGAACGGACAGTCCAAGTACGTCGGGAGTCGGATGTTCGGGATTTGTGCCGTCATCTGACGGTTTTGGCAGCTGGCGGGCACCCGGCAAAACAGAAATTGCGCGGATCGTTGCCAATAATTGCGGCCGCCTGAGCCTAAGAGGACCGGCACAGGGTTGGCGGCCCTGTTACGCCAGATGCCCTATATCAAATCCATCTGCCATCGCTCCGGGGGCATCCCGTGGTTCCTGGGCATGAGGCTGGCGCCTAGAAACGCTCCATGATCGGTACGATGTTTGAATTGAGGGCGAAGTTGACAACGACAAGTTCCCCTTCCCTTTGATGCAGGATGGCATAGAAAAACGCATAGGCCGTGCCGTTCCAGTACATCCGCCCTTCCTGCGAGACGCCGCCGCCCAAGTCCTGACGGTTGAACACAGTGACCGATTCAAAGTCCTGAGGCCAGACCCCGCGCATTTGGCGCTGGTTCGCATCCAGCTGCTCTTTGGTGTATTCGTCGCGCCCGCCCAGTTGCAGGATCAGATCCGTGAAAGACTGCCGCATGATGTGATTGTCGACAAATGCGGCATACGCGGGGTAATCGGCAAATACACTGTCGCGGCCCTGCGCGCTGGCGCCGGTCACGGTTGCCATCAAAAGACCGATACAAAGAACAGCAATGCGCATGGTTCATCCTCAATTGGCTGGAGCTATCCTGTAAACCGTACCTTGAGACGCAGAAATAAACCAGATCGCGCCATCAGGGCCTTCAATGATGTCGCGGACCCGTTCGGTTTCATCGGTCTTGATCCCTGCCACCTCTCGCAGTGGATTGCCCTCAAGACGTGCGATGTAATCGAATTTTAACGAGCCCACAAAAAGATCTCCGCGCCACTGGGGAAAAAGCTTGCCTGAATAGACCAGAATGCCGGAAGGGGCGATGGACGGATCCCAATAGAAGGCCGGTTGTTCCATCCCCGGTCTTGCGGTGCCTTCACCGATCTTGGCGCCTGAATAATGTCGCCCGTAGGAAATGACCGGCCAGCCATAGTTGGCCCCTTTTCTGATCCTGTTGACCTCATCGCCGCCGCGCGCGCCATGTTCGGACAGCCACAATGTGCCCTGCCCGTCCAGATTTGCCCCCTGTGGGTTCCGGTGTCCGAAGGACCATATTTCCGGCTGAACGCCAGGGGTGTCGATGAAGGGGTTGTCGGGCGGCAGGCTGCCATCACGATTGATCCGAATGACGCTCCCGTTGTGGGTGCTTCGGTCTTGCGCTGAGGGCCGGTCGCCCCGGTCCCCGATTGTCAGAAACAACGTCCCGTCGCGGGCTTCGACCACCCGTGAACCAAAGTGACGTCCGCCCCGGCCGCCCGGTGCGCTTTGGAAAACCTCGGTAAGGTTTTCCAACTGCCGCCCGTCGTCCGACAGGCGCGCAACTGCCAGTGCCGTGCCGCTGCCCCGTGGCTGCGGTTTGGCGTAGCTCAGGAACAGCGTCCGGCTGGTTGCGAAATTCCGTGCGAGGGTGACATCCAGCAATCCCCCCTGCCCGCGCGCGGCCACCGCGGGCGTGCCCCTGACAATTGTCCGCCGCGCGCCACGTTGCAGCACCAGTTGCCCGTCGCGTTGGGTGACCAATACGCCGCCGTCCGGCAGCAGGGCCACAGCCCAGGGTTCGCTCAGGCCGGTTACAACAGGCGTGATAGTCATGTCCGCATCCGCCGCCGCAACCGCCCGAAGCACCAACATCCCAAGAACCAGCCCCGCAAAACCTGCCCTGACCCATCGTTTGACCATCGTAATTCCTCCTGAACTGCTGCACGTTTACAGTACAAGTTAGGTGAAGGCGTGCCTTTTTCCACAACTGCGGCGCGGGGCCGGAATGCCGCATCAGGCTCCAAATTTCTCTTTTCTTTTCTGGTTCCTTTGCCTACCTTCCTATGCGAACATCATGTTCCAACCAGGGAGAAATCAATGAAAAAGATGCTTATGGCCACAACGGCCGCGGCACTGCTGGCGACAACGGCGATGGCCGATGGCCAGGCGAAAGAAGTCAAACTCGGCATATTGTTCGGCTTTACCGGCCCGATTGAATCGCTGACCGGCCCTATGGCGGGTGGTGCGGAACTGGCGATGAAGGAGGCCACCGACAGCGGCATGCTGCTCGATAGTGCAACGGTCACGGCAATGCGCGCGGATTCCGGCTGCATCGACAACGGTCTGGCCGTGTCCAGTGCGGAACGCCTGATTGCCGATGGCATGAACGGCATGATCGGTGCGGATTGCTCCGGTGTAACCGGCGCTGTGCTGCAAAACGTCGCCATTCCCAACGGTATGGTTATGATCTCGCCATCGGCGACATCCCCCGGTCTGACCACAATGGAAGACAACGGCTTGTTCTTCCGCACGTCGCCATCTGATGCGCGTGAAGGCCAGGTCATGGCGGAAATCCTGCAAGAGCGTGGCGTCAAGTCCATCGCGCTGACCTATACCAATAACGACTATGGCAAGGGTCTCGCGGATGCGATTGAATCCTCGTTCAAGGCGGTTGGCGGTGAGGTAACCATTGTTGCCGCGCACGAAGACGGCAAGGCGGATTACTCTGCCGAAGTGGGCGCGCTGGCGTCTGCGGGTGGTGATCTGCTGGTTGTTGCAGGCTACCTTGACCAGGGTGGCGCGGGCATCATCAAATCCGCGCTTGACGCGGGCGCATGGGAAGTCTTCGGTCTGCCCGGCGGCATGATCGGTGAAAACCTGCCCAAGACCATCGGCCCGGATCTTGACGGTTCCTACGGCCAGATTGCCGGTTCTCAGGGCAACGGCATCGAGACCTTCACCAAGATGGCAGAGGCGGCTGGCTTTGACGGCACGTCCCCTTATGCGCCCGAAGCCTATGACGCAGCGGCCCTGCTCATGATGGCGATGCAGGCGGCAGGGTCCACCGATCCAGCCGACTACAAGGACAAGATCCTTGATGTTGCCAACGCGCCGGGTGAAATGATCTATCCAGGTGAGCTGGGCAAGGCGTTTGAGCTTATCAAGGCCGGCAAGGATGTCGACTATGTCGGTGCCTCTGCGGTTGAACTGATTGGCCCCGGCGAATCTGCGGGTACGTACCGCATGATCGAAGTGAAAGACGGCAAGAACGAAACCATCGGTTTCAAGTAAACCTGTCAAAAAACGCGGATGCGGCCCGGCTTTGTCCGGGCTGCATTGCAAAAATAAGATCGAAAATGATCAATACGCCAGATGGCGTCGACGGGGGAAGACATGGTGCACGAGCGCGAGCACATGATCGTCATTGACGATGTGCACAAGCATTTTGGTGGCTTTCATGCCGTGGATGGTGCAAGTCTGTCCATTGATCGCGGGTCCATCACTGGGCTTATCGGCCCGAATGGTGCTGGAAAAACCACCCTTTTCAATGTGATCGCAGGCGTTCTTAAACCAACGTCAGGGCAGGTTCACATGGACGGTGAGGACATCACCGGCCTGCTGCCCCATACGTTGTTTCACAAGGGTTTGCTGCGCACGTTTCAGATCGCCCATGAATTTCATTCCATGTCATGCCGCGAAAACCTGATGATGGTGCCGGGCGGTCAATCGGGTGAAACCCTGTGGAACACATGGTTTGGACGCAAACGGATTGCGGACGAGGAACGCGCGCTCAGGGCCAAGGCCGATGAGGTGTTGGAATTCCTGACCATTGAACACCTGTCCGACCAGAAGGCGGGGCAAATCTCGGGCGGCCAAAAAAAGCTGCTGGAGTTGGGCCGGACCATGATGGTCGATGCCAAGATCGTATTTCTTGACGAGGTCGGCGCGGGGGTTAACCGCACTTTGCTGAACACAATCGGTGACGCGATCATGCGGCTCAATCAGGAGCGCGGGTATACCTTTGTTGTCATTGAACACGACATGGATTTCATCGGGCGTCTCTGTGACCCGGTGATCTGCATGGCCGAAGGCCGTGTGCTGGCCACCGGAACACTGGACGAGATCAAGGCCAACGAACAGGTGATCGAGGCCTACCTTGGCACCGGTCTCAAGAACAAAGATCAGGTGGGCGCGTGATCCGCCCTGCTTCCCGTCTGACTGCTTTTGCGGCACAGGCCCGGACCGTTGCGGGCAAAAGCGCGGGTGACGGGTCAGACCTTGATCATGCGGCGACCCTTGTGGCCATGCAAAAGCGCTCGGCTGAGGCCATGACCCCCCCTGCCCTTGCCCATTTCCACCTGACGCAGCACCGTCGCCCCATAACACACAGGAGCACCTTGTGAGCAAATCACCCTATCAGGATGATCGTGGCAACAAAGATGTGTCCATCGCAAACCCAAAGGGTCAGGGCAGTCCAATGCCCAAAGCCAGCGGGAAAAGTTTCGCCTCACCCGGTGGTCCGTTTCTGATCGGAGAGGGAATGACGGCTGGCTATGGCAATGGACCCGACATCCTGCATGATTGCACGATCGCGGTGGATCAGGGCGAAATCGCCGTCATCGTCGGACCGAACGGCGCGGGCAAATCCACCGGTATGAAAGCGGTCTTTGGGATGCTGGACATGCGCAAGGGCCATGTACGGCTGGACGGTGAGGACATCACCAACCTGTCCCCGCAAGACCGCGTGGCCAAGGGTATGGGATTTGTGCCGCAAACCGCAAATATCTTCACCTCGATGACCGTGGAAGAAAACCTTGAGATGGGCGCGTTCATTCGGAAGGATGATTTCAGCGATACCATGGCGCAGGTTTATGACCTGTTCCCGATCCTCAAGGAAAAGCGGTTGCAGGCGGCGGGCGAATTGTCCGGTGGTCAACGCCAGCAGGTCGCAGTGGGTCGTGCGTTGATGACACAACCCAAGGTCTTGATGCTGGATGAGCCGACGGCGGGCGTGTCGCCCATCGTGATGGACGAGTTGTTTGACCGCATCATCGAAGTGGCGCGCACGGGCATTCCGATTCTGATGGTGGAACAAAACGCCCGGCAGGCGCTGGAAATTGCCGATAAAGGCTATGTGCTGGTGCAGGGTGCAAACGCCTACACCGGGACCGGCAAGGAACTTCTGGCCGACCCGGAAGTCCGTAAATCGTTTCTGGGGGGCTGAGGTATGGATTTTCTCAACGCAATCGTCGCACTCGCGAATTACGTTCTGGTCCCCGGCATCGCCTATGGCTCGCAACTGGCTCTTGGCGCTCTTGGCGTCACTTTGGTCTACGGCATCCTGCGGTTTTCCAACTTTGCCCATGGCGATACAATGGCTCTTGGTGCGATGGCGACGGTGCTGATAACCTGGCTTTTCCAAAGTTGGGGCATCTCGCTTGGGCCCCTGCCCACGGCGCTTCTGGCCCTGCCCTTTGGCATCCTGGCCTGTATTGGCCTGTTGTTGCTAACCGACAGGGGGGTGTACAGGTTTTACCGAGAAAAGAAGGCCAAACCGGTCATTCTGGTGATCGTGAGCCTTGGCATTACCTTTATTTACAACGGCGTGACACGTTTCATCATCGGTGCGGACGATCAGAATTTCTTTGATGGGCAACGCTTCATCATCTCGGCGCGCGAATTCAAGAAGGCCACCGGGCTGGACGAAGGGCTGTCGTTCAAGACCACCCAAGGCATCACCATCGTGACCGCCATCATCGTGGTGGTCCTGCTGTTCTGGTTCCTGAACAAGACCCGCGCGGGCAAGTCCATGCGCGCCTATTCCGACAATGAGGATCTGGCGCTGTTGTCTGGGATCAATCCCGAACGGGTGGTGATGATAACCTGGATGATCGTGGCCACATTGGCGACCATCGCCGGGGTGCTTTACGGCCTGGATAAATCCTTCAAGCCCTTTACCTACTTCCAACTGCTGCTGCCGATCTTTGCCAGCGCAATTGTCGGGGGTCTGGGCAATCCGGTGGGGGCCATCGCGGGTGGTTTTGTCATCGCGTTTTCAGAGGTGACGATCACCTATGCCTGGAAGAAGATCCTTGTCTATCTGATGCCCGACGCGCTTGAGCCAAGCGGGCTGGTCCAGTTGATGAGCACGGATTACAAATTCGCAGTAAGCTTCGTGATCCTGCTGATCGTGCTTCTTTTTAAACCCACGGGCCTGTTCAAGGGGCAAGCGGTATGACCGAGACAGCTAGAAATACGATGCTCTTTGGCGTGATCGCCGCCATGATCGTCTACGTTGGCTTTGCCCAAAGCTGGAACTCCGCGCTGCTGATTGTGGCGATGGGCCTGATCTCGGCCATCATGGCGCTGGGGGTGAATTTGCAGTGGGGTTTTGCCGGGTTGTTCAACGTCGGTATCATGGGGTTTGTCGCCCTTGGGGGCCTTGCTGCGGTGCTGGTCGGCATGCCGCCGACCGAAGGGGCCTTTGCGGCGGGGGGTGTTGGCGTTGTGGTTGCCCTGCTTATGGGCGCGGCGACGATCGTGCTCGCGATTGTGCTGTACCGGCGCATGTCACCGGGATTAACGCGGTCGCTTGTGTTGATTGTGATCCTGGTTGCGGGGTTCTTCATCTTTCGCGGCCTGCTTGACCCGTCTGTAGACCGGATCGAGGCAATCAACCCGGCGGAAACCGGGTATCTGGGCGGCCTTGGCCTGCCGGTGCTGGTTGCCTGGCCAGTTGGCGGGTTGTTTGCCGCCGGGGCCGCGTGGCTGATCGGGAAAACGGCGCTGGGCCTGCGCTCTGATTATCTGGCCATTGCGACGCTGGGCATTGCCGAGATCATCATTGCGGTGCTCAAGAACGAGGACTGGCTGACCCGTGGCGTGAAAAACGTGATCGGGGTTCCCCGACCGGTGCCCTATGAGATCGACCTGCAAAATGATCCGGCCTTTGTCGAACGGGCCGCCGGGTTCGGGTTTACCCCTGTGGAGGCCTCAACGCTTTGGGTCAAGGCGCTCTACATCGTGCTGTTTGCTGTGGTGCTGATCATCCTGATGTGGATGGCACAACGGGCCTTGCATTCGCCCTGGGGCCGGATGCTGCGCGCCATTCGCGACAACGAAGTCGCCGCCGAGGCGATGGGCAAGGATGTCACCGCGCGGCATTTGCAGGTCTTTGTACTCGGCTCTGCGATCTGCGGCATCGCGGGGGCGATGATGACCACCATGGACAGCCAATTGACCCCCGGCACCTACCAGCCGCTGCGGTTCACCTTTCTGATCTGGGTAATGGTGATCGTCGGTGGATCGGGTAACAACCTTGGGGCGGTTCTGGGTGGGTTCCTGATCTGGTTCCTGTGGGTTCAGGTGGAGCCGATGGGCCTGTGGCTGATGAACCTGATCACCGCCGGCATGGCGGATGGATCACCACTCAAGGCTCACCTGATCGAAAGTGCCGCCCATATGCGCCTGTTGACCATGGGGCTTGTGCTGTTGCTAGTGCTGAGGTTCAGCCCGCGTGGGTTGATCCCGGAGAGGTAGGACGGGACCAAAAGTCCATGCCAAAGACCAAAGGGGGCGTTGTGCCCCCTTTTTCAATGGCTCACCGCCCCTTGAACAACCCGCCCAGAATGCCGCGCACGATCCGCCTGCCCGTTGTGCCTTTCAATTCCTTGATAACCACCTGGGCCACTGCCGCGCCAAAGCCTTCCTGGGATTTGCGGCGCGGGGCGCGGGACGTTGACCGGGTGACGCCTTTGCCTGCGTAGCGGCGCGCGTTGTTGAACTCGCGCAGGGACGGCGTTGCGGCCTCTTCGGCCTCTTCTTCGGCCTTTGCCGCTTCGGCCGCGGCCTTGTCGGCGCGGCGGCGCAGGATTTCAAACGCCGACTCGCGGTCCAGACGGGTGTCATATTTGCCCGCCATCGGGGATGTTGCCATAAGCGCGCTGCGCTCGGCGTCCGTAATTGGCCCCAACTGGGAGGACGGGGGCCGGATCAGGGTGCGTTCGACAATGCCCGGCACCCCTTTTCGTTGCAGGAACGAGGTTACGGCCTCCCCCACGCCAACTTCGCGGATGGCCTCTTCTGTGTCAAAACGCGGATTTTCACGGTAGGTTTCCGCGGCCATGCGCAGTTCCTTGCGGTCCTTCGCGGTGAAGGCGCGCAGCGCATGCTGGACCCGGTTGCCCAATTGGCCAAGAATATCGTCTGGCACGTCTGCGGGGTTCTGGGTGATGAAATAGACACCAACCCCCTTTGACCGGATCAGGCGCGCAACCTGTTCGACCTTGTCCACCAGCGCCTTGGGTGCATCATCAAACAGCAGATGCGCCTCGTCGAAAAAGAACACCAGCTTGGGCTTGTCCGGGTCTCCGACCTCGGGCAGTTCCTCAAAAAGCTCGGACAAGAGCCACAACAGGAAAGTGGCGTAGAGCTTTGGCGCGCCCATCAATTTGTCGGCCGCGAGAATATTGATCATCCCGCGCCCGTCCAGATCGGTCCGCATCAGGTCGTCCAGGCTGAGCGCAGGTTCGCCAAAGAGATCCGCAGCCCCCTGATTTTCCAGCACCAGCAGCCTGCGCTGGATGGCCCCGACTGACGCGGGTGATACATTACCGTACCGCAGGGCAAGCTCTCTGGCGTTCTCTCCGATCCAGACCAGCAGGGCCTGCAAATCCTTGAGATCAAGAAGTGCCAGGCCGTCCTCGTCGGCGACACGGAAGGCGATGTTCAAAATGCCCTCCTGCGCCTCGCTAAGCCCCAGAAGCTGGGACAGCAGCAGCGGCCCCATCTCGGATACGGTTGTGCGCACCGGATGGCCCTGTTCGCCGTAAAGATCCCAAAAGGTGACCGGGAAAGCGCCGTAGATGTAATCGCCAAATCCGATCTTGGCGGCGCGGCTCATGAAGGGGTCATGCAGCTTGTGATCCACACTGCCTGATTTGGCGAGACCGGACAGATCGCCTTTGACATCCGACAGGAACACCGGAACGCCCTGTGCTGCAAAACCCTCCGCGAGGATCTGCAATGTCACCGTTTTGCCGGTACCTGTCGCCCCCGCAACAAGACCATGACGGTTGGCATATCCAATACCCAGAAACTGTTTG
>CAXBKL010000058.1:0-22484 GCA_963976125.1 uncultured Sulfitobacter sp. | reverse complement strand
CATCCAATGTAGGGACCACGTCGGCGTTGGCAGATACCCGCGCGCCAGTTTGTGTTCGCCCTGCGCACCGGCTTCGACCGTGGCAAGGCCCTTTGCGATGGCGATGTCGATGGCCTGATAATAGCACAGTTCGAAATGCAGGCAGGGGTGATGTTCCACGCAGCCCCAATAGCGGCCGTAAAGTGCATTCGCTCCGACGAAATTCAAGGCACCGGCAACCCAGCGGCCGCCGCGTTCAGCAAGGACCAGCACAATGTCATCGCGCAGCCGTTCCTGCGCAATGTCGAAGAACGCGCGTGTCAGGTAGGGTGTCCCCCATTTGCGCGCGCCGGTGTCCTGATAAAATTCCCAGAACGCATCCCAATGTTCCGGCGTAATCTGATCACCTGTAAATGTCTGGATCGTGCCGCCGAACCCCTGTGCCGTGCTACGCTCCTTGCGGATATTCTTGCGTTTGCGCGAATTCAGGTTGGCAAGAAAGCCGTCGAAATCGGCATAACCGTCATTGCACCAGTGAAATTGCTGTGTCTTGCGGACCATCATGCCTGTCTGGGCGGCGGCGCTTGCCTCTGCCTCGGTGCAGAATGTCACGTTCAGAGATGACAGGCCGTTGTTGTCGGTAAGCTGCACAGCGCCCTGAACAAGGGCGGCAAAGCCGCTGTCCTCAAATCCCGGACGGATCAGAAAACGCCGTCCGGTTGCGGGCGTATGGGGAACCGCGATTTGCAGTTTGGGGTAATACTGTCCGCCTGCCCGTTCGTAAGCATGGGCCCAGTTGTGATCAAAGATGTATTCGCCCTGACTGTGGGATTTGGCATAAAGCGGTGCCACGGCAATGATCCTGCCCCCGATCGAGGCGCGGAGGTATTGCGGGTGCCATCCGGTGCCCGGACCGACGCTGCCGCTTTCTTCCAGTGCGGCGAGGAAACGATAGGTGGTAAAGGGGTCGTTCGGGGCGCTGCCATCTGCGGATTCCGGACAGGCGCAAGCATCCCAATCGGCCTGACCAATTTCGGCCAGCCGGGATACCACCGCAATTTCAATTTCCTGCGCGCTCATGTTCTGCCCGTTGCCTTGCACATGTATTTGTGGCTTTCCGGGGCGGGATCAAGCGCCACGTGCCGCGCGGTACCCCTCAAAGGTGATATTGTCAGCGATTTTCCGCGCCTCGCGCTCTTGCTCGACCGACTTGACCGTCCAGCAACAGATCATCGCCCCTCGCGCTTTCAGTGCCGCCACTCTTGGCCGGGTCAGATCATCCACTTCGTGGCTGATAAAGCAGGCTCCGACTCGGTCATAATCCGGAATGTCCCGCAGACGGTCGCAGGTTTTGGTGGGCAGCGGCCATTCGTGGGGATGGTAGGCACTGGTGACAATGCCACGGGGAACATGGGGGAGCAGCTCCGCCAGTCTGGCAATGGAGTTTGGGTTGAACGACATTAACGCAACCGGCCCATCATAGGCCCGAAGGGCATCCGCAGTTGCCTGTTCAAGTGCGCCGATGTCCATGCCCATGCCGCCATCCTGGTCTTTCAGTTCGATCAGCAGCGGCGCTTGCCCGGCCACCAGCGCCAGCACTTCGGGCAACTCCGGTATTCCCTCATCGCTGCCGGTCAGGGAGATCCCGCCCAGTTCAGCCGCAGACCGCAACCGGACCGCGCCCTTTTCACCCGTCACACGGTCAAGCGCGTAGTCGTGAAACACCATGGCCTTGCCATCCGCGCTTTGTTGCAGGTCAAGCTCCATGCCATAGCCGCCGGAAATGGCCGCGCGGATTGCCGCGCGGCTGTTTTCGGGCCGCTCGTCGGTCACATCATGCAAAGCGCGATGGGCAAACGGCACATCGTGGAAAACGCGGTCCAGCGTCATCCTATTTCAAAAATGCCTTCGATTTCGACCGCCACACCCAGCGGCAGGGACGCCGCGGAGACAGCCGACCGTGAATGGCGACCCGCATCGCCAAGTGCCTCAACCAGAAAGTCGGAGCAGCCGTTGATGACCTTCGGCTGGTCCGTGAAATCCGACGTGGAATTCACAAAGCCGGTGAGCTTGATAACCCGGACAAGACGTTCAATATCCCCTCCGCAGGCGGCTTTGACCTGTGCAAGCAGGTTGATCGCACAGCTTTTGGCTGCTGCTGCCCCTGCGGCGACGTCCATGTTTTCGCCCAGCTTGCCGGTAATCAGCCCATCGGCCCCATTTGAGATTTGGCCGGAAACGTAAACGATATTTCCGACCTGGACAAAAGGCACGTAGTTGGCCGCAGGTGCCGGCGCATCGGGCAGGGTCACGCCAAGCTCGGTCAGGCGGGTAGTAATGCTCATAATCAGGTTCCTTTGAAACAGGGTGTTTGGCTGGACGCTAGCGCCGTTGCGGCCAAACGAAAAGGCCAATCCGCCACGTCCTAACGATCGCCCGCGTTTGGCGGGGATGCGGTGCTGCCGGTTCCGGGAGTTCCGCCAAGGATGCCGCGCAGAACCTGGTCGATGATGTTGTCACTGCGGCCATTCCCCACGGGGATTGGCATCGAATCACCATCCTCGCCAAAACCGCTTTGGGGTGAGGGATCAGACATGGGCAGATCCTTGAGAGGGACGCCTTCGTGGACCCGGCTCATGGCCTCGCGCCAGATTTCGGCGGGCAGGCCACCGCCTGTCACGCCTTGCAAGGGCGTGTTGTCATCATAGCCCATCCAGACACCAGCGACATAGTCCGCGGAAAAACCGATGAACCACGCGTCCTTGGCCGCAGAGGTGGTCCCGGTCTTGCCCGCCAACTGCCGCCCACCGAATTGCGCGCGTGCGCCTGTGCCTTCCGAAATCACCTTTTCCATCATATAGACCAACTGCCCGGCTGCATCCTGCTGCACCACACGTTCACCAATGCCGCCGCCGGTTCCCATCAACGGTTCGGTGTCGCCCAGCAAGCTCAATTCGATCAGACCATAGGGTGTCACCGACGACCCGCCATTCAGGATACCCGCGTAAGCCCCGGTCATTTCGATCAAGGTGCTTTCCGATGCCCCCAGTGCAAGTGCCGGCCCCGCTGCAAGATCGCTGTTGATGCCGAACTGGGTAGCCACGCGCGCGACCAGATCGCGGCCCACACTTTCCGAGATCTTCACAGCCGGAATGTTCAGCGAATCCCGCAGGGCGCGGGTCAGGGTGATGTTGCCATAAAACTTGCTGGTATAGTTGCGCGGGCACCATTCGCCGGAACCGGGGATGTCGAGGCAAAAGGGCGCGTCTTCGACAAAGTCATTGGGCGAATAACCCAGATCAAGTGCCGCCGCATAGACGAAAGGTTTGAAGGCGGACCCGGTTTGACGCAGGGCTTGCGTGGCGCGGTTGAAGGCGCCCGCGACCTTGGTCTTGCGTCCGCCGACCATGGCGCGCACCGCTCCGTCCGCTGACATGACCACAATCGCCGCCTGCGCCTTGGACCCTTCACGGACCTTGTTGTCAAAGACCCATTTCAGGCCGCTTTCGGCTGCGATCTGTAGCCGTTGATCAAGCGTGGTCTTGATGATCACGTCTTCGGTTGTGTTCCGCGTAAAGAACTCCGGCCCGGTCGACATTACCCAATCCGCAAAATAGCCGCCCGCCCTGGCCTCTGCCGCTTCCGACAGGACCGCCGGATTGGCCTGTGCCTTCGCGGTCTCGGTATCGGTCAAATACCCCTGTTCGTTCATCATGCGCAAAACTGTGGCCGCGCGATCCTGGGCGCGGTCGAGATTGTTGGTGGGCGCTAACACAGACGGAGAGGTCAATAAACCTGCCAGCATTGCCGCCTCTGCCGGATTCACTGCTGCTGCGGGTTTGGCAAAGAACCGCTGCGCTGCGGCTTCGGCCCCATAGGCACCGCCGCCCATATAGGCCCGATTGAGGTAGATCGACAGGATGTCTTCCTTTGAGTATTTCAGCTCCATCGCTACGGCATAGAGCGCTTCCTTGGCCTTTCGCTGAATGTTTCCGGCCCGACAGGATGCTTCATATTCACGCTCTGTCTGACCGGATGTAGGATCGAAGGGTTCGCCAAGACAGATCAGCTTGGCCGTTTGCTGAGTGATCGTGGACCCGCCATGGCCCGACAACGGGCCGCGCCCTTCGCGCAGGTTGATACGGATGGCCGAGGCAATGCCGCGCGGGCTGACCCCGAGATGGCGATAGAACCGCTTGTCCTCGGTGGCGACCACAGCATTCTTGAGGTGCTTGGAGACGCTTTGCGCCGTCACGACGCCGCCAAATTGATCGCCGCGCCACGCAAATACCTCGCCGTCGCGATCCAAAAGGGTCACCGATCCACGCGCCCGGCCATCCAGCAGGGCGTCAAGAGGGGGCAAGGTTGTATAGAGATAGCCAACAGCCAGCGCCAGGACGAGAACCGCCACGGCCGTCACTCGCCAGGTGATTTTCCAGATGAGCCGCAAAACCCAGCCGCTTAGCGCAGTGAGCAGACCCATGATGCCGCCACGGCGCAGCCTTTTGGGTCGGGCCGGTTTCCGCTTGGCTGGCGCGGCTTTGCGGGTTGACTTCTTGACATGTTTCTTGGCCGCACCCTTGCCTTTTCCGGCATAGCGATTGTCCGCCACCAACGGGCGTTTGGGTTTACGTTTATCAGTCATATGTCTGCCCGCTCGGACGCTCTTTTTCGAAACAACTTAGAGGGTGCGCCCCGAATTGTTTAGCGCCCATTCCCGCAATTTCCGTGGAATCTTTGATTATTTATTGTGCAAATATGCATTTATGCTCATATTTTAGACGCTCCATCGTGGTTTTTGCCCTCATTTGCGCCTTGGAACCTTTCCTGCTCCGCTTTTTTCACGACTTTCTGCACCTGCATAATGCAGGACGCTCCTGCCAACCGTAAGAGGGAAAGATCGGTGAAACTCATCATAGCAACAATCAAACCATTCAAGCTTGAGGAAGTGCGCGAAGCTTTGACCGACGCGGGCGTCCGGGGGCTTATGGTCACGGAAATCAAGGGGTTTGGCGCGCAGTCAGGCCACACCGAAATCTATCGCGGCGCTGAATATGTCGTGAATTTTGTCCCCAAGGTGAAGCTCGAACTTGTGGTGTCGGACGGCGTTGCCGACCAGATGGTCGAGGTGATTTCAAAGGCGGCCCAGACCGGGAAGATCGGTGACGGCAAGATTTTTGTGCTCGACGTGGAACAGGCGGTGCGCGTGCGTACCGGCGAAACCGGCGAAGACGCCATCTAAGACAATCTCCAAAGAGGAAAGACAGATGAAACTGTTCAAGACACTCCTAATGACGACGGCGGTTGTGGCGCTGCCCGCGCTGGCCCTGGCCCAAGAAGCCGATACAACCCCGACCAATGCCGAAATTGGCTTCATTTTTAATACCTTCATGTTCCTTGTCGCGGGCTTTCTGGTCTTCTTCATGGCGGCGGGCTTTGCGATGCTCGAAGCGGGCCTTGTACGCGGCAAGAACGTGGCCATGCAGTTGACCAAGAATGTCACGCTCTTTTCGCTGGCGTCGATCTTCTACTATATCCTTGGCTACAACCTGATGTATCCCGGCGATGGCTGGACAATTAATGGCATTCTGGGTGCGTTCGCCATTACCGGTCTTGAACCTGTTGGCCTTGATGGTGCGGAACCTGATCTGACCTATGCGTCTGTTGGATCGGATTTCTTCTTTCAGCTGATGTTCGCTGCGGCAACCGCGTCGATTGTGTCGGGTGCGCTTGCCGAACGGATCAAGCTGTGGCCTTTCCTGATCTTCGTCATCTTCCTGACCGCCGTGATCTACCCGATCCAGGCATCGTGGAAATGGGGTGGCGGTTTCCTTGACGCAATGGGGTTCCAGGATTTTGCCGGTTCCACTGTTGTGCATTCCGCCGGGGGCTGGGCGGCGCTTGCGGGCGCTTTGATCCTTGGGCCACGGATCGGCAAATACACCAAGGACGGGCGCGTCGTGCCGATGCCCGGCAGCAATCTCGCACTTGCCACATTGGGGACATTCATCCTGTGGCTCGGGTGGTTTGGCTTTAACGGCGGCTCGCAGCTTTATATGGATACCGCAGGCAACGTCGCAGACATCAGCCGCATCTTCGCCAACACCAACACGGCTGCTGCTGCCGGGGCGGTTACGGTGCTGATCCTGACACAGGTGATGTTCAAGAAACCTGACCTGACAATGATCCTGAACGGTGCATTGGCGGGCCTTGTGTCGATCACGGCGGAACCGCTGGCTCCTACGCTGATCTCGGCCACCTTGATCGGTGCCGTTGGTGGTGCAATCGTGGTCTTTGCCGTGCCCTTGCTGGACAGGTTCAAGATTGACGATGTTGTCGGCGCGATTCCTGTGCACCTGTTTGCCGGTATCTGGGGCACCATCGCGGTTGTCTTTACCAATGACGCAGCAAGCCTTGCCACACAGCTTTATTCCATCCTGGTGGTCGGCGTCTTTGTCTTTGTCAGCTCCGGTATCTTGTGGTTCATCCTCAAGGCGACTGTTGGCATTCGGGTCAGCGAAGAGGCCGAAATTCAGGGTCTGGATATGTCCGAGCTTGGCATGGAAGCCTATCCTGAATTCTCAAAGGGATAGGTTCCCGGTCATGACAATTCAAAAGGCCCGGACGATTGTCCGGGCCTTTTTGTTTGGAATATTTCAGATGGTTTTGTCCCGCTTGGCCCAGGGCCTCATAGTCCGGCCTGCTGGCGTCGGTCAGATGCCCACATCAAGGATTGCGGCTGCCAGCACGGGAATGGTTTGCGCGTTCAGGCCCGCAATGTTCATCCGGCTGTCCCCGATCATATAAATCCCGTGCTTCTCGCGCAGCGCCTCGACCTTGTCCGGTGACGTGCCAAGCCGCGAGAACATGCCGCGGTGTTGTGCCAGAAACCCGAAACGATCGGAGCCTGAAACGCGCCGCAGCTCTTCGGCCAGCTGTGTCCGCAATCCCAGCATGGAAACACGCACCTCTTCCAGTTCGGCCATCCAGTCGCTGCGCAGCGTGTCATCATTCAGGATGGTGGTCACAATACGGGCGCCATGATCGGGCGGAAAGCTGTAGTTCTGGCGGTTCAGGAACGCCAGGGTGTTCTGGTTCAGTTTGTGGGCGGCGGGGTCGGAGGCGATGGCCATCAGCAGGCCGGTCCGTTCACGATAAATGCCAAAGTTCTTGGAGCAGCTTGCCGCGATCAGGCATTCAGGGACCGAAGCCACCACCCTGCGCGTGGCCGCCGCATCTTCGTCCAGACCGTCGCCAAAGCCCTGATAGGCGATGTCGATCATCGGCGTTGCGCCGGTTTGCAACAGAACCTCGATCACCGCGTCCCATTGTGTCGGGTTCAGGTTCGCGCCGGTTGGATTATGGCAGCATCCGTGCAGCAGGATCACATCACCCGCGTGGGCCTGACCGATGTCTTCAATCATCCCTCCGAAATCAACACCGCGGGTATCATTGTCGAAATAGCGGTAGGGGACGATTTCCATGTCGAGATATTTCAGGATCGACAGATGGTTCGGCCATGTCGGATCGGAGACGAACACCCGCGCATCCGGCTTTGCCATGCGGATCAGCTCAAACGCCTGGCGCACCGCACCGGTGCCGCCCGGTGTTGCCGCCGCAGCGACGGTATTACGTGGAACGGCCTTGTTCAGCACAAGATCAATCATCGCGTCGGAAAAGGCCGGATCGCCGATCAGCCCGGTATAGACCTTGGTATCCTGGTTTTCCCATATCTGATGCTCCGCTGCCTTGACGGCACGCATCACCGGCGTCAGCCCAGTGGCGTCCTTGTAGACACCCACACCCAAATCGACTTTGGACGTGCGGGGATCGTCACGGTACAACTGCATCAAGGCCAGAATCTTATCTGCTGGCTGTGCTTTCAAACTCTCGAACATCATGCGTCTCCCGTTGCGACAGGCACCGTGGGGAACATCCCCCATTCTGCCCATGATCCATCATAAAGCGACCAATCGTGGTGGCCCATCCGTTCTAACGCCAGCGCCAGAATGGCGGCGGTAATGCCTGACCCGCATGTGGTAATCACCGGTTTGGCCAGGTCGATGCCGGCGCTCTCAAAGGCGGCGCGGGTTTCATCGGGCGTTTTCAGCGTCTGATTTGCGTTCAACAGCCCGCCAAAGGGCAGGCTGCGTGATCCGGGGATATGCCCGCTACGCAGGCCTTCGCGCGGTTCAGGGGCGTCGCCGCGAAATCGCTCGGCGGATCGGGCATCCACGATCTGCGGGTCTCCCAGTTTGGACGCCTGTGCCACTTGTGTAACATCTCGGGTCAACCGGTTCTGGACCCGTACGGTCATATGTCGGTCCCGCGCGATCGGCGGCATGTCTTCCGTGGGATGCCCTTCGGCAATCCATTTGGGCAATCCGCCATCAAGCACTGCGACATTTTCCTGACCCATCAGGCGGAATAGCCACCAAACGCGCGGCGCGGACAGGACACCGGCCCCGTCGTAAACCACGACCTGATGTCCGTCGCCCACACCCATTGCGCGCATTCGGGACATGAATTTTTCGACCGGCGGGGCCATATGCGGCAGGTCCGAACGCGCGTCGGAAATCTCATCAATATCAAAAAACCGCGCTCCCGGAATATGCGCGGCGTCATATTCCGCTTTGGCATCCCGGCCAGCGTCCGGCAAATACCAAGACGCATCCAGAATGCGCATGTCGGGATCCTTGATGTGTTTTGCCAACCAATCTGTTGACACCAGGGTCTTGGGATCATCTGCCATGGGATATCCTTTTCGAAAACGGTCGTACGTTGCCTACCTTTGCCACGCCAAACTGGCAAGGCCGTCGGGATGGTGATCCGCCCTGTTGCCCTCGGGAAACCGATGATTTTGCGGATTCGCCAACGGCGCAGTGCGCGCGGGCCGCCGGGAGCGCGCAACCCAACGGTTGACTTTTGGCCGTCAGGTGCGTTTAAAAGCATAAGTTAGCGCTAACAATTGCCGATACGTTCCCTTTTTTGCAGGAACACTTCAAAAAAAGAGGTCTTGGACCATGGCCATCAACGCCACCATTGCAACAGTCACCGACCGCATCATTGCGCGCAGCGCTACAGCGCGTGGGGCTTATCTCGACCGTATGCAGGCGGCGCAGTCAAAAGGACCGTCACGCGGCCATTTGTCCTGTAGCGGGCAAGCACATGCCTTTGCCGCAGCCGGCACCGATCAGGAACCTCTGGCGACCGGAAGCGGCGCGCATCTGGGGATCGTGACCGCCTACAATGACATGCTGTCGGCCCACCAGCCCTTTGAGACCTATCCCGACATGTTGCGGCAGGCGGCACGGGAAATCGGGTGTACTGCCCAGGTTGCGGGAGGTGTCCCTGCCATGTGTGATGGTGTCACCCAGGGTGAGGCGGGGATGGAACTAAGCCTGTTTTCGCGCGATGTCATCGCGATGGCGGCGGCCGTCGCGCTTAGCCACAACTCATTTGATGCAAGCGTCTATCTGGGCGTTTGTGACAAGATCGTGCCGGGGCTTGTCATCGCTGCTCAGACATTCGGGCACCTGCCCGCCGTTTTCCTGCCCGCCGGGCCAATGACCAGCGGGCTTGCCAATGACGACAAGGCAAAGGTGCGCCAACAATTCGCTGCCCGAGAATGTGGGCGCGAGGCGCTGATGGCCGCAGAGATGGCGGCCTACCACGGGCCGGGTACCTGCACGTTTTATGGTACGGCCAACACCAACCAGATGCTGATGGAATTCATGGGTCTGCACCTGCCCGCATCCAGCTTTGTGAACCCCGGCACACCCTTGCGCGCGGCCCTGACGCGGGCTGGCGCGCAGCGTGCGCTGAAGCTCAGCGCACTTGGCGATGATTATACGCCGGTTTGCGACATCCTTAGTGAAAAGGCATTTGTGAACGGTATTGTCGGGCTGATGGCGACGGGCGGGTCGACGAACCTGCTGATTCACCTGATTGCAATGGCGCGGGCTGGCGGGATCGTGTTGGAAGCGCAGGATTTTGCCGATATTTCCACCGTCGTGCCGCTGATGGCGCGGGTCTATCCGAATGGTCTGGCGGATGTGAATCATTTCCATGCTGCTGGCGGTTTGGGATTCATGATCGGTTCTTTGCTGGCGCATGGGTTTTTGCATCCCGACACACTGACGGTGGCGGGCAAGGGGCTTCACCATTACACTCAGGAACCAAAACTGCGGGACGGCAGTCTGGTCTGGGAGGCGGGCACTGACGAAAGCCTGAACCCCGGCATCTTGCGTCCCGTGACCGAGCCGTTTCAGGCAACCGGTGGCCTTGTTCAACTGACCGGATCGCTGGGCTCCGCTGTAATCAAAGTTTCCGCCGTTGCCCCGGAACACCGCATCGTCGAGGCTCCGGTACGGGTGTTTTCCGATCAGGCCGCTGTCAAAACGGCGTTCAAGGCCGGCGAATTCACCGATGATGTGATCGTCGTTGTCCGGTTTCAGGGACCAAGGGCGAACGGGATGCCCGAACTGCATGCCCTGACGCCCGTGTTGTCAATACTGCAAGGGCGGGGCCTGAAGGTGGCGCTGGTGACGGATGGGCGGATGTCCGGTGCATCGGGCAAGGTACCGGCCGCCATCCACGTCTGTCCGGAAGCGGCAATGGGTGGTCCGATTGCCTGTCTGAAGGATGGTGACGTGATGCGTCTGGATGCCGACGCGGGTACGTTGGAAATACTGACACCCGGCGTGTTGAATCGTGATACGGCTGAGATTGATCTGAGCGGCAGCGCCTTTGGGACAGGAAGGGAGCTTTTCGCCGCGTTCCGTAACGCTGTCGGCACCGCAGAAACCGGCGCCAGTGTATTTGGAGATACCGCATGACCATGACCCCTCAGCAAGCCAGCGCCAGGACGCGTGAAATATGTATGCTGGCACCGATTGTACCGGTCCTCGTTGTGCATGATCCGGCCCATGCAAAACCGCTGGCGCAGGCCTTGATCCGGGGCGGTTTGCCCGCGTTGGAGGTGACACTGCGTACGACAGCGGCCCTTGAGGTGATCAGCGAAATGGCACAGGTGCCCGGTGGATTCGTCGGGGCAGGGACGGTGTTGACCAAAAGCGATGTGCAGGCGGCACAACAGGCAGGAGCCGTTTTTGCGGTATCGCCCGGTGCAACAGACACCCTGTTGGACGCGTGCGAAGCCGCAGAGTTGCCCATTCTGCCCGGTGCCGCATCCGCAAGCGAAGCAATGCGGCTGCTGGAACGCGGCTATGACATGCTGAAGTTTTTTCCTGCCGAAGCCTCCGGCGGGGCGGCACTGCTCAAGGCCCTGTCGGCACCGTTGCCACAGATCACCTTTTGCCCGACCGGCGGGGTCAGCGCCGAAAATGCGCCGCACTACCTGTCCTTGCCGAATGTCCTGTGTGCCGGCGGCAGTTGGGTCGCGCCTACCGCGTTGGTCGAGGCCGGGGATTGGGATCAGATCGAGGCGCTTGCACGTGAAGCGCGCCAGATCGGCGTCACGGTCTAGGCCAGCCCGATCCGGCAACCGTCTGCCGCGCTTTGCCGGGCGGCATCCAACATGCGCATGACCTGCAACGCCTGTTCGGGAGGGACGGCACAGGGCGATGCCTCCAGAATGACATCTGCGATATTCGCGTAAAAGGCGTCGTATCGGCCCCTGAGGATGGGCAGCGTTTCACTCTGCCCATCTGCTGATTTCAGGACAACTTCTGCGTCCCGTGACAACCCCCAATCATCGTGCGCCGGTGTCATCCCCGCCTTGAGCGCCATTTCCTGACCATCAAGGCCATATTGGAACAGGGAGCCATCATCGCCATACAGCGCAATGCGCGGCGCATGGTCGGGCATCAGAGAACTCGCGTGTGCCACAACGCGGACCGGACCATAGTCGCAGATGATGTGAAAGAAATCGTCGACCCGCGCGCCGGGTCGTTGCGCCGCCAGATTGGCCGTCAGCGCATCAGGCATGCCAAACAAGCAGAGGATCTGATCCAGTAGATGCGGACCCAGATCATAGAGGATGCCCGCCCCCGGCACCTGATATTCCCTCCAGCGGTCCTTGATTGCGGGGCTATATCGATCAAAGTGCAGCTCTGCGTAGGTGATCTTGCCTAAGCGGCCTTGTTGTACTGCGCGCCGCGCTGTCAGAAAACCACCGTCCCAGCGGCGATTCTGGAACACGCTGACGATCCTGCCCGCTGCTCTTGCGGCCTCTATAACGCGCTGCGCCTCGGCCTCGGACAGGGCAAAGGGTTTGTCGATAACGACGTGTTTTCCGGCTTCCAATGCCAGTTGCGCCAGAGGGGCATGGCTGCTGTTCGGGGTCGCAACCACAATCAGGTCAATCAAAGGGTCACTAATGACGGCGTCGATGTCGGCGGCGGCCACATTTTTGGGCAGGGTTTTGTCCGTAAAGGTGCGGCTGCCGATGGTGCGCAGGGTCATGCGCGGCTCCGACTGGATCAGAGGGGCATGAAACACCTTTCCGGCCATGCCGTAGCCCAGCAAACCGACGTTTATGGTCTTCATTTGCCTGACGCCATCTGTGTCGCAATGTAGTTGCGCGCGCCGATCAGGCCAAAATTCGTGTTCTGATACAGGCATACCGGCATTTGCCCGCGCCAGCCTGTATGTCGGCCCCCGGCATTGAATGCCGCGAGAAATGCAGCGTCAAAGAGCCAGGGGTTCGATTGGGCAACGCCGCCGGTTACGAAAACACCACCCCGCGCCCCAAAAATCAGCCCCAGATCGCCCGCCAGACCGCCGAGGGCATCCCGAAAAATCCGTACCGCAACGACGGCCGCCTGATCTGTGCCTTCCCGCGCGGCCCCGAATACGTCCTCTGCACGTGCAAGCGGCGCGCTGAGCTTCATTGATTGCGCGACCGCCTGGTAAAAGAACGGTATGCCTGTCCCCGACAGGATCGCTTCGGCTTCGACGGTGAGCGTGGTGCCAAACTGAAATTCCGGGTTGTTTGCGACAAGCGTCTCGAAATACGGCACTTCTTGGGGGTGGCGTGGCCCAACGCCCACATGCCCGCCTTCGCCCGATACCACCTGTGGCGACCCCTTGCCCCGGATCAACGCGCCCACACCCAACCCAGTGCCCGGTCCAATGATAAGGCGCGGCGCGCCGGCATTGTCGAGCGTGCCTTGCAACATCTCGACATCGTCCTGCGCGACGGTTGCAAGGGACCATGCCGCCGCTTCAAAATCGTTCAGGATCTTGACCTGCGACGCAGGGCTGATCCCGGTCAAATCGGCCTCGGTCAGTGTCTGACGCGCGTTGGTCAGTTTCACCGCCCCTTCATGCACCATTCCGGCGGCTGCGATGACGATGCAGGCGGGGCTGCTGCGCTGGTGCGCAATGAAACGGGCGCAGACCTCGGGCACTGTCAGATCACTGTCCGAGGCAAAGCGGGTCTGATCCTCAATGCCGCCCGTCAGGGAAAGCGCCGCAAGGCGCATGTGCGTTCCGCCCACATCTGCAACCAGGTTCCACATGACGCCCTCCAGCGGTCCGGTTCAGACGAGCCGCATTTCCGTCTCTGGATCAAAGAGGCTGGCGCGCGACATGTCCACGGCAAAATCCATCGTCCCTTCGATGATCTGGGCATAACCGGAACTGACGCGGGCCATGACTTCGCGGTTGTTCCAATGCAGAACACATAGGGTATCGGCGCCCGTTGCTTCGGTAACGTCGATGTCGGCAGCAAAGATCTGATCGTCCCCGGCGCTTCTTTGTCCGGCCTGGGTGATCGCCTCGGGGCGCAGGCCGACGATGATCTTGCGCCCGACGTGCGGTGTCAGGTCGGCGGGTTGTCGTGACAGATCCAGCAATACGCCTTGTTCCTGCCCATGTGCCCGCACGTTTACCTCTGCGCCAAAGCCCGCGTCAGTGCGCACCACGGTTGAATGGATGAAGTTCATCGGAGGGGAGCCGACAAGGCCCGCGACAAAGACATTCACCGGCTGGTCGTATATTTGTGCGGGGGTGCCAAGTTGCTGGACCTCGCCGTCCTTGAGAATGGCGATCCGGTCCGCCAGCGTCAGGGCCTCGATCTGGTCGTGGGTCACATAAACCATGGTGGCACTAAGCCGCTTGTGCAGGCGTTTGATTTCGGTGCGCATCTCAAGGCGCAATTTGGCGTCGAGGTTCGACAAGGGTTCATCGAACAGGAACACCTCGGGTCGCCGTACCAATGCACGGCCCATGGCAACCCGTTGACGCTGACCACCGGACAACTGCGATGGTTTGCGGTCCAGCAGATGATCCATCTGAAGCATCTTGGCGACCTCAAGCACCGCCGCCTGGCGTTCTGCCTTGGGGACGCCACGCATTTCCAGACCAAAGGAGATGTTCCGCCCGACGGTCATGTTCGGATAAAGCGCATAGGACTGGAATACCATGGCGATGTCCCGATCTTTGGGGTGCACATCGTTTATGACCCTGTCGCCGATCATGATTTCGCCTTCGGTCACGCTTTCCAACCCTGCAATCATGTTGAGCAGGGTGGATTTGCCGCATCCCGATGCGCCCAGCAGGACAAGGAATTCGCCGTCTTGCAAGTCAATGTCCACGCCCTTGAGCACTTCGACATTGCCGTAGCGTTTGACCGCGTTCTTGATTGTCAGAGATGCCATGATGTTATCCTTTGACAGAGCCAGCGGTCAGCCCGCGCACAAAATAGCGGCCCGCGACGATATAGACAAAAAGGGTTGGTGCCGCCGTGATAAGGGCCGCAGCCATGTCGACGTTGTATTGTTTGACGCCTGTGGTGGTGTTGACGAGGTTGTTCATTGCCACAGTGATCGGCTGTGCCCCGCCGGTGGTGAAGCTGGCCCCAAAGAGAAAGTCATTCCAGATTTGGGTGAATTGCCAGATGACCGACACAACGATGATTGGTGGCGACAGCGGCAGGATGATCCGGCGGAAAATGGTGAAAAAGCCCGCGCCATCAATTGTGGCCGCGCGCACCAATTCGTCCGGGATCGAAACGTAGTAGTTGCGAAAAAACAGCGTTGTAAAGGCCAGACCATAGACAGAATGCACAAGAATCAGACCGTAGACGGTATTGGTGATCCCGATTTTGCCCAACGTCTGTGCCATGGGCAGGATCACCACCTGAAACGGCACAAAGCAGCCAAACAGGATCAGCGCAAAGATGATATTTGCACCGCGAAACTGCCATTTGGTCAGCGCATATCCGGTCAGCGCCCCCAGCAAGGTGGAAATCGCAACCGCAGGCAGGGCCATGAAGATGGAGTTCCAGAAATACGGCTCCAATCCGGTGCATTCGACCCCGATGCAGGCCTTGTTCCAGGCGTGTTTCCAGGCCCAGAAGTTCAGTTCATGGGGCAGCGACAGCAACGACCCGCCGCGAATTTCCTCAAGGTCTTTCAGTGAGGTTCCGACGACCACATAGGCGGGCAGCAGGAACCAGATCGCAAACACGATCAGGATGGTCCAGAGCAACAACCGCATCCAGATGGCTGACCGCCCTTGGGCCGGGGAATAGGTGGCGTGCTCAGACATGTTTCTTGCTCCGCAATTCAGAGTAGAGGTATGGCACCATGATCGCGGCAACCGTTGCCAACATGACCATCGCCGATGCGGCGCCAACGCCGATTTCGTTTCGGCGGAAGGTCATTTCGTACATGAAGTTGGCCGGCAGGGTCGAGGCATAGCCCGGACCACCGCCCGTCAGCGCGACGACAAGGTCGAAACTCTTGATCGCCAGATGCGCAAGGATCACCACCGCGCTCATGAACACCGGCCGCATCGAGGGCAGGATGATGCGGGTGTAAATCCTCCATGGAGAAGCGCCATCAAGGCTTGCCGCCTTGACGATGTCCTGATCCACCGACCGCAGTGCGGACAGGAAAAGGGCCATCACAAATCCGGCACTTTGCCAAACTGCCGCCATGACCAACGCATAGACCGCCAGCGTTTCGTCATTGGTCCAGCCGAACCGGAAACTTTCCCAGCCCCAGCCGCGCACAACGGCCTCCAGTCCCAGTGACGGGTTCATGATCCATTTCCAAGCCGTACCGGTGATGATGAACGAAATCGCCATCGGATAGAGATAGATCGTACGGATGAACCCTTCGGCGCGAATGCGCTGATCTAGCAGAACCGCAAGCAGGCACCCGATGACAATCGCAATTGCGATGAACAGGAACCCGAACACAAAGAGGTTCTCCAGTGCGACAGTCCAGCGGTCCATCTGGAACAGCCGTTCATAGGGTCGAAAACCGATCAGCGTGTAATTGGGCAGCATCTTTGACTTGGTCAAAGACATGTAGCCGGTCCAGGCGATGAAACCGTAGACGAAAAACAGGATGGCCGCGAAACTGGGTGCCACAACGATCTGCGGCAGTGCCCGCGCCAGCCTGTCCATAAATTTGATGTCTGAGTTCGGCATCACGCCTGTCCTCCATCCTTGTGGAAAAACCACGCGGCCCGGTATCAACCGGACCGCGCGGGAGGAGGTATCTTATTGCGCCAGCTTGATCGCGGCGACCAGCTTTTCAACGGCTTCTTGCGAAGGCATGTCAGAATTGAAGTGCGAGGTTGCGATGTCGATGAACGCACCACGAACGGCACCGGCCTGGGCAATCTCATGCGCCATGGACCCCAGAAGGGTGCCTCCTTCGGCTGCACTTACCATATCGTCCATGGATTTGATCGCGCAGTCATCGAATGCGCCCCGTGACACGTCCGTCCGCGCAGGAATGGATCCCTTGAGCAGGTTGAACGTTTCCTGGAATTCGGTGCCAAGGATCAATTCCGCCAACAGGTTTTGACCTTCAATCTGATCGTCGCCTTTGACGTTGAACATGGCAAAGCTGTCCGAGTTCAGCAGATAGCCGTTGTCGGAGGGGGTTGGGGCGCAGATGTAGTCTTCGCCCGGCTCAAGACCCGCAGCGGCAAATTCGCCCTTGGCCCAATCGCCCATGATCTGCATCGCGGCTTCACCTCGCATGACCATTGCCGTGGCAAGGTTCCAGTCACGACCGGGGAAATCGGGGTCAACATAACCACGCATCTTGCGCATCTGGTCAAAGACCGCGACCATTGTGTCGGACCCCAGCGCGTCCATATCCAGATCGACCAGTGCCTTGCGGTAGAATTCGATCCCTCCAATGCCCAGAACAACGGTTTCGAACACCGTGGCGTCCTGCCAGGGCTGTCCGCCATGGGCCAGCGGAATGATACCCGCCGCCAGCAGCTTGTCTGCCGTGGCGTTGAATTCGTCCCATGTTGTCGGCACGGTCGCACCGACCTTGGCCAAAACTTCGGGGTTGGCCCAGATCCAGTCGACGCGGTGCACGTTTACAGGCACGGCGACATAGTTGCCTTCGTATTTTACGATGTTCTGAATGGTTTCAGGCAGAACGTCGTCCCAATTCTGGGCTGAAGCGACCGCAGACAGATCGGCAAGCGCGCCTGCTTCAGCCCAATCCTGAATGTTGGGGCCTTTGATCTGAACGGCCGCAGGTGGATCACCGGCCAGGACGCGGGCACGCAGCACTGCCGCCTGCGCGTCGCCACCGCCACCGGCGACCGGCGCGTCGATCCATTCGCCGCCACGCGCAGCAAAGGCTTGCTGTAGCGCCTTTACGGCCTTTGCCTCGCCACCGGATGTCCAGTAGTGCAGGACTTCCGCTTTTGGGTCTGCTTTCAGGGGGGCCGCGACCGCAGCCGTAATCGCAATAGCGCTGACAAGCGCCTTTGACATCAGTTTCATATATTCCTCCCAGAATCATTTTGAGGCCAAACTCAAAGCCTGCGCTACGTTAGGGCCAATCGGCCCCAAGCCAATCAGGTGTTTTGTTGCGTTTTGTTTCCATGTGGCGTCATGCTGCATAGGGTTGATGTATCCGCCCGATTCCGTGTCACCCTGGGTGCCCAGACAAGGAGGTCCGTACTTGCCGCGCATTCACATCGTAGAAGATGACGCTGAAATTTCGGCATTGCTCTCTACATATCTTGAGACGCGCGGGTTCGACTGCGTGGTGTCCGGCTCTGCTGAGAACGGGATGGCAAAGGGACTGGATGGCTTTGATCTGTTTATCGTGGACATCATGTTGCCAGGGCAGGACGGACTTTATTTCTGTCAGTGGGTGCGCAAGACTTCGGCGGTGCCACTGATTATTCTTTCCGCCGAAAAAGGCGATGCAAAGCGCATTCACGGTATCGAACTTGGGGCGGATGATTATCTGGAAAAACCATTCAACCCGCGCGAGCTTTTGGCGCGGATGAATGCCTTGCTGCGGCGTGCAGGCGACAAAAGGGGCGCAAGGTTAAGCGGCAAGGTCGGATTTGCAGGATGGGTGTTGGATTTGTCCAATCAGAAGCTGCACAGCCCGAATGATATGCATGTCCCGTTGAGCTCAACCGAGTACCAGTTGATTGTTGAACTGATTGGCGCCTCCCCCGATCCCGTCAGCCGCGAGGAAATCGGGCGGCGGATATTCCACATGGAGCTTGGCCCGGAAGATCGGCGGGTTGATATTCTGGTCAGCAGATTGCGCAAGAAAATCTCGGGTGTCGTTGCATCCGCCGATTTCATCAAGACAGTGCGCAACCGGGGTTATCTGTTTGCCGCCGAACTCAGGAAGCTGTCGTGACGTGAACGCCGCGCTGTCCCGCCTTGTCACGCTCTTGCCGCAGACCCTGGCACAACGGTTGCCGCTGTTGGTGATTGTTGCCTATCTTGCCGGTGCGGTCATTTCGGGCTGGTCGGTCTATGTTCTCTACAAACGCAGCAGCGCGCTGAACGAGGCCGAAACCTCTGGCGAAAGTCTTGGTGAGATCATTCGCAGCGCATCCGGCCAGCCGGGTCAGGTACCCGGTACCGGGTCAAATGGTCCTTATGTTTTCAAGCGGCTGGCGGGCCTGCCTGAAGCGTTGTCAGAGCATACCATACCGCTAATTCTTGAGCTGGGCGACGAGCGTTTCCGAACGGCGATCAGTTTCGCACAGCCCCCAAGGCTGCCGCAGGCGCTGCGCTCAGAAGCGGTATCCGCATCGCCATCGGCGCGCCTGTCAGAGCTGTCCAAGGCAATCGCGCGTCAGGATCAGGACGCGCAACTTGTGATATTCCTGCGAGAGAATGATGTCCTCTTCGTCCGCGCGCCGCGGCTCTGGCAGGACAGGTTGAGCCAGACAACCGTGGCACTGTCGGGGGCGATTGTTTTTGCGCTTGGCCTTTCGGCGTGCCTTTTGTTGGCGGTGAACCTTGCGGCACCATTTCAACATCTGGCAAATCGGCGCGGATCATCGCGCCGTCCGGGTCGGTTCGCGTCAACCGAGGCGTTGCTGGTCGGGGACAAGATTGACCATCTGGCCGAACAATTTCACATTGAACAGGACAAGAAGTCTCGCGGTCTGGCCGCTATTTCACATGATCTGCGCACCCCGGTCACGCGGCTTCGGCTGCGCACTGAATTGTTGAAGGACGCCGAAGTCAGAACCCGGTTTGAGGCAGATCTGGATGAAGTTACAGGGATCATTGACGGTGCGCTTGATCTGTTGAGCATTGGTGCGCAGGCCGAAGAACGGTTCCGGTTCTCACTGGCGGGACTGCTGGAAAGCCTTGTGAGCGATTATCAGGATGTTGGAAAAAAGGTGGAGCTGGTCGCGCCGGGTGAGATTGAACTGCGCTCGGCGTCTTCGATCTTTACCGCCTCGGCGGATGTCATGGTCCGGTCCGACAACCAATGTCTGATGACGGGGCAGCCGGACAAGCTGCGGCGTGCGTTTTCCAATCTGATCGACAATGCCCTGAAATACGGCGGGCGGGCGGTGGTAGAGGTCGTTCCCTTCACCAATGATGCCCTCAAGGTCAACGTCCGGGATTTTGGGCCTGGCATCGGACCGGATCAATTGGATCGGGTGTTACTGCCATTTGTGCGCGGCCACGGCTCGCCCGCAGGGCGTGGGGTTGGCCTTGGGCTGTCAATTGCGTCGGAAATTCTTGCGCTGCATGGTGGGCATCTGGAGTTCACCAATATGGAAACCGGATTGCTTGTCACCGCCCATATCGCCCGCGAAAGCGGCCCCATCGACTGAAGTCGTGAGGCTTACAGATCTATTTCGACTACGCCGCCTTTTGTGCTGGCGCGCGATTGGCACAGAATGATGTTGTCAGTCCGCTGCTTGCCCGAAAGAACAAAATCACGGTGTTCGACCTCCCCTGAAATCAGCCCGCATTTGCAGACACCGCAAATCCCGTCGTCACATTTAATGTCTACGTGAATGCCATGGTCGTTCAGAACCTCGGCGGCGGATTTGTCCGGGGGAACCGTGAATTCCCGGCCCGATCTGGCAAGCCGCAGGGTAAAGGCATGGTTTTCATAGTCGGGCAATTCCGGCACGGAGAAATATTCAAGATGCCGCGCCTCTTCGGGGAACCCGGCCTTTTCGGCCGCCGCCAGAACGCTGTCCATGTAGCGCGTTGCCCCGCAGGTATAGACATGCCACCCATCCTGATAGGTCTGAAAAACCCTCGTCAGGTCAAGCCGCGTTCCCTCGTCAGAGATATGCAACCGGACCTTGGCCGCCCAGGGAACATCCGCCAGATCATCCAGATAACCCATCGTCGCACGCGACCTGCCGGAATAGTGGAAATCAAAATCGCACTCCTGCGCATGGAGTTCGTGCGCCATTGCGATCATCGGGGTGATCCCGATGCCACCCCCCATCAGAAAAGACCGGGTCGCCCCCGGATCAAGCGGAAAGTGGTTGATCGGATTTGAAACAAATATCCGCCGGCCTTTGGTAAAGATGCGGTGCAGAAGTTTCGATCCGCCGCGCCCGGCGTCTTCCCTTAGCACACCTATCTGGAATCTGCTGCGGTCTGCGGGATCTCCGGACATTGAATATTGACGCAGGAATTCCGGCGCGATGACCAGATCTAGATGCGCGCCCGCTTTCCATTCGGGCAAGGGCGCGCCGTCGGGGTGTCGAAATTCGTACTTTGTCACGCCCTCGGCCATAGCTTCGACTTTTGTGACTTCTACCTGAATGACCGGGCTCTCGCCCTCCGCGCTGTACCTGTGCACCGCAGAGTCATCGCCGCGCGCCAAACGTGTCTGATATTCTTCGGCCGTCACCATCGCCTGATAGGCTTCGATCCCTGCTTCGCGGTCCATTGGAAACGGGTAAGGATAGGGATGTGGTGCAAGGGGCGCGGGATAAACTGCCAGTGTCTGATCGTCGTATTTCAGGTCAAGGCCACGTTGCAGATCCCGCCGATTTACCGGCTTGGTTGTCGGGCGGTATCCGCCGTCCTCTTCGATCTCAAGATCCCACCACCATGTCTTGACGGGGTTCAGGCTGCCGTTGCCCACAGCATCGTCCAGTCTTGCCAAAACCGGAGCCAGCCGCGGCACATTCATGGCAGCCCATCGAAACGGCTTTTCCTTGAAGATGCCTTCAAGGTTCCAGGGACAGGTCTTCATGCAGCGCCCGCACATCGCCCCGCCCGGCGTCGTGATCCGGTAGGTGGTGCATTTCTGGCTGTCAGACTTCCATATCTCGTAGCCATTGAACATCAGCTTGGGACCGGCGGTGATGGCCCCCGACGGGCATTCGCGGGCGCATTTGTTGCAGCTTCCACAGAACCGCTGGAGACCGAAGTCAATCGGCCTGTCGTGGGTCATGGGCAGGTCCGTTGTCACAACACCCGATTTCAGACGCGGGCCAAGATAGGGGTTCAGAATAACCTCACCGATCCTGCTGACTTCGCCCAGGCCAGACAGAAGCAGGAGAGGCGGCTGCAACACTTCGCCGTCCATGACCGTATGCGCCTTGGCCGAATATCCCAGATTGCGGATTTGCTTGGCAATAACGCCACCCAGCAGGGAAAATCGCAAATAGGCCCGCATGGATTGCGCCACCGCGATCCAATCGTCGCCCGAGGAGCCGTCCATCGTCTCGAAGCCTTGATCTATCACCATGCTGATGGCTTGGTCATGGGGCGGATCAATCACTTCTCCGCGGGCATCGTGGCTGTACCAGGTCCAATCGGGGCAACGCGAAATGCCCACGGCGTCGATCCCAAGGAAATAACTCGTCGCCTTGACCAGGTTCGCAGCATGTTGGGGGTCAAGCGATGTACTGTCGGGCGCGGCATTGCCATCCTGAAGCAGGACAAAGGCCCCCAATGCCCTGCGTTGTGCCATCGAAGGAGCGGCCTTGCGCACATAGTGACCGCCTGTGGCGCTCTGCTGCAATTTCTTGCCCATGTCCCCGAATTGTGCACGGGCAAACATGTCGGTGCGTTTGGGCACGCGGGCTACGCGGGGTTCATCTATGTAGGTTGTTGGGTCATCAACCCGATTGAGCCGCTCAAACGGATGCGCCCCGTCAACAAAGCGGCGGTTGGCATAGGGCACGGCATTCCTGGCGTTCTTTGCCGCGCCGGACCCAACCCGCCAGGCCCGGCCAAAGGCGCTGCGCGGCTGTTGGGCCAGGGCGGCAAGGGGCAGGTCGGGTGCGATGGCAAATGTCGTTGT
>CAXBKL010000057.1:0-22764 GCA_963976125.1 uncultured Sulfitobacter sp. | reverse complement strand
CCGGTCCATGCCTATGCGCGGCCCGGTGTCTATGAGGTCGCGCTTGTCGTGCGCGATGAAAGCGGCGCACCGCTGAATTCGGACCGGGACACGGTGCAGATTACTGTCAACGCCAGTCCCATTGCCGACGCAGGGCCGGCGCAGGTTGTTGCCCCGAACGAGGAATTTGTCCTGTCCGGGCGGGCCTCTGTCGATCCTGATGGCGGCATCACCGATCACATGTGGACCTTGCCGGATGGCAAAACGCAATCAGCAGAACGCATCGCCGTCGCATTGCGCAGCCCCGGTTTGTACCGCTTTGGCCTGACGGTCGCTGATAATTTCTCTGGTGGCAGTGCCACAGATACCGCCGAGGCACTTGTCACCGTAAATGCGGCCCCCGTGGCCGAGGCGGGCGCGGATTTCCTGGTTGCTCCGGGCGATTCTGTGCGGCTGGATGGCACGTTGTCGTTTGACACCGATGGCGGGATTATCAGTTATCAATGGGAATTCGACGATGGCGCGGCGCCAGTGGACACATCGGTTGTCGAGCGCAGCTTTGACACGCCGGGCGTGTGGTCGGCACAGCTTGTCGTGACCGATAACAGCGGTGTGTCCAATGCCACCGATACCGATGATGTGACCATTCGCGTCAATCACGCGCCCGTTGCCGAGGCAGGCCCGGAAATTGAAACCGAAGCCCTGCAGATCGACGTGGATGCACGTGGATCATCCGATGCCGACGGCGACACGCTGATTTACACGTGGGACTTCGGCGATGGATCGCCCCCGGTGTTGGGTGGGCAGGTCAGCCATGTCTATGACAAGTCGGGCATCTACCCTGTGACGCTGCGGGTAAATGACGGCACCGGCCTGAGCAATGCAACAGCCGTCGATACCACTGTGGTCACGATCAAGACACGGCCGGTTGCGATGGCGGGGGCAAACCGGGATGTGTGTTCGGGTCAGCCGATCCTTTTTGATGCGTCGGATAGTGTCGATCCCGACGGTGGATTGTTGCTCTATTCCTGGGACTTTGGCGATGGGGACGAATCCGATCTGGTGAACCCGACCAAGACCTATGAACAACCGGGCGCTTATCCGGTCACTCTGACGGTGCGTAATGGCACGGGAACGGACTGGGGCACCGATGTGTCCCGCATTGCGGCCATTGTCCGTGAAGGGCCGATTTCAAATGCGGGTGCGGACATGAAGGTCTGCACCAATCAGGCTGTGCGTTTTGATGGGTCCGGCTCTACCGACGCGGATGGGGCGGTGAATGCCTTTGCCTGGACCTTTGGTGATGGCGGAACGGCAAGCGGCGAGCGGCCAGAGTACCGCTTCAAGAAGCCCGGCAACTACGTGGTGAACCTTACCATCACGGGCGAGGCGCTGGGCACTTGCAGCCCGCTGGATACCGATACCGTCAACGTCGAAGTGGTTGCAGCCCCCGGTCAAAGCATTGTCGGCTCGGAACGCGCGGCGGCCGGGCTGCCTGCGGGCTTTTCTGTGTCGCTCGATGATCTGGATGGTGCGTCAGTGGTCAGTCACCAGTGGCGGTTCAGCGATGGCGGAACAGCCGAGGGTGCGGATGTGACCCACACCTTTGCCACGCCGGGCGTCTTTTTCGCCACACTTACCACGGATCTGGCGGGCGGCAATGAAGGGTGCAGTACCATTGAAACCACCCGCAAGGTGATCGTGAACGAGGCGCCATCAGCGGTCTTTGACGGGCCGGAGGCTATGGCGGCCGGTGAAGCGGTCCTATTCGACGCGGTGAAATCCGACGATGCGGATGGGGTGATTACCCGATACGCTTGGGACTTTGGCGACGGCAATGCCGC
This sequence comes from uncultured Sulfitobacter sp., assembly GCA_963976125.1. GTDB lineage: Bacteria > Pseudomonadota > Alphaproteobacteria > Rhodobacterales > Rhodobacteraceae > Sulfitobacter. The sequence continues at coordinate 20,941 of CAXBKL010000057.1, read as the reverse complement.
AACGGGTCTGCGCGCGGCGCACCGATTTGAAAAAGCCGGGATTTACGCGGTTTCCCTGACTGTCACGGATGACGCGGGCGTCGGCAACAGCAGTGTCACAGTGACCCGCACCATGGTGGTGAACCCCGCGCCGATGGCGGGCCTTGCTGCACCAGAATGGGTGTGTGCAGGTGTTGATCTGCCATGGGCAGTGAAACCGCCTGAAGGCACCGACGTTGTCTGGTCTTTTGGTGGCGGGACGACCAGGGAAGGGGCGGAAGTGACCCATCGTTTTGACACGCCCGGACTTTACCCGATCTCGGTGGCGCTGAATGATGGCAAAGGGCTGAGCAACAGTCGCCGGTTGGAAGAACGGTATGTCCGGGTGAATGCCACCCCCACGGCGCTGGCAGGCCCTGACCAGACGGTGTGCCCCGGTGACGTGGTACAGTTCGACGCGGGCGGGTCCGGCGATCTGGACGGTACCATCACCGATTATACATGGAAATTCAGCGACGGCGTCACCTTGCAGGGCGCGCAGGTTGAGCGCAGCTTTGATGCAAGCGGCCCGGTAACTGTGGAACTGAGCGTGGCAGACAACAGCGGTCTGTTCTGTGGAGTGAGTACAGACAGCGCGCGGATTCTGGTCAATTCCACGCCGATTGTCGATGCCGGGCCGGATGTAACCACCCAACTGGGCGCAGCACATGATGTTGTCGATTTTGACGCCTCAGGTGCAACCGACAGCGATGGTCACGGGCTGGCGCTGCGCTGGGATTATGGGGATGGCCTTGCTGGGACCGGTGCCGTGACCCGGCATCGTTATGGCACGCCGGGCACATATACCGTGACAGTCGAGGCGCGCGATCCAACGGGGCTGACCTGTGGTGTGGCACGTGACACCGCCATTGTAACGGCATTGCCAAGGGACTGATGCGATCAGACAGACATAAAAAACCCCGTATTCAGGACCGGCATTCTATTCTAGTGTCCGGCCATGCGGTTTCCTCTTCGTCTCAAATTCTTTGTCTTTGCCTCACTTCTGGCAGTCCTGCCCTTGGCGATTGTGGGACAGAACCTGACCACGCTGACCCGCGATGAATTAAAGAGCGCCGCAAACGAGGATTTGACCGCTGTCGCCAGCCAGCTACGGACGGTTTTTGACAATGAATTTCAGGGCAGGTGGCTGTCCCCCTTACAGGTGATCCGCAACGGAATCGACAGCCCGGAACTGGACGTGCCGCAAAAGGTATCGCTGCTGACGCTGGGTTTGCAGGAATTGCCCCATGTGATTGCGCTGCAATTGGCAATCGAGGGGTCCAAGCTGCCCATTCTGGCGCCGGACGCGGCGTTTTCGGAAAAGATCGAAAACGCCGGACTGGATTCGGTGGCAACCCTGAGCACAACAGGCGAGATGCTGACCCGCATTCGCGCCAACAACGGATATGGCAAACCCATCATCGAAAAACTGGACGCAACCGGAGATTGGATTGCCACGATCGTCCTGCCCCTGGAAACCCGGATCGCCAATCGTCCGGTGACGTTCGCCGCCAAGATAGATCTGGGATCACTGGTTGATCTGGTGGCCAATCACCCCTTTGCCGAACGCGGCGAGATCACCGTCATCGACAGTCAGGGCCGCACTGTTCTGACAGCGGACAGGAAAGATGTGACCGACCGCGAAATTGTCCGCTCCGCTGTGCCGCTGATCCTGGCCAATGCGCGGGCCGATACGCTGCTGGGGTATGTGCGCCCCGATGGCACGGCGATGCTGGGCGCATACGCCTTTCCCAACCGCTTTCCCTGGGCGGTGGTAACAGAACAAAGCGAAGAGACCGCCTATGCGGTGGTCAACGCCATCACCCGGCAGATTTTCCTGATCGGCCTGATCGGATTTGCGCTGGCCAGTGTTGGCGCAATAGTGTTCGCGCGCCGGCTGACCCGTCCGATCCTTGAAATCGGCAGTGTGGCGCAAAAAGTGGGTGCGGGTGACTTTACGGCGCGTGTGAAAAACGTGCGGTCACGGGATGAAATTGGTGAGTTGTCAGGCCGTATCAATCAGATGATCGGCCATCTTGGCGAGCGGTTGGAACTGATGAAATTTGTTAGCCACGGCACCATGTCCGCGATCCAGAGCGCGGACGAGGAAGGCATGCTGCGTGGCGGACAGCGGCGGCGGGTATCGGTCATTTTTACCGATATTCGCGGCTATACGGAGTTTTCCGAACGTGTCCCCCCCGAGGTCGTGATCGAAGCCCTGAACGAATATTTCGATGCCCAGACATCCATCGTTGTCGACCATGATGGCGACGTTGACAAATTTATCGGTGATGCCCTGGTGGCGGTGTTTGAAGGCGAAAACATGGAAACCCGCGCGGTCAATTGCGCGGTCAAGATCACGCAGGCGATGCAGGGGCTGTTACAGAAGTTCCCCGACTACAATCTGCATGTCGGTATTGGCATCGCGTCCGGCGAGGTGGTCGTGGGGGCAATGGGCGCCCGTGACCGTATGGATTTCACGGTGCTCGGCTCGACTGTGAACCTGTCCGCGCGGCTATGCTCCAAGGCGGAACCGGGTCAGGTCTTGCTGGATCAGGCCACCTTTGAGGCAAGTGCGGGGTTGGACGGGGTGGCATTCGAGACGCTCGACCCGATCGCGTTGAAAGGTTATGCCGATCCGGTGCCGAACTTTGCCGCGCGGCTGGCCTGAAGACGCGGATCAGGCGACGGAGTAGGCCCAGGCCCAGATCATCGCAACATAGGTCAGTTGATGGGCCAGTTGATCCAGCCCAAAGGCCCGCCAGTATCCGGAATCAACAGGTGTATGTCCGGCGGCATCGGAATGGCGTGCTTTGACAAAGTCGATGTGGAAGTGAACGACCGTTTCAACCGCGCACAGGATCACGACAAGCGACAGCGGTGCGCCAATTACCACAAAGCAAACGACCGACAATCCGCCATGAATAGCGGCATGTTGCGTCCGGCCCAGATGAATGTAACGGGCCCGATCCACCAACATGCGCGGGGTCTGCAGGAAAAAGTCCGCCACCATATGCTTCACCTGAAGCGCCACAAGCAAGATCAAAGCTGTTTGCAAGGCCTGTGGCATGCGTTCCTCTCCCCGGTTCGTTCAATTTAGCGAATCGTGCCAAAGTCGCAAATGATTTGATTTCAAAGCAAGTCGCAGGCTAAGCCTATAGAACGCACTCTTGAAGACGCCTGATTTCTGGAATAATCCCATAGAACGCACTCTTTTCTCATTCATCTGGAAATACTCCAAGCGCGACCAGCTGATCCTGCTGGCTGTGACAGTGACCCTGTTCCCGCTTTTGTACCTGACGCTGGAGCTGCCCAAACGGATCATCAATGATGCCATCGGTTCTCAGTCCGACGTGGTATCGTTGTTTGGTTTCCAGATGGGCCAGATCACATTCCTGTTGGTTCTGTGCGGGTTGTTCTTGTTGTCGGTGTTGGTGCACGGCGTCATGAAGATGCGTATCAACACCATGAAGGGTATCTTGGCCGAGCGCCTGCTGCGTCGTTTACGCTATACGCTGATTGCGCGCATCCTGCGGTTCCCTGCCCCCTATTTCGAACGCACCAGCCAGGGCGAGTTGGTGTCGATGGTTACCTCTGAATCCGAGCCGATGGGCGGATTGATGGGCGATGCCGTGGCGCAGCCGGTGCTGCAGGCGGGCCAGATGGCGACCATTCTGGGATTTCTTTTCCTGCAAAGCTTTGCTTTCGGTCTGGCGGCATGTGCCTTGATCCCCTTGCAGGCTTGGTTGATCCCCAAGCTGCAGCGGCAGATCAACATGCTGAACAAGAAACGCATTATTCAGGTGCGCGCCCTGGCGGCAGAAATCGGCGAAGGGGCCGTTGGGGCCAGCACGCTGCGCACAAACGGCGGCTGGCGCTATAGAATGGCGATGATTTCGGAACGTCTTGGCGCGCTCTATACGCTGCGGTTCGAGATTTTTCAGCGCAAATTCTTCATGAAGTTTCTCAACAACTTCATCACCCAACTGACGCCGTTTTTCTTCTACTCCATCGGTGGCTACCTTGCGATCACCGGCCAGATTACCGTGGGCGCCCTTGTCGCCGCCCTTGCGGCCTACAAGGATTTGAGCAGCCCCTGGAAAGAACTGCTGGCCTATTACAACCAATCACAGGACATGGCCTTGCGTTGGGAAACCATCACCGAGCGTTTTGCGCCCGCTGGCATGATCGATACCGCGCTTTTCGACGAAGAGCCTGAGGGCGTGCCGCATCTCAGAGGGGATGTCGCGCTGAGGGGTGTCAGCGTTCAGGATTCAGATGGCAACATCGTGCTCGACAACATCAACGTTACCTTTGAAGGCGGCCAGACCATTGCCGTTGCCGCGCCAAGCGATGAGGACCGGCGCGCGCTGGCCGAGGTTCTGACACGTGAGTTGACGCCGATGTCGGGGGATTTGGCAATCGGGGACCATGCGATGAACGGCCTGCATCAGGTCGCGATTGCCAAGCGGATCGGCTATGCCACGTCGCGCCCCGTCATGTTTCTTGGCAGTTTCGGGGAAAATGTGGTGTTGCCGCTAAAGTTGCGCCCGGAAACCGACGGAACGATTGCCGCAGCATCGCAGGAAAGCATCAAGGCCGGTAACAGCCCTGATCCGGTCGGGGCGAACTGGGTCGATCTGGAAGAAGCCGATGGGCCCGGAGGACCGGAGTTGCGGGCGTGGTGGCAGACCCTGATTCAAGGGATGGAAATCGACACCATGCTGTTCAAGCGCGGCATTGAACAGAAACTGGACCCTGATACCCATGGCGCGTTGGCCGAAGCGCTTGTTGCCCTGCGTCCGCAGGTGGCTGAGGCTATTTCCAAGGCCGGGCTCAGCGATCAGGTGCATTTCTTTGATCCGGCCGGATATAATCCCGCGCTTCCGGTGGCCGAGAACCTGATTTTTGCGACCCCGCACAAACCCATCACGGCGGAGGTTCTGGAACAGCAAACCGAATTCCTCGCGCTACTCTCTGAACTGGGGGTTGAGGCGGAATTGTTGCAACTAGCAAGCGACAGCGTCGATTTGCTGCGTCAGATCTTTGGGCTGGATGGCACCGATCACCCGCTGTTCCGCAAGCTGGGTCTTGACGCAACCACCTATGAAAATGCTGTCGCGCTGGTTCCCAGACAACAGGAAGGCGCGGCGCTGGCCCCCAGGGACAAGGCGCAATTGCTGGCGGTGCCCTTTGCGATTTCCGCTGAAAAACTCGGCGCTGCTTTCCCCGATGACATCATTGACCGCGTGCTTCAGATCCGTACCGCCCATGGCACGGCGTTGCAGGCCAGTCTGGGGGATTTGTTCAGCCCGATCTCTGCTGATGCGCCGATGTCCGGTCTTTCGGTGCTTGAAAATGCGCTGTTTGGCAAAATCGCGGAATCAAGCAGCAGCAAGGGCGAGGATTTGCGCGGCTTGCTGGAAGAATTGCTGCATCAGGCGCAGTTGGACGGTCCTGTGCTTGACCTGATCTTTGACATGGAACTGACGCTTGGCGGTGCCAACCTGCCCGCGTCACTGATCGAAACCCTTGCGATCAGCCGGGCGACCATCAAGGCCCCGGATATTCTTGTTCTGGACGGTGTTCTGTCCAGCTACGATGCGGAGGTGCGCGACAACCTGCACAACAGGCTGCGTGCGCTGTTGCCGGATGCGACAATCATCCGTCTTGAGCCCAGCTTTGCGGATTCCACCGGATATGATGTGCAATACGTCATGAATAAGGGCCGTATCGCCAATGTTGATACTGGTCTTGCAGCAGATGATGATGACACCAAGGTCAGTGCCGATCTGGCGCGCAAGCTGAGCGCGTTGCAAGGCACCGATCTGTTCTCGGGACTGGAACGCAAGCAGCTTCGGCTGCTGGCTTTCGGGGCGCGCTGGTACAAGGCGCAGCCGGGAGAATATGTGTTTTACAAGGATGACGATCCCTCCAGCGGTGCCTATCTGGTGATTGAAGGAGAGGCCGACCTTCTGTTGCCGCGCGAAGGCGAGGATGATCTGCTGATTACCACGTCGGGACCGGGAAAGTTGGTGGGAGAGTTGGGTCTGATCCGCAACGTGCCACGCGCGTTGGACATGCGGGCCAAGACCGAATTGACCTGTTTGCGCATTGGCGCAGAGGAGTTTCTGGACGTGGTCGGCAACGATGCCAGAACCGCCTACAAACTGCTTCAGGTGGTGGCGGGATACGTCACGAACTAAGCGCGTTCAGTGCCGAAAAAAGACGGTCAACGTGGGCGGCAGTGGTCACGGTACCGGGCGACAGGCGCAGGATATGCCCCCGGCAATCCAGGTGGATATGTTGCCTGCGCAGGCTGGACACCAGATGTACGGGGTCCGTTTCGGCAGGCAATTGCAGCATCACCGATCCCCCACGCCGATCCTCGCTGCGGGGCGTGGCAAGCGGCAGGTTCATCGCGTCCGCCGCGTCAATGATCTTGGCCGTAAGGGTGCGGTTGTGGTCCAGCAACCCCTCTTGTGACGCCTGCCATTTCAGAGCCGGAACAGAGCCGATGCAAGCCATCAGTGATGGTGTGCCGTGTTCAAACCGTCGGGCGTCCGGAGCGTATTCAAAGGCATCCAGATCCCAGGAAAACGGATTGTCCTGAGAAAACCAGCCGCGCAATTCTGGTGTTGTTTGTGCAATCAGATCGGGGCGCATCTGGATGATGCCCGCCCCTGGTGTTCCGCACAGCCACTTGAGAGAGGTCGAGATCATAAAATCAGCCGGGCAATCGGTCAGCGAAAACGGGATGATCCCGATGCCCTGTGTCAGGTCCACACCCACCAGCGATCCCCTTGCGTGGCCGTGGGCAATCAGCGCGTCCAGATCGCAGCGATGCGATGAGGTGGAGGTCACAAAGGTGAGCAGTGCCAGACCAACGCTTTCGTCCCAGGCGGCAATCATTTCCTCGTCGCGCACCCAATGATCTCCTTGCCGGATCGGTACGGTTTCCAGAGTATATCCCAGCCGGTCTTGCAGCCCGTTCAGCAGGAAGTGCAGCGAGGGAAAACAATCGGCGGCCACCAGCACCTTCTTGCCGCGCAAATGTTCCGCAGGCAGACCGCCAAGGACAGAAAACAATGCGGTGGTGACATTTTCCGCACTGGTCAGGGAGCCGTCCGGCGCATCAATCAAGGCCCGCCACAGGTCGATAAATTCCGCCCGCGCCGCCAGCATTCTTGGCCATTGCGCATCATCGGGACTGCCCCAGACTTCGGCGAAGCGGGTCAGGGCCGTCGCCATGTCCCCCGCCTTGCCAGGGTACATTCCGATTGAGTGGTAAAGGAAATAGGCGGGATCATCTGGCATGAACAAGGTCTCCGAAATACGGCTCAGGCCCAGATCTGATATGGATCGGGAAGCGGAATCGCCTGTAGTAATTCGCGGGTATAGTCGGATTGCGGTGCGTCAAACAATGTTGCGGTCTCTGCCTCTTCAACGATCTCTCCATGGTGCAGCACAAGCACCCGGTTGCATAGCCGCCGTATCACCGAAAGATCATGGCTGATGAATGCCAACGTCAAACCCAATTCGCGCACCAGATCCCCGAGCAGGTTCAGTACCTGCGCCTGCGACGAGACATCAAGGCCCGACACGATTTCATCCGCGAGGATGAAATCGGGTCGCAGGGCGATGGCACGGGCGATGCCAACGCGCTGGCGCTGACCGCCGGACAGCTCATGCGGAAACCGTATGGCAAAGCTGCGCGGCAGGCCGACCATATCAAGCACCTCATTCACCCGGCTGGACAGGTTGTCCATCCCGTGAAGTTTGAGCGGGCCGGCAATGATCCCGCCCACCCGCCTGCGCGGGTTCAGCGATGACATGGGGTCTTGAAAGATCATCTGGAACCGCCGGCGCATGCCGCGCAATTGATCCTCGGTCATGTGGGTAATGTCGGTGCCGTTGAACCGGATGGTGCCGCTGTCGGGTTCCAGCAACCGCAACATTGCACGTCCAAGGGTGGATTTGCCGGACCCTGAGCCACCCACAATGCCCAGGACAGCCCCTTCCGGCACATCGAAACTCAGGCCCTTGAGGACGTCGACACGCGGTGCCGCGCCGAGCAGCGGCTTGTGCGCCATATCCGCGAAGGATAAACGCAGGTCGCGGACTTCGTACATCATGAACCTGCCCTCACATCATGCTGCCGCACCTCTTGTTCCACGGCGCGGATCACGTCCTGGGGCACCGGTGTCAGGCTGCCCATCGGGTCGGTGTAGGTCGGCGTCGCGGCCAGCAATGCGGCAGAATAGGGGTGAATGGGGCGCATGAAGAACCGGTGCATGCGGGCGTCCTCCACAACCTTCCCGGCATAGAGAACTGAAAGCGTATCACAAACCTTGGAGACCACCCCAAGGTCATGGGTCACAAACAACAGTGCGGTGCCATGCCGGTCCTGCATGTCGCTGATTATCCGCAGGATTTGTTTCTGAACCGTCACATCCAGCGCCGTTGTCGGTTCATCCGCGATGATGAGCTTGGGCTCGGCAGCGAAGGCTGACGCGATCAGGATGCGCTGACGCATGCCGCCAGAAAGCTCATGGGGGTAACTGCGCATCACGCGGTTGATGTTGGGGATATGCACTTCATCCAGCAACTCACGTGCGCGGGCGTCAGCGTCCACCTTGGTCCACCCCAGAATATCGACCAATCGGCGCGTAATCTGGGGTCCGATGCGCTTTGACGGGTTCAGCGCGGTCAGCGGGTCTTGCGGGATCAACGCCGCCGTGGCCCCGATGCGCCTGCGCCGTTCCTTGGGCGGCAGGGTCAGCAGGTTGGTGCCATCCAGCCAGATCTCACCTGATGTGATCTGCATCGCGCGGGGCAAAGTCCCCAGCACCGCCTTGCCGATCATCGACTTGCCCGCACCGCTTTCGCCAACCAGCCCATGCACCTGTCCCGCTGCCACGTTCACGGACACGGAACGTAAAATCACAGGCCCGGTATTAAGTCGAACCGTCAGGTTGCGGATGGACAGATAGGTCATCATCGCAGCACCGGATCAAAGCGGTCCTTGAGCCCCTCGCCCAGTTGGCTGAAGCTGAGCACGGTCAGGAACAGGGTGACAAGCGGGAACACCAAGACCCACCATGCCTGATGCACCGATGTCCGTCCTTCGGCGATCATGCCGCCCCAAGTCGGGCTATCGGTTGAGATGGACAGGTTCACAAAGGACAGAATCGCTTCGACAATCACTGCAATGCCCATTTCCAGCGTCAGCAATGCCACAATGGTGGGCAAGACATTGGGCAGGATTTCAGTCATCATCGTGCCGAACCTTGTGCGCCCCGCGACCTGGGCGGAGGCAATGTAATCCATAGCACCTTGCCCCATCGCCTCGGCGCGGATGACGCGGGCGAAACGGGTCCAGTCGATCACGACGATGGCGATGATGATCGAAGACAGGCCGGGACCAAGCACCGCAATGAGCAGGATAGCAAAAAGGACCGGCGGAAAGGCCATCCAGATGTCCACAAACCGGCTGATGATCCGATCCGGCCAACCGCGATAATACCCGGCGATCAATCCCAATGTCGCGCCGATCAGACAGGTCAAGGTACCTGCGGCCAGGGCCACGATGATGGCCAGCCGTGCACCGTGCAGGATACGGCTGAGCACATCGCGGCCAAGAGAATCCGTGCCCAGCAAGAATCCCGGTTCCGTCCCGGCCATCCAGAAGGGCGGCAGGCGGCCCAGAAACAGATCCTGCATCAGCGGGTCCTTGGGGGCGATCAGCGGGGCAAAAATGGCGCCAATGAAAAGCAGCGCCAGCCAACCGCCCGAGAGCCAAAGGCGCAGCCCGATGGGGCGTTTTACCTCGGCGCGGGCATCACGCATGCCGGAGCCTCGGGTTGAGCACGACATAGAGCATATCGACGGCGAAATTCACCAGCGTGAAGATCAGCGCAAACAGGATCACGATGCCCTGTATCAGCGGGAGATCGCGATTGATCACCGCGTCAATTGCCATATTTCCCAAACCTTCATAGCTGAACAGCCGCTCGATGATGACCGTGCCACCGATCAGAAAGGTGAACTGTACCCCCACCAGTGTCAGCGTCGGCAAGATCGCATTGGGCAGCGCCTCGCGCGTGATGACATGGTTTTCGCCGTATCCCTTGGTCCGCGCCAGCGTTACATAATCCAGATGCATGGTTTCCTTGAGGCTCTGTTTCAGCAGTTGCGCGATGATCGCGGCAAGGGGGATGGCAAGGGCCAGCGCGGGCATTAACATATGCGCCACAAGGTCGAGCCACACATCAAACCGCAGGCGCAGCAGGGATTCGAACAGATAGAAATTTGTTGTGAAATCGATGTTCAGAGACGGTGAAATGCGCCCCGATATGTGGAACACCGGCCACAACACCCCGAACAGCAGGATCAGCACCAGACCCCAGAGGAAATCCGGCACCGAAAGCGCCATACCTGCTGTCACATCCACCGCGCCTTCGGTTTTGGTATCGCGGTAAAGCGTGCCCAGCAGCGCCAGCGCGCCGCCGATCACCATGGCGATGACCAACGCAACAACAGAGAGTTCCAAGGTCGCAGGCAGACGGCCCAGCACCAGTTTGGCAACAGGCTGACGCAGTGAAATGGAGGAGCCAAAATCGCCCTGCATCACGCCGCCCAGCCAGATGATGAACTGTTCAAAGATGGACTTGTCGAACCCGTATTGCGCTTGCAGCCGCGCAATGTCGTCGTCGGTCGCACCCGGCGGCAGCATCATGGCAATCGGGTTGCCGGGCACCACACGGATGACGACAAAAACGATCACTGCCACGCCAAAAAGGGTGATCAGCGTCGTCAGCAGCCGGATCAGGATGGTGCGGAGGAGGGTCATAGACTACGGATAAACGCACGCCCCGGCCATGAGCCGGGCCTCATGAACACCGAGAGGCCCCGGCTCATGGCCGGGGCGCGATCGGACATTTCAGGTGAATGGAACACTATGCCCGAGTCATCAGATGCGGCAATAGCGCGCCTGAACGGTGCGGCGTGACCTTGACCCCGGAGGCATGCAAAATCGGCTGCACATATTGCAACAGCGGGATCACCTCGGCGTTTTCTGCAATCCTGCGGTCCACCTCTTTCCAGCCCTCGATGCGCTTGGCCTCGTCCGCCTCGCCCCACAGCGGCAGGATCGCGTTGAACGTGTCCTCGCCGTCCCAAACCGAATGCGGCGACGGGCCGAACATTGCAAATCCGGTCGATGTTGTCGGATCGCCCACCGAGTTGCCCCAATTGTAGAATGCCGCAGGGGCCAGTTGGTCGGCGGCGCGCAACTCGAAGTGTTTGGCGATTTCATAGACCTCGATCTCGGCTTCGATCCCCACACGACGCCACAGGCCGACAATCGCCTGTATCATCTCGTAATCCTTGGGTTTGTATCCCTTGGTAGATTGGATTTTGAACCTGACCGGATTGTCGGGACCGTAGCCGGAAGCGGCGAGCAGCTCTTTGGCCAGGTCCGGATCATAGGCCACTTTGATGCTTGGGTCATAGGCCGGGTAATCGGGGGTTTGCAGCGTATCAATCGCCACACCATAGCCCGACAAAAGGCGGTCGATGATGAGCTGTTTGTCGATGGCATGGGCGGCGGCCTTGCGCACGTTGGGGTCTGTCATCACCTCAATATCATTCAGGAAGATCATTCCTATATCTGAAATTGGCGAGGCCGAGCCCGCCAGTCCGTCCTTGGCCTTGAGGCGGTCAAATTCCTCGTAAGGCACTTCCAGTGTCACATGGGAATTGCCCGATTCTACTTCGGCCACGCGCGACGCGGCGTCGGTCACGAATTTGATCGTCACGGTTTTGAATTCCGGCGCGCCGCCCCAATAATTCTCGTTGGCCTTCAGGCGGACAAATGCGTTGCGCTCGAACTTTTCGACCATATACGGGCCGCTGCCAATGGGGGCCGCCTCGAACCCTTCTGCGCCGACTTCTTCGTAGTATTTCTTGGGCATGACATAGCCGGTCAGGAATGACATCCATTTGAAGAACGTTGGTTCAAATTCGGGCATGTCGGCGGTGACGCGGTTGCCGTCCGCCTTGATGTTGGTGATCTTTCCCCAGATGAACTGGATCGGGCTGCCGGTATCGGGATTGGCGACGCGGGTCAGCGACCATACGACATCCTCGGCGGTCAGCGGATCACCGTTGTGCCATGTCACGCCCTCGCGTACGTCCATCCAGATTGCGGTGTTATCGTCGTTCCAGCCGTAATCGGTGATGATCCCGGAGCCAAAGCTGAGGTCGGGGTTCTGCGGGATATAGAGGTCAAAGACCGATTGATAGAATCCCTGAATCGTCGGGTTGACCGCCGAGAGGCCCACGGTCGGATCCCAAGAGGGCAGGTTCACGTTATAGGCGATGACCAATTCGTCAATGGCGGCAAAGCTGGGCATGCCAACGGTGGCAAAGGCCGCTGCGGCGGCGGAGGTCTTGAGAAGGCTTCTTCTGGATAGTGTCATGTCTTGTTCTCCCTATGTTTCGTTGATTTTCCGGGGCTATTTCCCGGCCAGCTTCTTGGCGAGCATGGTGCCGGGGCCTGCGCCTGTTCCCCCACCGGGCCAGACGGCGGCACCGGTGTGGTAAAGGTTTCTGATTGGTGTTGTTCCGTCCGCGTATCCGCGTGCGGGGCGGTTCATGAAGTGCTGGTGCAAATGATGGCTGCCACAGACCTGATCGCCCCCGATCAGGTTGGGATTGTCGGCCTCAAGCATTTCCGGCGTCACGATGTGTTGGCCAAGGATGTGTTGGCGGGTTCCGGGGGCATAGCGTTCAAGAATATCCAGTGCGCGGTCGGCAAAGGGTTCCGCTGCGCCCCGCCAGGTTCTGTCAGGAATGCTGCCCCCTGCATCGCCCTTGATCTGACCGGGGGCCATGCGTACCTGCAGCCACAGCACATGTTTGCCTTCAGGGGCACGGCTGGGGTCCACAACGGTCGGCTGTCCACAGACGATCACCGGGCCGTCCGGCAACAATCCCGCCTTGGCCTGCGCATAGGTGCGCGCCATTTGATCCATCGACGGGGCCAGATGCACATAGGCAAAGCGTTTGAGTTCGGGCGCGGTCCAGTTGGGCAGGGCATCCATGGCCAGATGGATCATCATCGTGCCGGGGGCATGTTGGAATTTCCGCATGGCGGCCTCATGACCGGCATCGCCGCCATGGCCTGTAAGTTTGAGCAGTGCGGAGGGGGCGACATTGGCAATCACAGCTTTTTCTGCCCGCAGGGCGCGGCCATCCGCCAGCGTGATGCCAATTGCACGGCCCGAGGCATGTTCAATTGCGGTGACTTCCTGTCCGCAATGCACCGTCCCGCCGCGCGCCTCGATCATCTTGACCATCGCGCGTGTCATGGTGTCCGCGCCGCCGTGTCCCAGAACCATGCCAAAGGCCTGACCAGCCATTGCTTCGAGGTAAGGAAATACCGCACCTCCCGCAATGTCGGGCGCAAAGTCCAGGTGCATGCCCCATGCGGCAAGGGTTGCCTTGACGTGGTCGCTTTCAAATGTCTGGTCCAGCCATGCGCGGGGCGACATCATCAGGAACCGCACCAGATCAAGCGTGCCTCCGCCTCCGCGTTTGCGCCACATCTTCCACCCCAATGATGAGAATGCACGTAAATTCATCGGGCTGCCCAATAGGCCGAATATCGCCTCTGCCTCGGAGGGGAACGCCGCTGTTAATGCGGCCCAGGCATTGGCATCCGCATCGCTGAATCCGCGCACGCGCGCAGTCGTGATTGCCGCATCGTTAGAGATGCCCAGCCAGCGGCCATCGGGAAACACCGACGCGAACGGATTGCCCGTCGGTGCAAAGGCCAGCCCATGCTTGGCCAGTTCCGCCGCGTTTTCACCGTGAAATGCAGATCCGGCAAACAGCGACAGGTTCATTGCGGCCCAGTCATGGCGGAAGCCGGGCAGAGTGTACTCCCCGGTCTTGACCGCACCGCCGGGTTCGGAATTCTGCTCATAGACGGCAACCTTCCAGCCGCGCGCGGCCAGATGGCAGGCGCAGGCAAGGCTGTTGTGTCCCGCCCCGATCAGAATCGCGTCAACGTCTTGTGTCATTCTTTCGCAGACCTCATGGAACAAGATAATTGCAAACGCATGTAAATTTGTCTAGCATTGATTCATCAATCATAGCGTGAACCAAATCACGCATGTTCAGGGAGATGAGAAGATGAGCGCAGTCGACGTAGTGAGCAATCTGGGGGCGATGCTGGCCTCTGGCGGGGTCGAAGTTGTGGATTGTTCGGGTGTTCTGGGGCCGGATACGCCGATCCTGCAACTGCCACCGGATTTTGCAAAAAACACCCCGAAGGTAGAGATTCACAAGATTTCCGAATACGATAGCGACGGCCCATTCTTTGCCTGGAACTGGATGGTGCTGGGCGAACATTCCGGCACCCATTTCGACGCGCCGCACCATTGGGTCACAGGCAAGGATTATCCCGACGGCTATACCGACAGCCTTGACGTTCAACGGCTGGTGGCCCCCGTCAATGTGATCGATTGTTCCAGCGAGACGGCCGCAAACGAGGACTTCCTGCTGACCGCAGATGGCGTGAAGGCATGGGAAGCCGAGCACGGCGAGATTGGCGCGGGTGAATGGGTTGTCATGCGCACCGACTGGGACAGCCGCGTTGATGACGAGGACAAGTTTCTGAACGCCGATGAAACCGGGCCGCATTCCCCCGGACCGACACCCGATTGCATTGAATATCTGCTGAGCAAAAAGATCGTCGGCTGGGGTACGCAATGTATTGGCACCGATGCCGGTCAGGCCGGTGGCATGGAGCCGCCATATCCGGCGCATAACCTGCTGCACCGGGACAATTGCTTTGGTCTGGCCTCGCTGGCCAATCTCGACAAGCTGCCTGCGAAGGGTGCGATCCTGATTGCCGCGCCACTCAAGATCAAGAACGGCACAGGCAGTCCCATTCGCGCGCTGGCGCTGGTTCCCAAGGGCTAGGCCGCGTGGCGAAGTTCGATCATCTGATCGTCGGGTCGGGCATCAATGCGTTGGTGGCCGCCGCGATGTTATCGCGCAAGGGCGACAGCGTGCTGGTCATCGAACGCGAGGACCGCATTGGCGGCTGTATGTACACCGATGAGATAACGCTGCCGGGGTTTCATCATGACGTGATGGCGGCAACCTTCGTGTTGTTCCTGACCAGCCCGGCGCACGAGGCGCTGGGCGCTGATCTGGCCAAACACGGGTTGGAGTTTTGCCATACCGGATCACCCACCGGTGCGCTGAGACCCAATGGCGAGGCGGCTGTGCTCAGGACCGACCGCGCGGCCAACGTGGCCGCATTCAATGCGCTTTGTCCCGGAGACGGGGATCAGCATGCCGCCGATGTCGGATCTGTCGAGGCGGAGGCAGAGTTTCTGTTCACCCTGCTGGGTCAACAGCTGTGGTCGCGCCAGATGGTCAAACTGTTGGGAAAGCAGGCGTGGAAGAAGGGTATTCCGACGCTCAAGACATGGTTCGGCGAGGCGATGGAGCCTGCGCGCGGCTGGCTCGAGACCCGCTATGGCAGTGCCGCCGTGCAGGCGCTTTGGGCGCCTTGGGTACTGCACGTCGGCCTCACGCCCGAAGCGACCTATGGCGGGCAAATGGCGCGCGTCATCGCCTTTGCCCTGGAGGCCGCGGGTGCCCCCGTCATCAAAGGGGGGGCCGGGCAGGCCGCAGAGGCATTTCGATCCCTGATCGAGGCCAATGGCGGCAAGATCAGGACCGGGGTCGAGGCCACAAAGGTGATGACCAAGCGCGGCAAGGCCGTTGGGGTCGAAACGGCAGGCAGTGAACAAATCCTGGCCAGGAACGTGATTGCAAGCGTGGCACCGGGGCAGCTTTACGATGGGTTGCTAAGGGACGAAAACCCCAAGGAGCCGATTAAGAAATTCCGCCACGGTCGCGGCAATTTCCAACTGCATTATGCGCTGGATGGGCCAATTGACTGGCGGGCTGACGGGTTGGCGGATGTTGCGTTGCTGCACCTCGCGGATGGGATTGATTCAGTATCGAAGTCCTGCAACGAGGCCGAGCGTGGCATGCTGCCCGAAACGCCGACAATTTGCGTGGGGCAGCCTCATCGGCTTGACCCGACCCGATGCCCGAAGGGCAAGGCGATCTTGTGGCTGCAAATCCCGGATGCGCCCCGAGTGATAAAGGGGGACGCGGCAGGACAAATTGAAACAACACCGGACTGGAGCGAAGCCACACGTGAGGCATTTGCGGACCGGATCGAGACCATTCTGGCCAGTCACATCAGAAATTGGGATCAGATCAAGCTGAAACGCCGGGCCTATTCGCCCTATGATCTGTCGCAGTTGAACGTGAACCTTGTTGGGGGTGATCCCTATGGCGGGGCCTGTACGCTGGACCAGTTTTTTGTCTGGCGGCCCCATGCGGATCAGGTCAACAACGCCACCCCGATCAAGAACTTGCATCACATCGGCGCATCGACCCATCCGGGCCCCGGATTGGGCGGCGGATCGGGATACAACATTGCAAAGGCGCTGGGCGCATGACCAAACTGGACCTATTACCCGCAGATGCGCCGCGCCTGGGCGAAATGGGGCTGGAGAACTTCGCGCCCTATCTGATGAATCGCATCATGGGGCGCTATAACGCGGCCTTGTCAACCGAGATGGCCGCGCTGGGCCTGACCACGCCGCAGATGCGGTCGCTGGCGGTTTTGTCGGTTATTGATGGCATCCTGATACGAGAGCTGGCGGTCTATGCGGTTGTCCAGCAATCGACCCTAAGTAGGGCATTGGAGACACTTGACCAGAACGGATTGATCCGGCGCACCACTGACGCGCAAGACAGCCGCGCAACCCGTGTGTTCATCACCAACGCGGGCCGCGATGCCTACGAGCGGCTGTGGCCGCATATGTCGGCGGCTTACGAGGCGATGTTCAAGGGTATCGACGACGCCGAGCAGCGCGCTTTTGTCGGGACGCTGAAAACCATGCTGCGCAACATTCGCAAACACGACTTTTAACACTTTTCGGGGGCACGATGGCGGAACGGTCGTTCAAGGCGGAAGTAGAACACCTGCGCAAGGGCGAGGGGGATGTGTTCACTGGTGAGGGGATTCTAGCCATCACCAAAGCGCTGTTGGAAAACGGTGTCGGATATGTCGGCGGGTACCAGGGCGCGCCGATCTCGCATTTGATGGATGTTCTGGCAGACGCCGAGGAATTGATGGCCGAACTGGGCGTTCGTTTTGAAGCGAACGCCTCCGAGGCCGCCGCCGCCGCGATGTTGGCGGCATCGGTGCATTATCCCATTCGCGGCGCCGTGACGTTCAAGGGACCGGTTGGTGTCAATGTTGCCTCGGACGCTCTGGCGAACCTGTGTTCAAGCGGTGTGAACGGGGGCGCTCTGATTATTGTCGGCGAGGATTATGGCGAGGGCAGTTCCATCATGCAGGAACGCAGCCATGGCTTTGCGATGAAATCGCAATTCTGGCTCCTTGATCCGCGCCCGAACCTTCCGTCCATCACCAAGGCGGTCAAAGACGGGTTTGAGTTGTCGGAGGCCAGCAATACGCCGGTGATGCTGATGGTTCGCATCCGGTCGTGTCACGTGACGGGAAGTTTCAAGACCAGCGACAACGTGCCGCCGCCTCTTACGGTGAAGGAGGCAATTGCCAATCCGCAGTCCGATTTCAACCGCGTCGTGCTGCCCCCGATGAGCTATGTCCATGAACAGGACAAGATCAAGAACCGGTGGCCCGCAGCGGAGGCGTTCATTCAGGAAAAGGGGCTGAACGAGACGTTTGGCCCCGCAACGGCAAAGTTGGGCATCGTGGTGCAGGGGGGCATGTACAATGGCCTGATCCGCGCGTTGCAACGGCTGGGGCTGGCCGATGTGTTTGGCCAGACCGACGTGCCGATTTATTGTCTGAACGTGACCTATCCCTTGGTCAGAGATGAATTTGACGCCTTTTGCGACGGCAAGGATCACGTGCTGGTGGTAGAAGAGGGCCAGCCCGAGCATATCGAGCAGCACCTCGGGTCGTTTCTTTATAAGGCGGGTCGGACGCTCAAGCTCTATGGCAAGGACGTTCTGCCGATGGCGGGGGAGTACACCGGGCAGGTGATGCTTGATGGTGTAACCGCATTCCTTCAATCGGCTGCCCCCGACATGTTGCCCGGCAAGGTGCGGGCACCCAATGCCGAAATACCGCAGATACCGGATCTCACAAAAACCGTGCCTATCCGCCCCCCCGGTTTTTGCACAGGTTGCCCGGAACGGCCCATCTTTGCGGGGATGAAACTTGTGGAGCAGGAATTGGGCAAACATCAGATCACCGGCGATATAGGCTGTCATCTGTTCGGGGCATTGCCGCCGTTCGAGATTGGCGGGGCCACGATGGGCTATGGCCTTGGTCCTGCGGCGAATGCGGCCTTTGATGGTGGTGGTGAGCGGCGGGCGATTTCCATGCTGGGGGACGGCGGGTTCTGGCACAACGGGCTAAGCAGTTCGATTGGCAACATGGTGTTCAACAAATCCGACAATGTGGTCGTGATCGTCGATAACTATTACTCTGCCGCCACGGGGGGGCAGGACGTTCTGTCGTCGCGCGCGCATAATGAGACCAAGGCCACGAACAATCCCATTTCCGCAGCCCTCAAAGGCGTGGGCGTCAAATGGATCCGTCAGATTGACCATACCTATGACGTGGCCAAGGTGCGCGACACGGTGCGCGAGGCGCTGACCACGGATTTCAAAGGGCCCAAGGTGATTGTTGCTTCGTCCGAATGTATGCTGAACAAGCAACGGCGCGAAAAGCCGATGCGCAACATCGCGATCAAGGAAGGGCGGCGCGTGGATGTGCCGCGCTTTGGCGTCGATGCGGATGTCTGCACCGGCGACCACGCCTGTATCCGGCTGTCGGGGTGCCCGTCGCTGTCGCTGAAACGGCTGGGCGATCCGCTGCGCGACGATCCGATTGCGCATATTGACCAGACCTGCGTCGGCTGCGGCAATTGCGGCGAGGTGGCGGATGCGGCGGTTCTGTGTCCGTCGTTTTATCGCGCGGATGTTGTGCACAACCCTACAGGATTTGAACGCTGGCGGGCACGGGTGCGGACCCGCGTCATTCATTGGCTTCAGGTGCGGCGGGATGCCAGACGGCTGCGGCTGGAGAATGCCCCGACATGAACATGGTGTTGCACCCACAGACGCCCGACGCGCGGATGGGCCAGATCATCAAGCTTGCGGTGATGGCCGTCGGCGGGCAGGGCGGTGGCGTCCTGACCGGGTGGATCGAGACGCTCGCGCGGGCGCAGGGCTATGCCTGTCAGGCGACCAGCGTCGCAGGCGTGTCGCAGCGGACAGGGGCCACGATCTACTATGTCGAGATGACGCCGGCGTCGGATCGGCAGCCGATCTTTGCCTTGGCCCCGTCAGGCGGTGATGTGGATATTCTGATTGCCGCAGAGATGATGGAGGTTGGCCGCGCCGTGATCCGGGGTTTTGTCACACCGGATCGCACGACGCTGATCGGGTCAACCCATCGCGCATTGGCGGTGTCTGAAAAAACCGCGCCCGGCGATGGGATCGCCAATGCAGATGAGGTGCGCGCAGCAGCTCAGATTGCTGCCCAGCGATTGATTCTCGCCGATATGGACAGCCTCGCGGTGGCACAGGGGTCGGTGATTTCGGCAAGTCTGTTTGGGGCCTTGGCCGGGTCCGACGCCTTGCCGTTTCCGCGTGCGGCCTTTGAAGAGGCCATCCGGGCCAGCGGCAAGAGCGTCGAGGCATCGCTGCGTGCCTTTGCCGCCGGGTTTGATGCCGCACAAAACGGCGAGAAGGCATCAGAGACGCCCGCCCCGGTGACGCCTCCAGCGCTGTCCGGTCCGGCGGGTGAGATGGAGAAATGGCACGGATTGGTCAGCCGAGCACAGAACCTGCCTGAGGTGGTGCGCGCCATGGCAACAGCAGGGCTGCACAAGGTCGTGGATTTTCAGGATTGCGCCTATGGGGCAACCTATCTGGACCGGGTCGAGGACATTCTGGCCCGTGATGATGCGGACCACGATTGGGCGTTGACCGCAACGGCGGCAAAATACATCGCAAATGCGATGGCCTATGACGATATTATCCGGGTGGCCGATCTCAAGACGCGTGCGCCGCGCATGGATCGAATTCGCAACGAGATGGGCGCGGGTGACGCGAACCTGATCGAGTTGACCGAGTTTTTTCATCCCCGCGCGGAAGAGATCGCCAGCATGATGCCCGCCGCGATGGGCGCACGGTGGGAGGCTGATCCGAAACGCATGGCGTTGCTTGATCGGGTGTTCAACAAGGGGCGGCGCCTGCGAACCCATACGCTGCGGTCTTTCCTGATGCTGCATTTTCTGGGCGGTCTCAGGAACTACCGCCTGCGCACCCGGCGTCATCAAGTTGAAGTGATACATCTGGACGCGTGGTTGAACGACAGCCTGTCATGGTTAGATGCCGATTATGCCCTTGCGGTAGAGATGCTGAAAAACCGGCGGCTGATAAAGGGATACTCCGACACGCATGCGCGGGGGTTGACGAAATTTGGGACAGTGATGCAGGCCGCCCGACTGCTGAAAGGGCGCAAAGACGCCGCTGCATGGATGAACCGCCTGCGTGAAGCCGCCCTGCAAGACCCGGAGGGCAAGGCGCTGGAGGGGGCAATTGCCACCGTGCGCAGTTTCGTCTGAGCGCCGGTTAAAGGATATGAGATGGAACTGAACGCCGATTTTTCACAACCTGTCCTGGTGCATTCCGATGAGGTCGAATGGCTTGCCTCGCCGATGCCGGGCGTCGACCGGCGGATGCTGGACCGCATCGGTGGCGATTTCTTTCCAGTTGATCACGCCATAAATGAAATCGATGGTTTCATCGTCGGTCG